>JAZKEV010000089.1:15725-24583 GCA_040386765.1 Verrucomicrobiota bacterium | reverse complement strand
CACGATGACCATCGCAACCAAATCACTCAAGTACTACTTAACGGAGTAGTGTTAGAGTGTGTTTTCAAAATGGTTTGTCATTCTGAGCGCAGCGAAGAATCCACGGGAACGAACACCCTGCCGCCTTCGTACGCACCGATAACATCGAGGGCCCCGATGAAGAAATCCGTGATACCTGTGCCATCAGTGGCAGCGGATTTTATGAAAGCACGCTAAGCGCGCGCCTCTCCGGCAAACATCTTCCCATTTCCACCGCGATTCGGCATTTTACCGCCATGGACTCCTCCCGCTCTCTTTCCCGCCGCGACTTCCTGACCGGCACCACCGCCGCGCTTGTCTCCGTCCATCTCGCCTCGCAAGCGAGCGCCGCCACCCGCGCCGAACCGATCATCGATATCCATCAGCACACCAACTACGGCGGCCCCCGCGACGCCGCCTTCAAGCAGACCGGCCCCGCCCGTTCCCATGAGGTGCTGCTCGCGCATCAGCGCGCCATGGGTGTCACCAAGACCATTCTCCTGCCCGCCGGCCGCCAGCTCGTGCGCGGGTCCACCCTCGAGGGCAAGGCCAACGGCCTCGACGGCACCGTCAGCACCAACGAAGACGCCTATCAGCTCGCGCGCGCGAATCCCACCGAGTTTGCCTTCGGAGCCAACGAGGTGCCCGACCTACCCGACGCCGTCGAAGTCATCGAGAAATACCTCAAGCTCGGCGCCGTCGTGATCGGCGAGCAGAAATTCGGCGTCGAGTGCGACTCGCCCGAGAGCCAGAAGCTCTACCAGCTCGCGCAGACGTACAACGTGCCCATCCTCATGCACTGGCAGGTCGGCAGCTACAACCACGGCTTCGACCGCTTCCACACCATGCTCGCGAAGTACCCCAAGGTAAACTTCATCGGGCACGCGCAGACGTGGTGGGCCAACATCGACAAATCGAACGCCGATAGCATCAAGAACCTCTACCCGCGCGGCAAGGTGACGCCCGGCGGCCTCACCGACCGCTACCTCAGCGACTACCCCAATATGTTCGCCGACCTCTCCGCCGGCTCGGGTGAAAACGCCTTCAAGCGCGACCCCGACCACGCCCGCGCCTTTTTCGCGCGCCACCCGGACAAGCTCCTTTACGGCAGCGACTGCGCCGACAACACGGGCCTGCCCAAAGATTGCTCTGGCATCCGCCAGATCGCGCAGATCCGCGAATTCTCCCCCAACAAAGCCGCCGAGCGGAAGATCCTCTTCGAAAACGCCAGGAAGCTGTTTCGACTCTGATCGGGCGCGGCGTTTCGTCGCGCCCAACTTCGCATGACCCCCGCCCGCCGCAAACGCACCCAATTCTGGGGCGCGCATCCCGACGACGATTCGCTCGTGCACGAGATCCTCAGCGGCCACAAAACCGCGACCGTCTGCAAGGCCGACGAGTATTACACCGCAACGGGTGAATTCGACGACGGCTGCATGGAGATCAGCGACCTCATCGACGTCTACGACCTGCGCGGCCAGCTGCGCTGCGTCATCCGCATCACGGAGGTCTACCCGCTCACCTTCGGCAACATCCCGGAGAAGTTGTGGCGCGGAGAATGTTGCACGAGCGCGGAGCACTTTCGGGAGATTCACCGTGCCTGCTGGCCCCAGTACGACCTCACCGACGACTTCGCCATGATCGCGACGCACTTCGTCCTGCTCGAAGGTAGGGCGGCTTATCCCTAAGCCGCCGCGCCCTCGGGATGCGCAAGCCCCGCCGACTTTAAATTTAAAAGCCGCCACAGATAACACGCGATCCCACGGATGACGAAATCCGTGATATCCGTGCAATCGGTGGCAGCCGTTTTTCCGCAACGCCCACACCTCAGCCGCAGCAAGCCCCCTTCGCCGCCTCCGCGATCTCCGCAGGCGTGAGGTCCTTGACGTGCGTCGCGATCGACCACGAGTGGCCAAACGGGTCTTCGACCTGGCCGTAGCGGTCGCCCCAGAACATGTCCTGGACCGGCATGCGGGCGATCGCGCCGGCCTTCACGGCTTGGGCATAGAATTCATCGACGTTGGGCACCGAGAGGTGGATCGTCACCGAGGAACCGTTGCGAGCCTTGGGGCCGAGGCAGCCCATCTCGGGAAACTCGTCGACCAGCATGACCATCGAGTCGCCGATCATCACCGAGCCATGCATGAGTTTGCCGTCCGGCGTCGGCATCCGCGCGACTTCCGTGGCGCCAAAGGCCTTCTTGTAGAACTCGATCGCGTCGGCGGCGCCGGCGCAAACGAGGTGAGGGGTGACCGTGTGCATTCCGTCCTGTACGGGCTTCACGGCGGACGATTTTGTCTGGGCGGAGGATTGTGTGGCAGTTGACATATGAGGTGTTTCGCCCGCCACGACCATCGCAGCCAGCGAGTGCTTTCACTATTCCAACGAACCATCCGGTGGATTCCGGACAGGTCTTCGGAAATATTTTCGCAGCGGGTCCGCCTTTTCCTTTCAGCAGCGGATCGTCTTCCGCTTGGCCGCGACCGGCGCGCCCCGACGCGCCTTCAAAATGTAACTTTCCGCCTCCGGCACCTTGCAGGCGGTATCGCCCATATCCACCTCCACCTGGCCGAGCGCCCGGGCCGTCGCGATCGCCTTTTCGCCCAGCGGCGCGATGTAGGTGCCACATGCGATCACAAAACCGTTCATCGCGTACCGCACCTCGTCATCGGCCTTGGGCATCGCCTTCGCCACCCGGTCGAGGAGCGTGCCATATTGCTTCACCGGCAGCTCTTCGTCGGGTACGATCGCGGCGAGCGCGCTGAGGGTATTCCAGCCCGCCAGCGCCACGCCCGTCTTCGGCGAGTCGATCCATTCAAGCGCAAGCTCCACCCCATCCGGATGCTCCGAGGCCACCCAGGGGAGCGTCGTGCCCGAGATCATTTTCCAGCTGGCCGTCTTCACCCAACTGCGGAGCTGCGCGGCGGTCATCTGCTTTCCGTCGGCCACCATGCCCGCAAGATACTGCGCGTCGCCATTGCCCGTCGCGTAGAGCTGCAGCGCGAGCTTCTGGTCGCCTTTGATCTTTTTGTGGATCGGCTTCATGTCACCGATCCTTACGCCGAAAAACGGCTCTCTGGCGCCATGTTTGAGCAGCGTCCGTTTCGTCGATTCGCTGGCCTTGGCCTCCAGCTCGGACATTACCTCAGCGAGTGTCATGGGGATCGTGGGTGGATCACCATCAACAACGGTGAAAACGCCATTGGCAACGCTCCATTCCTTCCGCGATTATCGCGCGATGCCCCGCCTCGTTACCCTCTTGCTGCTCGCGTCTGCTTTATGCGCGAGCGCACCCGCCGCCACGCAACCCAACATCGTCTTCCTCTTCGCCGACGATCAGCGCTACGATACCCTGAGCTGCGCCGGCCACCCCATCGTGCGCACCCCCGCCATCGACCGGCTCGCCGCCGACGGCGTGCGCTTTCGTAATGCTTTTGTCACTACACCCGTCTGCTGGGTGAGCCGCGCCGTGATCCTTACGGGCCAGACCGCGCGCTCCCATGTGATGCGGAATTCGATGTCCACCGTGCAGCCGCGCGCACTGGCCACGATGTACCCGCTCCCACTTCGCGCCGCCGGCTACCGCACCGGCTATTTCGGCAAGTGGCACCTTATCGCCCCGCCTGGCTTCGAGCCCGCCAAGCAGTACGACCGCTACGAGGCGATCACGCGTAACCCGTATTTCAAGACGCTCCCCGATGGCACAAAGCGTCACGAAACCGACCTCGTCGCCGACCGCGGCGTGGCCTTCATCCAGGAGCAGACGAAGGATAAGCCGTTTTTCCTCAACCTTTGCTTCAACGCTTCGCACGCCGAGGACAACGACCGCCGCCCGGGCATCGGCCACTACCCGTGGCCGCCCTCGGTCGATGGCCTGTACGAAGACGTCACCATCCCGCCGCCCCGCCTCGGCGACCCCGCGATCTACGAGCGCCATCCCGATTTCCTGAAGGAGTCCATCAATCGCACGCGCTTCTTCTGGAGCTACGATACGCCCGAGAAATATCAGGCCAATGTCCGCGCGTATTTCCGGATGATCAGCGGCATCGATCACGCCGTCTCCCGCGTCGTCGCCGCGCTCGAGGCCGCGGGCCTCGCCGAGAATACCATCATCGTCTACAGCGCCGACAACGGCTACTATCTCGGCAACCGCGGCTTTCAGGGAAAGTGGTCGCACTACGAGGACTCGCCGCGCGTGCCGCTCGTCGTGTACGACCCCCGCCTGCCCAAGGCCCAGCGCGGCCGCGTCGTCGATGCCATGGCGCTCAATCTCGACCTGCCCGCGACCTTCCTCGATTGGGCGGGGGCGGAGAAACCCAGCGTCTACGAAGGCCGCAGCCTCCGCCCCCTCGTGCAGGAAACCAAAGCCCCCTCCGATTGGCGCCGCCACTTCTTCTGCGAGCACGTCGACCTGCCGCCCACGCTCACGTGGGAAGGCATCCGCGGCGACCGCTTCGTCTACGCCCGCTATTTCGACCAGTCACCCGCCTACGAATTCCTCCACGATCTCCAAGCGGACCCGGATCAGCTCAAGAATCTCGCCACTGATCCCGCCCACACCGCCGCGCTGAAAACCATGCGTGACCTCTGCGACGCCGAGCTCAAGACCCGCGGCGGCCCGCTGCCTCCCATCGCCGAGCGCGGCTCGCGTAAAGCCGGCAAAGGCAAGAAAGGCTCCGACGAGAAAGATTGACGTTAACGCACACGAGCCAGCGAGCGCGCAAACCCACACCCCCCCGCATAGCAGCACTATAAACGCCCCCTCAGAAGATACCACAGCCCGGCGATAATCACCGCTAGTAGACAGCCCGCAACCACCACGGCTTTGGTGATACCAGGATCGGTCACATGCTTCAGCAGCTCTGCATCCGTAGGCGTCTTACGACGGAGTTTTCGTTTTCGAGACATCTTCGCGCGCTACAAAACCAACACTGCGGCGACCGCCAACAGGTAAAACTACGGTATCGTACTAAAGTTTACATTTTAATAACACACTCGCCATGCGGTTGCGTACGCCCCGGTCAAATTCCCCCACACGCCGCTAATATAGGCCTGCCTCGTTAAATTTCTCTCCCGCCCGCTCTTCGTCTTACCGTCGTTCCCCTTATGCTGCGCCCTCTTTTATCGCTGCTCTTCGCTGTAGTCTTTTCATCGTCCGCGCACGCCGCGGAAAAGTCGCCCTCCCCTGCCCCATTGCGCGTGCTGCTCGCAGGTGTGGTCCATGGCCATGCCAACGGCTTTCTCCGCCAGGCCGATGCGGCGACGAGGACCATCGTCGGCGTCTGGGAGCGCGATGAGGCCGCGTGGGCGAAGTATCAGAAAAATCCCAAGCTCGCCGGCATCACGCGCTACACCGATCTCGCCGAGGCGATGGCCAAGAGCGGCGCGGAGGCCGTGTGGGCCTTTTCAACCACGCAGGATCACCTGCCGATTGTGCGCGCCGCCGCGCCCCGCAAACTCCCCGTGATCGTCGAGAAGCCGCTCGCCGTCTCCTACGCCGACGCCGCCGAGATGGCCGCGCTCGCGAAACAGCACGGCACGCTCGTCCTCACCAACTACGAGACCAGCTGGTACCCGACCTTCGAGGAAGTGCGCCAGCTGCTGGGCAACTCCGGCCCGCTCGGGCCGCTCCGCCAGATCTATGCTCACGCCGGCCACGAGGGCCCGGTCGCGATCAAGTCGCCACCGGAATTTCTCTCCTGGCTCCGCGACCCGGTCCGCGCGGGCGGCGGCGCGCTCTTCGATTTCGGGTGCTATGGCGCCAATCTCGCCACCTGGTGGCTCGGCAATCGCGCGCCCCTCAGCGTCACCGCACAGACCTCGCGCTTCGATCCCGTCAACTATCCCGACTGCGACGATCATTCCGTCATCCAGCTCACGTATCCCGACCTCCAGGTAACCGTCGTCGGCTCGTGGCATTGGCCCTTCAACCGGAAGGACGTCACGCTCTACGGCGAGCGCGGCACGATCGCCACGATCAACGACCGCGACTATACCTTCCGCGAAGGCCGCAAACCCACCGAGTCCCGCCAGGCCAAGCCCGAGCGCCGCGTGCCACTGCGTTGGTTTGCCGAGACGATCCGCACCGGCCAAGACCCCGTCGACGACCCCAGCTCGCTCGCAAACAATCTCATCACCATGAAGATCCTCGACGCTGCCCGCCGCTCTGCAAAGGAAGGCCGGACGATCCCCCTCTCGGAGTACAAGTAAGTTTCACCGCCCGGCACCCACGCCCCCTCAAAACGAATACGTCGTCGTAAACCGCCACTCCCGCGGCGCCACCAGATCGTAGCGGCTGTACGCCAGCCCCCGGCCACCCGGCAACATATAGCCATCGAGCGCGGTCTCGGAGGTCGAGATGCGCACGGGAATGATCTCCGTGTTGTCGAAGAGATTCGAGACGTTCACCTGAAAGCGCACCCGGCCCGGCAGGCCTTTCAGTTTCATCGAGTACGCCATCATCGCATCCGCCGCCGCGATCACGCGTCCCGTGATCTCGTTGCCCGCACCGTCCGAGCCGATGATGTTGGTGCTCCGCCAGCGATAGCCGCCACCGACCGTGAAGCCCTTCAAGCGCCCTTCCTTGAAGTCATAGGCGGTAAAGAGGCTGATCTTGTGCGGGCGCACGCCCCAGCGCTTCTCCTGCAGTTCCTTCTCGTCGTTGAGCGTGTCGACGAGATCGAAGATCTCCTGCGCCACGGTCACGCCATTGGAGCCCGTGGCGAGAGTGGAGATATTGGCGTCGGGGTGCTGCGCGCCGAGCGCGATCCACTTGGCAACGGTGCCACCTGACTCGAAGGCCGCGGCATCGGCCACGTAAAGGCCGGCCGCATCCTGCCGGACACCCTGCGTCAGCCGAATGCCATCGGCGGGCTTGAGCCCATACCAGTCGACCATCTCCAGCGCGAGATTCTCGCGGCCCGAGTCGGTATAGGAGTAGTTGGCGACCAGCCGCCAGTTGCGCGTGATGTTGGTCGTGACGCGCGCCTCGTAGCCTTCGGAGTAGAAGTCCGACGAGATGGCGTTGGCCGGCGGATTGTATTGCCGCGCGATCTCGTCCCACTGGCTCTGCGTGTAGGGCCGGCCGGCGCCCACCAGCACCGTGTTGAAGGCCTGCAGCACCCGGGCATTGCGCGCGGGCGCGCCACCGAGGCCGGCGCTCGTGATCCGCCCTTTCTCGCTGGCGGTGAAGTAGACGAACCGCGCGCTCACGCGCCCGTCGAGCAGGTCGAGCCCGATGCCGATATCGGAGCCCTTGCCCTTGGAGAGCGGCGCGAGATTGCCGAGCGGGAAGATCGTGCGCGCCAGGGGCGGCACGCCGACATTCGACGAATGATTCGCGATGAGCGAGAACCACGGCGTGACGTGATACACGCCGCCGAGCGAGAGCGTCTTCGCGGTCAGCTTTGTGACCGTGTTGAGCGCCGGATCGCGCGTCACCACGTCGCCCAGCACCCGGTCGAAGGTGTAGCCGTGCTGGATGATCTCCACCTTGTCGAGGCGGTAGCCCAGCGTCGTCACCAGCTTGTCGCCGCCGAAATAGCTCTGCACCACGCCCACCAGCGAATCCATGTTCTGCGTCATGCCGCTGTTGTTGGCCCCGGCGTCGTCGTTGATGAACGCGAGGTCGAAGGTGCGCCCGCCAAAGTTCATCTGCGATGGCAGTGAACGCCAGTCGCCCACGCGATACGTGCCAATGTCGCCCTCGGTGACGTAGTTTCGCACCGCTACGCGGTTGTTGGCATTGGTCGGCACCGCGTTGAAGGGCGCGCCCACCAGCGAGAGCCACGAGAGCGCGTGCAGGTCGGACTGCTTCGACGTCGCGCCAGACGCCGCGACGCGGAGGCGGCCGAGCCACTTGCGGCCGGTCGCCAGATTATACGAGGCCGAGATGCGCGACTCGCGGTAGTCGCCATAGTGGATATCGCCGCGCCAGTTGCCGTCGAAGTAAAGCTGGCCGGCGTAGGGATTGGCGGGGCCGTTGAGACCCTGCGTGCGGTTGGGATCGCCGCGCATCACGGGATCGGCGCCCACTTGGATGCGGCTGGTGAGATCGGTCTGCTGATAGTGTTGCGCAAGATTGAGCGTGAGGTTCTTCGTCGGCTGCCAGTCGGCCGTCACCGTCCAGTTGTGCAGCTTTTGCTTGCGATACATGCCGGGGCCGCCGGCATTGGCCCAGCGCGGGTAGAGGCTCGTGTCGTTGAGCACCAGCGCCGAGCCGGTGGTGCCGGGCGTGCCGTCCGGCGCGCGCACCGCGGCATTGTTGTAGCTGCCGGTGATGTAGGTGCCGACCGCGTCGAAGACTGTGCCGTCGTTTTCGATGAAGGTCGCGCGGCGGTTCTGCCCGCCGAAGTTGCCGTTGCGCGCCACAATGCCCATCGCGACCATCGCCGCGGTCGGCGCGGCATTCACGGGCGTAACCGTCACCGCCGAGACGCCGCGCGCCGCGCGATTGTCGTACCACGCGAGCACCTCGTCGCCGGGCGGCAGGGTCTTCATCACCGCGCTCTGGTCGCGACCGGTCTCGGCCATCGCCTGCAGGGTGAGCGTGCGGATCGGGCGATACGTCACCGAGCCGAAGACCCGCTCCTTGTCCTGAAAATCGAATTGCCGCCAGCCGCCGGCCTCCTGATCGACGGCTGCGACCGAGACCGCGAGCTTGTCCTTGATGAGCACGCGATTCGCATCGAGCTCGACGCGGCTGCGGTCCCATGAGCCAAAGCCGTAGCGGATGTTGGCGCTGTTGCCATGCGTCACCGCGACTTTCGAGGTCTGGTTGAGCAGGCCGCCCGGCGCGCCGACCCCGAACAGGATGGAGTTGGGCCCGCGCGTATCCTCGA
>JAZKEV010000089.1:10492-15715 GCA_040386765.1 Verrucomicrobiota bacterium | reverse complement strand
GCGCCCGACGCGATAGGGATCGGGATTCGTGATGCTCGTGAAATAATCGATGCCCTGGCTCGCAGCCAGGCCGCGCACCAGCGTGCGGTTGAGCAGGATTTCGCCCGTGATATTGGGATTCTGCCCCGAGCCCGCCTGCCAGGCATTGGTGTCCATCTCGGAATTCACCGTGTACTCGAGCAGCCGCGAGAGATCGGTGATCGCGAGGTCGTCGAGAAACTCTTTTGTAAACACCGACACGGAGCCCGCGGTGTCGCGGAGCTTCGCGTTGAGGCGGCTGCCCGCGAGCGTGTTCTCCGCAGAGTAGCCGACATCCTGGCTCGTGTTGACGGAGAACGGGCTCATCTCCACGACCGGCTCCGGCGTGACGCCGGGCGGCGTGGGCGTAACGGCCTGGGCGAACATCGGCTGCGTGCCGACGGCAACGAGCGCGGCAAAAGCGGCCGCTCGCGTATCAACAAAACGGATGCACATGAGGTAAGTGGGGTAAAACCGGACCGAAGCCCAAGCCCGCCACCCTACCGCCCATTTGGCAACGCGGAACCTCAGCCTGCCCGCGCGTGCAAGACCGCCAGCGGCAAGGTGCGAAACAGCTCGCCGACCGCGATCGACTCGCCCGCCGCCCATTCGTCACCCGTCAATACATCGCGCCAGCCGTGCTTCGCCGCCGGCAGCGGCAGCGCCGTATCCTCCCAGACGAGCCCAAGCGGAGGCGCGCCCAGCGAAGACGTGAGTCGCGGGACGATCGCAAGCACGGCTTCATTCCCCAGCTTCCGCCGAAACGCCACCACCCGCTCGGCAAACTGACCCGTCGCCGCGATAGGTTCGTAATCTCCCCGCTGAAAGACCTCCAGTCGCTCCCGGCGGAAGCGCAGCAGATCCTGTGTAAGGCGGAGTTTGATGCCGCCCTCTTTCCAGCCGCGCAGGAGTTGCCGCCAGTTGGCCCCGCGCACGGCGGCCAGCGCACCCTCAGCCGGGCTCCAATCGATGAGCTGGCGATTGTCGGGATCGACGAGCGTGAGATTCCAACCTTCCGTGCCTTGGTAAAAGTCCGGCACACCCGGCGAGGTGATCTTCAATGCAACTTGGGCGAGCGAGTTGGTCAACCCGAGGCGCGCGAGCCGCTGAGCCTTGGGCTTGATGCTCGCGAGAAACGACCGCCCGCTCGCCGGCGTGAGCACCGCATCCACAAAGCGGTCGCACGCCTCGAGCCAGCGCTCGTTGGGGTGCTGCCAGTGCGTGTTAACTTTGGCCTCGTTGACCGCCTTCCGCACGTGTTCGCGGATGCGCTGGCGAAACGTGTCGTCCGGCTCAAAGGGTTCCATCGGCCAGCAGCCGATCAAGGTCTGGTAGAGCCGGTATTCTTCATTCGCATCCGGCGCCATCCGGTCGTCTACGTTGGTCTTGTGCCGCGCATTGAGTGCGCTCCACTCCGCCACCCAGTCGGCCCACTCATCGGGTATTTCCGAAAGCACGTAAAGCCGCGCACGCACATCCTCGCCGAACTTCGTATCGTGCGTCGAGGTCGCGAGCATGCAGTGCGGCGCAGTGTCGCGGCGGCGGGCATTGGCCGCGTGGAAATCCGTCGGCGTGCCGCCGAAGACCGCCGGGTGCCCGCCCACTTCGTTGAGCGCGACGAAACGGTTGTAGACGTAAAACGCGGTGTCCTCGACCGACTTTGCCATCACCGCGCCGGTGTACTGCTGAAACGTCAGCACCCACTTCCACAAGCTGCGCCGAAACGCCGCCGAAGCCGACGGCGGCGGATACCGCCCGATCAGCAGATCGCGCACGAACTCAAAGGGCTGCGCATCGCGGCTCGTGTTTCTCCGCAACGCCTCGGTGCAGGCGCGCTCAATCTCCCGCGTATCCTCCGGCCGGCACTGCGCATTCATCCGCCGATAAATGCGGTACACCCGCAAACCCGCCATGATCTCGCGGATGGCCACCACCAACTCGTGCCGCGTGAGATCGCGCCAGCGCCGGTCCGCCGTCACTAGCTCCGCGAGCTGATGGCCGAGATGCGTCACCGCATTGGCAAACATCTCTTCGAGCACGTGGCGCTTGTTGGCATAGACCACATCGCCAAAGGTCTCATGCCGCCCCGTGAACTCCGTGTAGAGCCGCGTGAGCTTCTGCTCCGCGCCCGGATCGACGAAGATCTGCGAAAGCTGTGGGATGAACTCGTAGCCCGTCGTCCCATGCGTCGGCCACGCGCCGTCCAGTTCCTCGTGCTCGCCGAGGATTTTCTCGACGACCACATAGAGCGGATTCGCCGCTGCCGCGCCCTCGGGCAGCGCCAGCGCCTGCAACCGCTCGAGATACTCCAGCGGATTGCGCAGCCCGTCGATGTGATCGATGCGCAGGCCATTCGCGAGCCCGGCCCGCAGCAGCCCACCGATCAGCCCATGCGTTTCCTCAAACACCTTCGGATTTTCCATTCGCAGGCCGATGAGCGTATCGATGGCAAAGAAACGCCGGTAGTTCACCTCGTGAGCGCCCGTCTTCCAATGGGCGAGCCGGTAGTGCTGGCCACCGAGGATGCCATCGAGTCGATCCATGCTGCGCGGCTCGCCGCCCACGCCATTGATCGCGGCCAGTTCGGCGGTGATGGCGTCGGTCACATCGGCGCGCGCACGCGACGTCTCCGCCAGCTTGCGCTTGAGTTCGTCGCGGATTCGTCGCTCGATCGCACCGTCGGGCCCGCGCGTCAGGGCGCGAAATCCTGCCGCGATCTCTTCCAGCGCCGTTCGAGCCTCGACCGCAAGGCCGTCCCGCGCGGCTGCAGCGGCCAGTATCTCGGCATAGGTTTCCGGCCGTAGCGGAAAGCGCAGATCCTCGTAGTGCGTCGCAAATGTTCCTTTCGCACCGTCGTGCCGGATCGCAAACCGCCCCGCCTCCAGCACCACGCCGTAGTGGGTGTCGAGGATCGGCACGAGGATACGCGCCGGCCCCATCTGCTCATCCTCGCCCCAGTCGATGTCGAAGAAGTCTGCGTGCGGCGATGCGAGTCCGCACTCCAGCACATCCTGCCACCAGCGATTGGACGTGCCTTGGATGCCCATGTGATTGGGCACGAAATCGAGCAGGATGCCCATTCCCAGCGCGCGCGCCTGTGCCACAAATTCCGCGTAGCCCTTGTGCCCGCCCAGCTCGGTGTCGATCCGGTGATAATCGCTCACATCGTAGCCGTGCGTGCTGCCCGGCGCCGACATGAGAATCGGCGAACAGTAGCAATGGCTGATGCCCAGCGCATGGAGATGCGGCAGCACCCGGCTCGCCTCGGCGAAAGGGAATTCCTTTCGGAGCTGCAACCGGTAGGTAGAGGCGGGAACTCCTTGCGGATCGGTAAACGGCATGAATATCTCAGAACATGGTGGCGGAGAAGCGGAAGAGGTTCCGCCGCATCCCACACTGTGAACCCCATACTAGGTTCGTAGTTCCGCCTTCAGGCGGAAGGTCTATCGGCTTTTTTCGGAGCCCGCCAAGTTCCCGTGATCGCAGTTTGGGCTTCGGGCAAAAGCGTCAGCCTTTCGGCAACCCTTCCCTGGTGCATCCCAACCGCGTGCGCTCCTGCTCCAGCAGCGCATCATCCGTAAGATCGAGCCGCAGCGGCGTGATGGACACAAACCCCCGCCCCATCGCCCAGCGGTCGGTGCCTTCCTCCGCTTTTTCGATCGGCACCACCGTGTACCAGAAATGCTGTCGTCCCATCGGATCGTTCGCGGGCACGACTTTGCCGTCGTAGTGCTGGATCGCCTGCCGCGTCCAGCAGACCCCCTGCGGCTTCACGGGGATATTCACGTTTACGAGCGGGAGATTTTTCATCTCCAGCAGCGTCCCCAGCGCTTTCTCGACCCATGGCTTGAGCGCCGGGAAATCAGGCTCCGTATCAGTCGTGGGCGTGCTGAAGGCGATACCCCGCAGCCCGAGCAACGCCGCCTGCTTTGCCGCGGCAAGCGTGCCGGAGTGCCACACCGCGCTGCCCAGGTTCGTCCCGAGATTGATGCCGGAGAGCACGACTTCAATGCCGTCCCAATTATGCACACCCAACGCGACGCAATCTGCCGGCGTGCCGTTGACCCGATAGGATTCGATCTTGCCGCCTTCGAAGCGCGTGATGGGCGTGCGCCGATACGAGAGTGGACGCGACGATGTGATCGCATGGCTCATCGACGATTGCTCTACATCCGGTGCCACCACGCGCACTTCGCCGAACTTCGAAGCGACTTCGGCGAGCGCCGCAAGCCCCGGGCTGTAAATGCCATCGTCGTTGGAAATAAGAATACGCATGGGAAACCACTCGTCCGCTGCGAACGACCTTGGTTCCCCTCTGTCTGACCCCACCTCCATGGAAGTCATCCTGCTCCACAATGAAAAGGCCGGGAAGAAAGGTTGGGCCCGCAAGGAAGTCATGCGCCTGGTCCGCCACGCGGGCTTCGAGCCCACCTACGTGGAGCTGAAGGAAGGCCTCGCCAACCCCGAGATTCTCGATCACGGCGAGTTCGTGATCGTCGCGGGCGGCGATGGCGCGATCCGCAAAGCCTCCCTCGCTCTGCTGGGTCGCCACCGGATGATCGCGCCGCTGCCGCTTGGCACCGCCAATAATATTGTCCGCTCCTTCGGCCTCCATGGGACTCCGCAGGAGATCGTCGCCGGTTGGGGGAACCTTGTCCGCCATCCCTTCGACGTCGGCCAGATCACCGGCCTGTGGGGCAAGCGCTATTTTGTGGAGGGCGTGGGCATCGGCCTCATCAGCCGCTCCATCGCTGTGATCGACGACATCGACGACATCGCCTCCTACGAACTGAAGAAGGCCAGGCATAAACTGCATCGTGATGTCTGTGTCGCCGCCGCGCTCGCGCACGAGATGCACCCGCTCCACGCCAAGCTCACCATCGACGGCCGCGATGCCTCCAATGAATTTCTTCTGCTCGAAGTGCTCAATATCCGGCGCGCCGGCCCAGGCGTGGAACTGGCCCCCAAAGCGAGTCCCTCCGACGGACGTTTCGATATCGTCACCGCCACCTCCCGCCAGCGCGACCACCTCTTACAGGCGTTGAAGGCGCGGCTGCGCGACGGCCCCCGCGTTCGCAATCTCAATACGCGCCGTGGTCGCAGCATCCAGCTGCGCGTCAACACCGCGTGCGACATGCGCGTCGACGACGGCACGCAGCGGATCGAAGCGAAGACGGAAGTGGATATCACGATCCATCCGGGAGC
>JAZKEV010000089.1:0-10482 GCA_040386765.1 Verrucomicrobiota bacterium | reverse complement strand
CGCTTGAATTTCTACTGCCGGGGCCCGCCGAGAAAAAATCCGTAAAGACGGAAAAGAAGCCCGAGAGAAAATAATTGTAGGAGCGGGTTTACCCCGCGACCCGAGCGAGGACGCGTTTCCGCATCCCGGCCGGGTAGGCCGCCAGCTCGCTGGCGCTTTGTTCGTAAGTCTAACCGGCCCCGCAAATGCGGACGTCCCGGCGTGCTAATCTCCTGAGACCCGCCGCCCACGCAGCGGGGGCGTTCTGCAAAGCCGCTCCTCTGTCTTGAGGTAGGGCGAGGCAGCCCCCGCCGAGCCGTCGCGCTCTACGCGTAAGGAAATCTCATGGGTCCCGCGGTCTAACCGCGACAGCTCACCAAGGACGGTTCGCCCCACCCTCTCCTACCCTCTAACCCAAGGGCATCGCAAGAAAGGGTACCGGCAGCCTACGCCGCCTTCTTATGCGCCGCCGCCTTCTTTGGCTTCGGCTTCGCCTTGGCCGCAGCTTTCGCCGCCTTCCCTTTGCCCTTCGCACCCTTCGCGCCGACATCAGCCGACGCAGATTCCTTTGCCCCTCCACCCTTCCCCGAAGCCTCCAAGCTCTGCCGGAGCACCTCGACCAGATCGATAACGTTGGTCGCCTTCCGCTTCGTCGGCTTTTCGGTCGGCAATTCCTTGCCGCCGGCCTCGACCTTGCGGTCGATGACTTTCTTCAACGCCGTCTTGTAGTCGTCGACGTAGCGCTCCGGGTCCCATTTTTCCGTCATCTGATCGATGAGTGTCTTGGCCATCTCCTCCTCGCGCTTGCCTGGGGCCTTCTTTTCCTGCGGGAGCTTCAGTCCCTCGGTGGAGACGAGCTCGTCGGCGAAGTGCATGATCTCGAGCACGAGAAACTTCCCGTTGGCCTTCACCGCCGCAAGATGCTCCCGGGTTTTGATCACCACCTTGGCGATTCCCGCCTTGTTCGACTTTTCGAGCACATTCCGCAGCAGCCCGTAGACCCCGCCGCCGCCTTTCTGCGGCTCGAGGTAGTACGGCTTGTTGAAGAAGATAGGGTTGATCTCCGCGATATCCACAAAGTCCATGATATCGATCGTTTCGGTCGCTTCGATGTCCACCCGCTTGAAGTCCTCGTCATTGAGCACGACAAATTTGCCCTTCTCGTACTCGTAACCCTTTACGATGTGATCCCACGGCACTTCCTTGCCGTCCACTTCGGCCACGCGCTTGTAGTTGATCGGGCTGAGATCGGTCTTCCGCAACATCCGGAACTTCAGTTCCTCGCGCCGGGTAGCGGTGTGCAGCGCCACCGGGATTGTAACCAAACCAAAGCTGATCGCGCCTTTCCAGATTGCACGCATAGACCGCCCACAGTCAGCCGCCAGCCGCCTCGGTTCCGCTGCCCGGCTATCCTCACGCCCCAACCAACCTCAACCTAATACCCGGCGATATAGCGCCTCGTACTCCGACACGATTACGTCGGCGGAAAATTTCTCGCGCGCACGCTGTCCGGCCGCCTGGCCGAGCGCCATCCGCCGCGCCGGATCTTTCAGCAGCACCTCGACCGCCCGCGCCAGCGCATCTGCATCGCCCGCCGGCGCCAGCAAACCGCTCACGCCATCCTCCGCCACCTCGGGAATACCACCCACCGCGGTCGAAACACTCGGGCATCCAAACCACATCGCCTCCAGCATGCTCAGGCAAAAGCTCTCCGACTCCGAGGTGAACAGGCCGAGGTCCGCCGCCTGGAGATAGTCTTCCACCTCCTGCACATTCTCCCGCACGATCACGCGTTCCATCAGGCCCAGCCGCCGTACCTGCTCCGTGAACGGCCCGAAATTTCCGCCCGCGAGAATCACGAGCTTGAAGGCCTCGCGCGGCCGAACCCGAGCCACGGTGTCGAGCAGGAGGTCGATGCGCTTCACCGGACGGAGGTTCGAGAGATGCACGATCATCGCCTCCCCCTCGCGCAGCCCGAGCTCCGCGCGCACCGCCGCGCGCGAGCGCGTGGGCGCACGCGGCGCGAAGAAATTGTAGATGACATCAATCGGGCGATCGAGCGAGAGCAGCCGATGCGTTTCGTCGCGCAGCCAGCCGGAGACCGCCGTCACCGCATCCGAGCTCTTGAGCGCATGCCGGATCGCCGGGCCATAACCCGCATCGCGGCCCAGCAGCGTCGTATCCGTGCCGTGCAGCGTCGTCACCACGCGCACCGGTCGCTCCACCGGCAACATCGCGCGCGCGAGGATTGCCGCCGTCGCATGCGGCGTAGTCATTGATCACGACCGGGTGAAAATGCAGGCGGGGCGCGCCCGCCGGCATCCGAAACGGCCGCTCGTAACTGATGAAGTGCACCTCATGCCCGCGCCGCGCCAGCTCCTCGCCGAGTCCCGAAGCCAGGATCCCGCTGCCCCCCACGGAGGGATAACAGGTGATGCCAATCTTCAGCGGTCGCGCTCCAGCCATACTCAAAATCTCCGCGCCCCGCGCCCGAGCTGGCTGAGCGACTCAACGAGCAGCGCATCCGCCGGGAAGAGCGGCACCGCATACTCGGCGCCCGCCCGCAGGCCATTGAGCCGAGCGCGTGTGAGCTGCAGTTCGAGATAGTTGCGCGTCTTCATCTGTGAGGCATGCGCTTCCATCGCGGCGACCCACCGCCGAAACGCCTCTTCGTTTGAAACCGCCACCAGCACCCGGCCGAGATCCGTCGGTTCCGCCTCCGGTGTCACCGCGTAGAAGAACAACTGCTCAATCGCCACCGGCGCGAGGCGCTTCAGTTCCTTTACTCCGCCATACCGCGCCAGCCGCGCTGCATCGCGCACCATCCGGCCGAGCTTCGCATGATCGGGGTGCTGATTCTCCACCACCGACGGAGCGAGCACAACCGTCGGCCGCACGCGCCGGATCGCCGCGGCAAGCTTGAGCGTGTACGCCGCCGTGACCTCGAAGTGCGCGTCTCCGCCGAGATCGATAAATTCCACCGTGGCGCCGAGCAGCGCCGCCGCGGCCTTCGCTTCGCGCGTCCGCTGCGCGGGCGTGCCATTCGTGGCCGCTTCGCCGCGCGAGCATACCACGAAGTGCGCCTTTGCCCCAGCCTGCGTCTCGCGCGCGATGACTCCTCCGCAGCCAAATTCGATGTCGTCCGGGTGCGCGCCAAAGGCGAGCAAGGTGGGGGCTTGGGGTTTAGACATACGCTTCATCGGAACGCTCGATCGCATCCCGATTCACAAAGGTTATCTCCGGCGCATCCGCTTTGTTCAAGTACGCCTGCTCGCCCGCGCCCGCGATATAGTGCGTGCAGTGCACGATGGATTGCATCCAGCGCAGCCGCGAGTCGCGCGTCGGGCTGATCTGCTCCTTCGTCACCTCGCAGGCCGGCAGCGCGACGTACGACTCACCGCCCTCGTGCAGGCGCGGGCAACCCTCCATCCAGCGGGCGCGCACGATCTCGCCCTCGTGCGGCACATCCACGAAGTAGTCGTCGATCGCGCAGGCCGCCCGCCGCACCGCGGGATCCCCCGAGCGCACGACGCGGATGCCCTCGAGCAGCCCCATCGCGCGATACATCTCGAGGCAGAACTCCGCCGCCGTCGTGACCGGCGTACGCTTGAACGCCTCCACCCACTTCGCATCCGCGTAGGCGCCGAGTTGCCGCGCCGTCGTGGCATGCCAGCCGTCGGCGATGCGCTTGGCGTAGAGCGGCGACCACTTCCGCTGCACTTTGTTCGGAAACGTGAAGTTCATCGTCGCCGGCGCGTCCGTCTTGCGATGCCGCAGGGTCGTCTGCGTCTCGCGCGGATCGTGGTCGGCATCGTGATAAAAAAACACGATCTCGCCGCCCAGCTCTGCCTGCAGCCGGCGCGCGGTCTGAAACTTTGCAAAGAGAAAGCGCCGCGGGAAAAACCCGCACGGCTGCTGGCCGAAGCAGATCACGGGCGCGCTCATGCGGCCGCCTCCTCGACTTTACGGGGTGGCATGAAAGCTTGGAGAATCGTGCTGAAGAGCACGCAGGCCGCGCAGCCGATGGGGTTGAGCCAGAGATAACCGATCTCATGCTGGGGATTATATTTCCCATAGAAGAAGATGCCTAGCACCACGAGCTGAGCCGTGATCGCCGCGTAGAAAACCGCCGAGCCGCCCACCTTCTTCAGGAAGAACGCGACAACGAAGACACCCAACAGCGCGGGATAGAAAATGGAGGCGACCGTGTTCAGCGCCTCGATCAGGTTTTCGGCAAAGCTCACGAAGAGCGCGAAGCTGATCGCGAACGCGCCCCAAAACGCCGTGAACCACTTCGCGTTCCGCACATTCCTCGGCTCATCCTGCGCCACCAGCGGGCGGAAGGTCCGCCAGAGGTCGATCGTGCTCGTCGTTCCCAGCGCATTCAACTCACCGGCCTTCGAGGAGAGCGCCGAGGCAAACATCACGGCGATCAGCAGCCCGATCGCACCGTGCGGCAACTGCGTGAGAATAAACGTAATGAAAACGTAGTCCGAATCGCGGGTCTTTTTCGCATCGGGCGAGGCCGCATAGAGCGCATCGCGCGCCTCCTTGCGCACTGCATCCGAAGCCTTTTGCGCGGCGCTCATGGCGGTGCGTGCGGCGGTCTCCGTCTGCGCATCCCCCGACTCTCGCACCGCGGCCCAGGCGCGGATCTTCTCCTGCTTGTCCTTGTGCGCGACCGCGTGCCGCTCCTCGAGCGCCTTGAATTTTGCGCCCTCCGGGCCCTCGATCTGCCGCTCCCACGCCGGCCGGTTGAAGATCACCGGCGTATCCGGCTGGAACTGGTAGAACACGAAGAGCAGCGCGCCCAGCAGCACGATGAAGAACTGCATCGGGATCTTGAAGAGCGCGTTGAACATCAGTCCAAGCCGCCCCTCCCGCAGCTTCTCCCCACCGATGTACCGCTGCACCTGCGATTGGTCGGTGCCAAAGTACGAAAGCGAGAGGAAGAAGCCACCAAGCAGACCGCTCCAGAAAGTGTAGCGCAGCTTAAGGTCGGGCGTGTAGTCCACCGCCTGCAGCTTACCCATCGCGCCCGCAATATGCGTCGCATCCGGCGGCAGCTTCCACAGCAATACGCCAAAGGCCGTTAACATGCCGCCAAAGATCACTCCGATCTGCCACTTCTGCGTCAGGTTCACGGCAGCGCTGCCGCCCGTCACAGTGTAAACGATCGCCATCAGCCCGGTGAAGATGATCGTGAGATCGAGCCGCCACCCGAGCACGGTCGCGAGGATGATCGCCGGCGCATAGATCGTAATGCCACTCTGGATACCGCGCTGCAGGAGGAAGAGTCCCGCGCCGAAGAGACGCGTCTTCTGGTCAAAGCGTTTCCCGAGGTACTCGTACGCCGTGTAGACGCCGAGCCGACGGTAGATCGGGAGGAAAACCGCGCACACGAGGATCAGTGCGAGCGGCAGGCCGAAATAATTCTGAATGAAGGCGATGCCGTTCTCGTAGGCTTGTCCGGGCAGAGAGAGATACGTGATCGTGCTCGCCTGCGTGGCCATCACCGAGAGCCCGATGGTGCCCCATTTCGTCGAGCTGCTGCCCTTCAGGTAGGTGCTCAGGTTCTCCGTGTGCCGGGTCCGCCACGTGCCGTAGGCGGCGATTCCCAGCATCGTCCCGAGGAGCACGAGCCAATCGAAGACGTTCATGCGTAGTAGCGCGCGAAAATCGTCAGGGCCACGACCATCAGGAGAAAGGCTCCAAAGACAAAAACGTAGACCATCCGCCACGTGCGGAAGCCCGGCACGCCGGGCGGGTCACGATCGTCTTCGACTTCGTCGCGTCGCATCATTTCCCGAGCGACACCAAATTCGCAAAGAGCCGGTACGCCCCGGGCACGCCCGCCGGCAGCTGCCGGAAGAACGCGACGCCCGTATAGACGTAGTAGCCCTTCCCGTGCTGCGCCACGAGCACGCTGCTATTAAGCGGGTCCTCACCCGGGTCGTTCATCGCGAGCACCGTCGTGTAGCGGCTCTTATCCCACGAGCTGGGAAAATACGCGCCGCGCTCCTGCACCCAGCCCTCGAAGTCGGCGGGGCCGATCTTATTGGGCGTCGTCAGCGAGGCGTGGTCGGCCGCGAGGAAACTCACGGGCGCTTTCTCATCCGTCACGCGCAAGGCCGGCGCCGAGCCCTGGATCGAGAGCGCATAGGGCCCGAGCGGTTCGGCCGCGAGGCCATTCGGCCGGTTGTACTGTGCGATCACCGTGCCGCCCTTTTCGACGTAAGCGAAAAGCGCGGTCAGGTGCGGCTTGAGGTCCTTGCGTTCGTTGAAGGCGCGCACGCCAATCACCACGGCATCGAGGCCCTTCAATTTTTCTTCGGTGAGATCGGTGCCGCCCAGCGTCGTCACTTGATAACCGAGCTGTTCGAGCGCCTCGGCGGTATCGTCGCCGGCACCGGGCAGGTAGCCGACATTCTTGCCGCGCGTGGCGATATCGAGGCTCACGAGTCGCGCCCGCGCAGGCGGCTGGAGCAACATGATGGGCAGATGGGGGTAATCGATGACGATGCGCTGGCTCGAGTAGCTCGACTTGCCATCGTTGAGGCTCACCGTCACCCGCCCCGTGGTCGCACTCGCGGGCGCCGTCACGACGAAATTGAAACGCGCCTTCTCGCCGATCGCACCGAGCTTGACGGCGTGGCTGGCCGGCGTGGCCGTCCAACCTTGCGGCAGCTCAAGCCGCAGCGCACCCTCGGTCCCCGCGCGCGCGGCCGTCACCTCGACCTCGACCGGCTTGGTAGCGCCGAGCGCAAAGACCGACACATCGGAAACGAAGTGCAGTGCCGCAGGAGCAATCACGTCCACACGGCGCAGACGCTCGCCCTTCGCCGTCTTGGTGATGTGCACCGGCTCGGTGCGCACACCAAACTGCTGCCCGTCCACTTCAAAGGTATACTCGATCGCCGCCCACGGAGGATTCTCAGGCAGGCCGATGAGCTTCGGATCCGCGACGCGCGCGATGCCCGCCGCGGAGTCCTCGCGCAACCAGTAGGGCTGCGTCAACGGCTCCTTCGGATTAATCGCGTACGCGCGGATTTCAGATTTCGTCTCCCCACGGATTAAATCGATCGAGCGCACCGGGCCGCTAAACCTAATCCACTTCACCGGCACCGGCCCCGTCACGCGCAGCCGCGCTTCGAGATTTACTTTTTCGCCCGGTACCACTTCGGGTTGATCCGCGAGGGTCTGCACCTCGAGCCCGAGACACGTCTGCAATATCCGGTCGAGCTGCGTCTTCTTGTCGTCGACCACCGGGTCCGCGGGCAAGGCCGCGAGCTTCTTCCGGATCGCGAGCAGCGCCGGCACGCTCGCGGCCGGATCCTCGCCTTTGAATTGCTCGATCGCCGCCGCCGCCAGCTGCCCGATCTCCGCGCCGCCGGGCACACGGGCCCAGGTGGTATCGATCCCATCCATCAAATCCTGCGTCGCGGCCTCGCCACCGAGATGGAGAAACGCCTCCTCGCCGCTGCCCCGCATGCCCGCATTGGCGAAGCCCTGCGTGATGTGCTTCCGCCGGCTGAGCATCGCGATCTCGCCAAATGTCTGGCCGGTCACGGGATCCTTGCCGCCGATATTCACGTTCACGCTGCTGCTGCCAGGAGCGCTGCCGCCGCCCCGGCCGCCAAAACCATTCAACACCACCCGCTTCGCCTGCCACACGGTCAGGCCTTGCGCGAGTTGTTCAGGATACGCCTTCGGATCGCCCGCGAGCTTGAAGGCTTCCACGCCCAGCACCGCCGACGCCGTATGGTGCCCGTGCGTGCCGCCCGCCGTCGGCGAGAAACGCGTTACGATCACATCCGGGCGAAACGTGCGGATCACCCGCACCACGTCGCCGAGCACTTCCTTGCGATCCCAAAATTGCAGCGTCTCATCGACCGACTTCGAGTAGCCGAAGTCGATGGCGCGCGTGAAAAACTGCCGGCCCCCATCGAGCTTGCGCGCCGCCAAGAGTTCCTGGGTGCGCGCCACGCCGAGCTTCGCGTCGAATTCGGGGCCAATCTCGTTCTGCCCCCCATCGCCGCGCGTGAGCGAGAGATACGCCGTACGGTAGCCGCGCCCACGCGCGAAGTAAGTGATCAGCGTGGTATTCTCGTCGTCGGGATGCGCCGCGACGTGCAGCAGCGTCGCCACGGTATTGAAGCTGCGCAAATCCTGGAGGATCGCCGCGCCCGGCGCCTGCGCCGTCGCAGTCGTTTCCGCCGGCTGAGCCTGCGAACGGGGTGTCGCCATCATCGCCAGCGTGCCCAACAGCGCAGCGGAAACGCAAAGTCGCGCGCTCATCACTTCAGCGTCGCGAGCAGTTCGTTGTTCCGGCGCTTGTATTCGTCCGCGACCGATTGACCCATGGTCGCCGCCGCAGCTTCCGCCGCCGCGATCGACTGCTTGGCTGCCGCGGTCGCGCCCGCCTTGTCGCCGAGCTTCGCAAGGATGCGCGCCTTGCCGTAGAGCATGAAGAATTGCGGCTTCTCGCCCGCCGTGGCCTTTTCGATCCACGTCTTCGCCTTCGCGAGGTCGAGGCCGTTTTCGAGGTAGAACATCGCCGACTGATAATATGCGCCGGGCGGAATCGTCCCACCCGAACTCATCGCCGCATCGACCTGGGCGACCACCGACGACTTCACGTCAAAGGTAAAGGGCACCGCGATGTGCGTCTTCTCCCACATGAGGTTCAGCGTCGCCGACTCCGTGCGAAAATCGTTGAGGTCGATCGTGAAGGTTTCGACCGGCTGCGCCAGCGGCAGCACCTTGGCCTTCACCCGCAGGGCATCGTTCTCCTGCTTGTAGGCATACGCGCCCCAGTCCTTGGTTCCCTTGTTGAAAATGATCGTCCACTCCTTCGGGCCAGGGATGGATTGCAATGCGTAGGTGCCCGCGGGCAGCTCCTTGCCGTCGAACTTCACCGCGGTACTGAAGGTGATGCGCGTCGCCGAATTTGCCCCGGTGCGCCACACTTCGCCGTACGGCTCCCAATCCCCAAAAATTTTCCGGCCGCGCAAGCTGGGCCGCGAGTAGACGATCTCGATCTCCGTGAAGCCCACCTTGTGCTTCACCGTGCTCGTGGGGCTGAGCGGCGGGATGGTGATCTGCGGACCTTTCGGGGCAGGAGTCTGGCCGAACGAGGAGGTGGCACACACGGCGCCGAGCACAAGGATACGAAGGGGCTGAGTAAGGGCTTTCATGAGAAGAAGAAGCTGACGCTGAATGGGTTTAAACTGGAAATACAGCCCAGAACCCGCCGCCGTCAAATGCCTCTGCGCGCAGGACGCGCGATCCTGCAACAGGATGCGCGCAAATCGGGTGACGACGATCGTCCTCGATTGCTCAAGCGTTTTTCGTAGCCCGCCTCGGCAGAGGCGGGACGGCACGCGCCAGCAACGTCGCCTATCCCTGCCCTTCGGCGCAGCGCCACGCCCGCCCCTCCATCCGAAAAAACAAAATCGCCGCGCACGTGAAAACGGCGCGGCGATCGCAGATAATTCGTTTGGATTAAACCAAGCCTCAGGGCAACTCGTACACTTCGATCAACCCCTCGCCGGTGCCGCCGCCCACGCCGCTGACTTGCACGGTGTAGTTGCCGGGCGCGAGCGTCGCGATAAGCGCCGCGTCGCGGCTGTTGGCATCGAGCGCAAAGGCGCCCACCGAGGCAAACGTCGGCGCGAGATCGGCCGTCCAGTTGTCGTTCTCGTTCAGCTTGGTCGTGCCGCTGTACACTTCGAGCTTCGGGTCGGCGATGGTGCCCCCCACGCCGAAGGTGGCGAGCGTCGGGCCGACCGCCCGGATGAGCAGCCGCTTGTTGCCGGTGCCCGAGATCACGAGGCCGGCGATGAGGATGTCGTCGCCCGTGCCCACGAAATTACGGGCGGAGACATTGGTGAGACGACCGCCGCCACCGGCGCCGAGATCGTAGGCTTCCACGAGCACCACGCCCGGACCCGTCCCTCGCACCTGGATTGTCCGACCGCCCTCGATGTTGCGCACAAACGCCGCATCGCGGCTATTCGCCGGGAAAGCAAACGCGCCTACGCTCGCAAACGTCGCCGCCAGATCGGACGGCCAGTCGTTGTTCTCGAAGGCCACCGTGGGCCCGTTGAAGAGCTGCAGGCTCGGGTCAACCATCGCCGTGGACAACCCGAAGGCCGCCAGCGCCGGACCCGCCGCACGCACGAGGATATTGCTCGCTCCGCCAGCCACCGTCGTGCCGACAATCAGGAGCTGGCCCGTCCCCAGGGTGGTGCGCACCGAAAGGTTGGAGAGCCGCGCGGTCGGGCCGCCGGGCCCCGGGCCGGGACCGCCACCGGTCACGGTCAACGTGGCCGCGGAGCTCACCACATTCTGCCCGTTGGCACTTACGCGTACGGTATAGCTGCCGGCATCGGAGGTCTGCACCGACGTGATCGCGTAATTCGAGCTCGTCGCACCCGGGATGGGCGACTCGTTCTTCAGCCATTGGAAAGTAAACGAGGTCGCACCGGCGGGGACCACGCT
>JAZKEV010000088.1:3098-4698 GCA_040386765.1 Verrucomicrobiota bacterium | reverse complement strand
CGGCCGGCAAGGATGACCTCCTCGGGCGTGCAGACGTCGCGAGTCAGACGGCTGACACTCTCGAGGACGTCGATCGCCGGGTAATGATTGAAGTGCGCGAGAGCGCGGGAGAGCACGATGTGACCGTCGAGAATACCGCGGACGGCGTCGGCCACGGGTTCGTTCATGTCGTCGCCTTCGACGAGCACGGTGTAGAGCGCGGTGATAGCGCCGCGCTCCCCTGCTCCGGCGCGCTCGAGCAAGCGCGGCAGCATGGCGAACACGGAAGGCGTATAGCCGCGCGTCGCGGGCGGTTCACCGATGGCGAGGCCGATCTCGCGCTGCGCCATGGCGAAGCGGGTGACCGAGTCCATCATGAGGAGAACGTTTTTGCCGGCGTCGCGGTAGGCCTCGGCGATGGACGTCGCAGTGTAGGCGGCACGGAGGCGAAGCGGCGCGGGCGTATCGGACGTGGCGACGACGACGACGGCGCGTTTCATGCCCTCGGGGCCAAGGTCTTTCTCGATGAATTCGCGCACCTCGCGACCGCGTTCGCCCACGAGTGCGATCACGATGACGTCGGCCTCGGAGCCGCGGGCGATCATGCCCATGAGCGTGGACTTACCGACACCGGAACCGGCGAAAAGACCGAGACGCTGGCCGCGGCCGAAAGGCGTGAACGCGTCGAGCGCGCGGATGCCGGTGACAAAGGGATCGTGGATGCGCTGGCGGCGCAGGGGATGTGGCGGCGTGCCGTTTTGCGCAGGGCCACGCTCCACAGGAATCAAGCCGAGGCCATCGTATGGGCGACCGAGTGCGTCGAGGACACGGCCGAGCAATTCAGGGCCGATCCGCGGGAGCGGCGGACGGTCACAGGCAGCGACTTCGCAACCAACGTGCAGGCCGGCCATGTCGCCGAGCGGCATGAGCAACACGCGGTGTTCACGAAAGCCGACTACCTCGGCGCGGACTTGAAATTCAGAGCGGGGCGAACGGACCAAGCAGAGTTCACCCAAACCAACATTAGGACCATCAGACTCGATGATCAGGCCGGCGACGGCAGTAACAGCGCCCACGCGTTGCACCGACGGAAGGTGCCGGATCTGCGTCCTGAGGACGTCAACGAGTGGAGCGACAGAAGAGGTCATCGCGAGAGATCAGGCGGGCTGCAGGCTCTCGGTGAGCGCGGCGAGTTTTGTCTTCTGGCGTGCATCGGTAAGGCCGAAGCGGCTCCTAACCTGACAGTCGCCAGGGACAAGAGTTGCATCGGTGCGCACGCGAATTCCGGGATATCCGGCCAGCCAGTCGGGCTTGAGTTCTTCGAGAAACGCGGCGTCGCGGGGCGACACGGTGAGCTCGAGATTGTCACGTTCAGGAAACAGCTCGGTGAGCGCCTCGTGGCAGAGACGGGAAACGACCTCGGGTGGCGGCTCATAGCCGGCGAGGAGACGTTTCGCGAGGTCCAGGGCGAGGCCGGGCAGCGCATCGAGAGCGCCCTGTCCGGCTTCACCGGCGAAGTAGTAGAGAACCACTTGCTGGCCGCCCTTGAGCTGCTGATTGCGGCCGTGGAGGAAATACGTTTTCCCGGACTTATTGCTGACAACGCTAAATGCCATGGGTG
>JAZKEV010000088.1:0-3088 GCA_040386765.1 Verrucomicrobiota bacterium | reverse complement strand
AGGGCGAGGCCGGGCAGCGCATCGCGAAGCTGGGCGACCAGAGAGGGCTCGAGCGCGGAAAGTTTTTGGAAAATACCATCGCCGAGCGCTTCCACATCAGCGCGAAACTCGACCATCTGCTGGTCGGCGAGCGAGCGGGCGGCATCGACGCCGCGGCGGTAACCCGCCTGCGCGTGCGCGGAGAGCTCGGCTTCCGTGCAGAAACGTCCGCCGGCACCGGGGAAAGCGGCGCCAGCCAGCGGGCGGTCAAAGGCGATGAGTTTGGCGAAGGCCATTTACTAGATTGAAGGTTGAGAGGTGAAAATTGAGGGGGGCGCTCGGAAGACTTATGCGACGACGCTGTCGCCTTCGCCCTCGAGGGCGATTTGGCCTTCTTCTTCGAGGCGGCGGACGACCTGGATGATCGTCTCCTGCGCAGTTTCGACGTCCTTGAGACGAACGGGTCCGAGCATCTGAAGTTCGTCTTTGAGGCTTTCGGCAGCGCGCTTGGAGATGGCGCCGTAGATCTTGTCGCGCAGCGTCTCGCTCGCGGATTTCATGGAGATGGCGAGGTTCGCCGAGTCCACTTCGCGGAGGACGCGTTGCAGGTCCGCCGGCTGCATGCGGTTGAGATCCTCGAAGCTGAAGAGCTTCTTGCGGATGGCGGAGCTGAGGGTCGCGTTGCGCTCTTCGAGACGGGCGAGGAGGTTCTTGGAGGTCTCCTTGTCGAGCTTGTTGAGCAAGTCGGCCACGGCGCGGACGCCACCGCTGGTGTGGAACGCGGGGCGGCCCTTCACATCGAAGTGGCGGCTGAGGTTGCGGACGATCTTGCTGACGAGTTCGAGCGAGGTGGACTCGATGGTGCCGAGGCGCTCGAGCACTTCTTCGCGAAGTTCGGGGCTGAGCAGGCTGAAAATTTCCGAGGACTTGTCGCTGTCGAGATACGAAATGAGGAACGCGATGGTCTGGGGCTGCTCCTGCTTCACGAGATTGAAGATCTGGCGGCCCTCCATCTCGGAAATATCGCGGATGACCTCGACGGAAGTGCCGACGGGGCCGACGCGACCGATGATCGCGGAGGCTTTGTAATCGCCCTTGGCGATCTCGAGCGTGCGCTGCGCGTAGCTGAGTCCGCCGAGAGCGGAAGTGGCGCCGGCGGCGACGACCGCGGAGAATTCTTCCATGGCGAGTTTGGCGGCGGGAGTCGGAATGATCGAGAGCGTGGACATCTCGCGGCACAGGTGCTCGATCTCGCTATCGTCGAACTGACGGAGAACCTCCGCCGCGGCTTCCGGGCCGATGACAACGAGGAACACGGCCAGCTTCTGCTGCCGGTTAAGTTTGGTGTAATCGAGTTCGGCGGCCATGGACGTTAGCTCTTGCCCGCGGGAGCGGCGGTGGTGCCGGCGGAGACCCAATCACGCAGCGCGACGCCGACGTTGGCGGGCTTTTGGCGGATGAGTTCGTTGAGCAATTCAGGCGTGATCGCGTTGGAGTTGGGCAACGCGCGGGAGGCGGCGTCCGGCGTCATCGATAGGACTTCGACGGGGACGGCCTCGGGCTTCTGCTTGGCCAACATGCGGAGGAAGATCAGCAGCACGACCGCGGCACCGGCGACGGCGGCCCAACGGCTGGCGGCCTCGACCCAACCCTGCATACGGCCCTCGGACTGGATCGCGGCGATCTGATCGGGAATGTGGGCGGAAGCTTGGAAAGGTGTCTCTTGGAGTGAAACAATCGAGTCGAGCGACTGGCCGGCGGGGGCTTTGACGCCGAGGGCGTTCACCACGATCTGGCGGAGGGCATTGAGTTCCTCGGCGGAGCGTTTTTGCGCCACGGGCTCGGCGGCTGGAGCGCCCGGCGTCGCGGGAGTGGCCGGAGCGATGGCGGGACGGGGCGCGATGATAACCGCGGCGGTGATGTTGCGCACCGTGCCGGGATTGCGGGTCGTGGCGGTCGTGGTGCGGTTGATCTCGTAAGTGGTGGATGTGGGCTTGGCGGTTTCGGCGGCGCCGGCGACTTTTTCAGGGACGTTGGCGCTGACGCCGACAGCGCCACCGGACGAACGCGACTCGACCGAAGTCGTCGTGTCTTCGGTAACGGTTTGCGTGCGGACAACCTGACCCTCGGGATCGAATTTCTCAGCGGTGAGCGTGGTGGAATCGGTGTCGATCTCGGCGGAGACGCGGACGACAGCGTTACCGGGGCCGATCACGGTGGAGAGCATCGTCTCCACTTTCTTCGCGAGGTAGTCTTCGACCTGTTGCTTGTAGCGCATCTGGGAAGAGGCGGTGCCGAGCGTAGGGTCCTGCTTGAGTTCTTCAGAGAGGACATGGCCGCGATTATCGACGACCGCGACTTGGTCGATGCCAAGACCCTGCACGGCGTTGGCCACGAGGTGGCGGATGGAATTGACCTGATCGGAATCGAGGCGACCGCCGCCGACATCGACGAACACCGAGGCCGTGGCCTTCACGCCCTGTTCGGTAAGGAGGAGCCGATTTTCGGGCTGCACGATCATCACGCGAGCGGCGCGCACGCCCTGCACCTGCATGATGGTGCGGCCGAGTTCGCCCTGGAGGGCGCGGAGGTAATTCGTGCGTTGCACGAAATCGGAGAGGCCGAACTGGCCCTTGTCGAAAATTTCAAAACCTACGCCGTCTCCGCTGGGGATGCCTTTGCCGGCGAGATCCATGCGGAGTTTGTAAACCTGATCCGCGGGCACTTGGACCGCGGTGCCGCCGGCGGTGACCTGGTGCGGGATGTTCTGCGACTGCAGGTAGCTGATGACGGCAGCGGCGTCCTTGTCACCCATGCGGGCATAGAGGAGCTGGTAATCGGGACGCTTCGACCAGAGGACGACCGCGACGAGTCCGCCGGCAACGGCGAGCGCGGCCACCATAAGGGAGACGCGTTGGTTGAGGCCGAGCTGTTGCCAGAGGGCAACGAGCGAGTTGGCGAAATTTTTCATCGGACGGGACGTGAACGGAGAAGGGAAAAGGCGAGGGAAAGATTAAGGCGAAAGAGGCGGTGGTAGAGGGGCGCTGGGCTTATACCTGCATGCGCATCAGCTCTTGGTAGGATTCCACGAGCTTGTTGCGGACCTCGA
>JAZKEV010000087.1:0-22527 GCA_040386765.1 Verrucomicrobiota bacterium | reverse complement strand
GGCTCGCGCGCTGCATGCCAAATTCGCGCAGCAGCGCCAGTTTCTCCGCGCTCACTGTCGCCGGCGACATCTCGACCGAGAACGGTGTGGCGCGCAGCCCGTCGCCAAAGAGCTCCCGCACCCCGCCAAGCAGCCGCGTTAGCTCGTGCTCGCTTAAAAAAGTCGGCGTTCCTCCTCCGATCGCG
Source organism: Verrucomicrobiota bacterium (assembly GCA_040386765.1). GTDB lineage: Bacteria > Verrucomicrobiota > Verrucomicrobiia > Opitutales > Opitutaceae > ER46. The sequence goes on along the minus strand of JAZKEV010000087.1, from coordinate 22,342 downwards.
CCTCGGGCAAACTGCGATCCATCACCCAGCACGTCACGCATCGTACGCGCTTCAGCCAACATCGCATCCAGCCACCGCACGACCAAACCCGCCTCGGGATTTGCGGTGGTGAAGAGATTACAGAAGCCGCAGCGCATCTCGCAAAACGGCACGTGCAAATATAGAAAGAGCTGCCGCCGATCTTCCTGCGCCCACACCTCGCTGAAGGGCATCGCCGGCTGGAGTGGCCGGTAGGCCGTCTTGTGCGGATACGCATAGGCGTAGCCTTGAAAAGGCGAGGCCTCCAGCCAGGGGCGCAGCGTCGCGTTGGTGATTGCCGGCATAAGCAAAACCGCATCCTTGGTGCATTCGCCCGCCAAACGCCAGCCTCCCGAATCCGGATCGCTCGTTATGAAGCCAACTTGGGATATGAACGCCATCGTCGCCAGCCACGACTTGCTCTGGGTCGTACTTGACAGCCTGCGCTACGATGTGGCGTGCGCCGCGCTCGCAGCGGGGGAGACGCCAAACCTGGCGCGCATCGTTGGCACTTGGGAGCCGCGCCACACCCCCGCGACCTTCACCTGGGCCGCGCATCACGCGTTCTTCAGCGGCTTCCTTCCCACGCCGGTGAAAAATCCGCGCGCCCCGCGTCTTTTCGCCGCCCGCTTTGCCGGCAGTCAGTCCACGGCCGAAAGCACCTTTGTCTTTGACGACGCGTACCTCATACCCGCGCTCCGGCAGCGCGGCTTTCATACGGTGTGCATAGGTGGCGTTGGGTTCTTCAATAAACGCACGCCGATCGGCTGTGTTTTCCCCGGCCTCTTCGAGGAGAGCCACTGGTCGCCCGAGATGGGTCCGGAGTCACGCACCTGCGCCGAGCACCAATTCCCCCTCGCTGCCGAACGTACGCGACTCGCCCCCACCGATCGCCCGCTCTTCCTTTTTCTTAACGTAGCGGCCATCCATCCGCCCAATCGCCACTACCGCGGCACCCCAGGTCCCGACGATCTCGGCAGCCACCGCGCCGCATTGCGGAATGTCGATGCCCAGCTCCCCGTGCTGCATGCCGCCTTGGCGACCCGCCAGCGCCCGACTTTTTTTGTGCTCTGTTCCGACCACGGCACCGCCTACGGCGAGAGCGGCTACACCGGCCACCGCGTCGCCCACGACGTGGTGTGGACGGTGCCCTACGCCGAGGGCATCCTGCCGCGATGAGCGAACAGGAAGGGTACGATTTATTTCACGTTCACCCCGCCTCGATGCCAACGCCTGCTCGGGCCGAAATGGTTCGTCCTCGCACGGACATCCAACCCATCGCGCGCTCACGGCACGTCAGAGGCTAACCCCCCCCCGCCGGACGCGCCGTGCGAGGTGGGTAGGAGGACTAAGATCCGCCGTTCCGGGACCTTTTGTGTGCGCGATGTCTCGTCAGGTCGCTGGGGAGACGGTGACATTGTAGGTTTGGCCCGCTTCGAACTGGGCCGCCACGTCGGGAGTGACATTCTGGAGTTCGATGAAACCGTTTCCGAGGCCGCTGACGAAGTTGGCGGCGTTCGGCCCTTGGGCGCCGGGGACGGCGACAAGGCGGACGGTCTTGCTGGCAGCGCCCGGCTGATTGGCTTGGGCGGCGTTGGTCTGGCAGAATGCGACAATGGTCATGGTAGTGTGTAGTAGTTGAGGGTTAGAGGAAATATCAGGTCAGGGCGCGATCGCCGCCGCTGTCTTTCAGCCAAAGCGCACTGCCGACGACGTGCAGGTAGACCGTGTCGGAGAAGTAGAGCCGCCCGGCCGTGTAAGGCGTGCCTCCCCCTGAACAGCCATCGAGACATAGCGCAGCATTCCGCACCCTCAGCGGATGCGTGGTGTCGCCGCGATAGCTACCACCATAGTCTTCTTCGAAATAGACCACGTCACTCCCGGCCCGGTTGAACTCGAAACGATTGGTCCCCATTAGCCTCATCTTGGCGGCAAAGCTCGACTGGCCGTTGAATGCACTGGCGCCATTGGACGTAAACCCATCCAAGCCGGATTCCATCGAGTTACCGCGGATGAGGCCTGAATCGAACAGGATAGCCTGTTTCCCGGTTAAAGAGTTTTCAACGAAGACGCCGGCACCCGTGTTGTGGGCATAAGCGATCGCTCGGTGATCGCCGGAGATAATACTCAGCTGCGTACCGTTGAGCCCGGAATATTGGGCCACGGTCATGGCCCCATGCTTCAGTTCCGTGTCGTCGACGTAAAACAGGCCGTAACCGGAACCCGCCGTCAAATACCCCAGCGTGCCGATGCTAATCGCGGCCTCGATCGTGCCTGCCGTAATCTTGCCCGCAGCGAGATTCGCGATCGCAGCATTGCCGAAGGGCTTTGCCACCCATTGGAGCCCGGAGCCCGGATTCTCCCAGCGATGCGGGCGGTTGCCGTCATCGGTGTCGAACCACAGATCGCCTTCGACCAGCGTGTAGCTCCCGGTCGATGGCGCAGTTGTGAGGTAGAAGACGACATTGCCCTCCAACCGCTGCGGGGATGACCAACTGCCGACCACGTTTCCGCCGGCGTCCTTCGTCGCCTCGGAAACCCACAGCGCATCACTGCCGCTCGGAATCGCGATCGTCCAGCCGATGGGATTATTTCCGAACGGCGTCGCCGGAACGAGCGTGCTGCGCATATAGCGCCGCTCGACGGTGCTGCCCGTGGCGCCCGTCGGTCCGGTGCTCCCCGCCGAACCTGTCGTGCCCGTCGCGCCGGCTCTCACCTTCGTGAGCGTGAACACTTGCGAGAGGGGAATGACACCCGCGATGTTCACTACGATTTCAATCGTCCCCGTCTCGGCCGTCAGTGTGTCGCCACGCACCGTGTCATGGTCTTCCTTCGCGCCGGCGCAGCCCGTCTGCGTGCCCAGCGATATGCTATATTGGTCGCTGTTCGGCGCCGACGCCACAGCGGTCAGCGCCGTGCTGCCGCGGAACACCTTCACATCCGTCTTGGCCAGACTACTCGCGCCAAGCTGACCGGCGATGACCGTGCCATCATTGGCGCACGCGACCGTATGCGCGACGTTGGTAAGGCTGACCGTGTAGCCCATCGACTCATCGGGCGAGAGGTCCGGCAGCTGCAAGTCCATGCCCGGATCGTCTGGCTTCGCCAGCCCATCCGCGTCAACGGTGAAGAGCTGGAACTTGAAATACTTCGTCGCGATACCGGCGTTGTAGAGGTTGCTGCCATCACGCACCCGGTAGAACTCGACGTGCTCAACCGAAGTCTGCTCGGCCCGGTAGAACAGGAAAGCGGTCCCTCCATCCAGGTGCGACGCGACCGTCGTGCCGCGCCGACCGCGCAGGATCGCGAGGTCGTAGGTGCCGGGCGAGACCACCGTGATCGCGCCCACGCTGCATACCTCGTTGTCGATCAGCACACAGAGCGTATCGTCGGCCTGCGCGACGGCGTCTTGCGCCGCCATGCGGGGGAAATCCACGCTCGTGCTCGTCACGCGCACCGTGCCCGCACCGGAGCCCAAAGTGCCACCGTTGGCCAGCACGCACTTCGCCGCGAAGAAACGCGAATCGAGGATCACCGACCAAGGCGACGAGCCCGCGGTGCTCAGATGGAGGTCGACGCGGTAGATGCCGCGGTGCGCGCGGTTCACGAGCGGCGCGATTTTCCGCAGCCCACCCGAGAGCCCGTTGGGCAGGAGCCACAGGCGCACGTCGGCTTCGACGATCTCGCCCGGCGCGGCCGGCGTCGGCAACACGCGGTCATCGACCGGCGGCACGTAGGGCAGCGGGAACTGGCCACGCTCGGGAATGGCTTCGATAAGGTCGGACGTCTCACCGGCACGGATACGGCGCCCGACCACGCGCATCACAAGGTCGAGCGAGTGTGGCGCGTAGTCCCATACGAAGAGATCGCCAGGCATGAGCGGCGAGCCGTCGTCATTCACGGCGCGCGATTTCAACACGGGAAGCGTGACCGTGCTTTCAGCGCTCTCGCGGCTCGCCGCAATCTCGGCGGCGATCAGGGAGGCCTGCGGAGGCCAATCGGGCTCTTCTTCGCTTCCACTTTCGGCCGCCACATTGACGTGGATCATCGGACGCTCGGCGCGTGCGGGAGTAGCCGCGACGCCGATATCGCTATTGGACGGCGCGGGGCAAAGCGCCGGCACATCCTCATAATGGCGGTCGAAATCTCGGAAGATGATCGTGACCGCGCTCGCCCCGCGATTCCAGTCGGGAAAGTTGGTGCCGGTCGGTGCACCTTCGAGATCGTGTTCGGTGATGTCGGGGAGGGCGCCTACGTCGGGTGCCTGAGAGGGAAACCAACCGATGCGAAACCGACCGCCGTCAGCGTAGAGGAAGCCATCGACATTGATCAGAGTGGCGCTGAGCAGCGCATCGGCCGTCTGCGCGCTTTTGAAAACAGGATGGCAATAGGTGAGCGCGCTCGTGCGTTGCGCGACACCGGTCGTCTCGAGCGCGCTGCATTGGGCGGCCCACTCCGCGGCATCGAAATAGGCGGGATCGATGCCGAAGCCCGTCTCGCTCGTGAGCAAGGCATGAATGGCCGCAAAGGGATTCACACCCCACTGCCCGAAACCACCAGCAGTGTAGTCGCCGATGGCGGGCGTCTTCCTGCCAAACTCGACTTGCAGGTCGGGCAGCGCCGAGGAGCCCTGCCCGAGATCGAGATCGATCCACTCGATCCACGCGTGGCGGCGATAAGGCGGGTGTGTCTGGCCCTGGATTTCTTGGGCGGAATTCAAGGCCTCGACAATCGAGTCAGAGGCATCCGCCAACCCACGGTGGATGATGGCGCGCGCATTTTTCCCGAGCGTGGCGATCGGAACTTCAAGCGATTCGTCGCCGGGCCCGAAGGTGGTCGAGATTCACGACGAGTTTCCCGTCCCGCCAAATCTTGCCGACAAAATCGATGGGGCCTTCGCGATAACCCGCCGCGATGCTGCAGACGGACATTTCAGACTGGGTCTGATTTTCCGTGGGCCTCGTCGTTTTGTTATAAGGATGGCTTAGCCAATGAGAGACGAAACGATCCCGCCCATAGCCTGTGGGGACACTCTCGGCCTCGCGATAGGTGGAGACCGGGGAGCTGTCCGTCGCAGTGCTCTGCGGCATCTGCGGCGTTTTGGCGAGGAATGACATGGCGGGAACGAAAACGGAAAGAGTGAGAGTGAAGAGAGAGAGAGAGATACGACAGAGAGGCGGTCATCGCTTGCGCTCCACCTGGGATCGCCGCCCTGAAAACGAACGGACCGGGCGCAACAACACCCTTATCCTTCGGTCAGCCGGTAGCGGCTGGAGGCGAGCTTAAGCTGAGCGAGCGACATCGTGCAGACGCCATCCGGCCGGGCGACGTGCCACACCACGCTGCCGAGTTGCACGCCGAGGTGATGCTCGCAGCGGCCCACGATCGGGAAGACCATATCGCCGGCGAGCGCCTCGTCATCCTCATCGAGCCGGCGCACCCGTGCGCGTACTTCGGGGCGCTCGAACCAGGCACGGAGCACGCTCGCATCGCTATGCTCGGCGTGATTTATCTCGTAAGGTGGCACGCTGACGCCCGCGGGAGTGGCTCCGATCTGTTGAAACACGGCGCCCACGAAGCCCGCGCAATCGACACCACCACCGGGGCCAGGCACGCAGGAACGAGTCCGAAAAGGCGTGCCCCGCCAGCGAGCACACGCAAGCGCGAGCGCTTGGACTCGCGCGGGAACGAGAAAGTAGTCGGAGCGCATTGAATTTATTTCTTCGGCACTTTCGGCGCGCCGGGTGAAGCCTGCTCGATGTGGTCAGGCACATAGGGAAAACCCTGAAAATTGGTCCGATTGTTAAACTTGGCGCCACAATCGGTCTCATACTGCCGGCCACAACCGGGGATAAGCTGCACCTCGATCGGCGCACCGGCATCGCCCTCGAGAAGGTCACCGTAGAGGCGACGCGCAAGCTGCACGACAAGGTTTCCCGACTCCAGCCGGCTTGAGAGAATGGTGGTGACAACGCGTTTGCGTCCACGACCGGCATCGGTGCGGAGCAGGCCTTGAGCAAACCAGTTATCGACATACGCGGAGCCGCCCCAACCGCTCACATCGTGGATGGTGAGAGTACGGCCGTCAGCCGAGAGGTCGGCGCTGCCGGCGGCGCCCACACTTTGATGGGCGCTCTCCGCCAGACCGCAACGGCTGGAGAACACATACGTATTGCACTGGCGACCGTAGACATCGCCCGGGGCGCGCTCCTTTAGCAAACGCCCAAAGAGAGCCGCTTCAAGCGTGAGCACATTGCCCGACGGAGCGACGCTCGATACAAAGCCTGTGTAGAGCGGCGTGCCACGCGTGCCGCCGGGATCATCGGGATCGCATTTCCAAATCGTGAGCAGAACCCAGCCGAAGAGACGCGCACGCAGCCAGTCGTCGGCGAGCGAACCGGACGCGTAGGCGAGGCGCAGCGTCGCCTTGTCATCCTGGGGCTTGAGCGAGCGGCGGATCTCCTGATGCGCGACTTGGCGAGGTTGATACGTGCCATCATCGGCCACCACCAGCGGCTCGTCGCAATCGGTGAAACGCTCGGGGTTGTCGGAGTCGTGCTGGTACTTGAGCTGGTAAAGGTGAAACTCACCGGGCTGCACCTGCGCAAGCGCCGGCGTATCCACTTCCTGGATAAAGGCGATGGTGGAGCTCGCCACGTGACCCGCTTCAAAGGTGAGCTTGAGCGTATCGCTGGCGAAGCGCGCCGTGAGCGTGTCGGGAGTGGCGTCGGTATCAGCGCCGGGTTGAAACCACGCAGGCAGATCATCCCACGAGTGCAGCGCCCCCTGCTGCGACTCGAAGTGCGTCAGCGCCTGCCGGATCGCGAGGCGCCCATGGAATTTGAATACGCCCTCCTGCCGCCAGCGCGGCACGGCATTTTCCCGGTCGAGCACGGGCTCGCGCGCCGCGGCTATGCTGCGCGTTTCGAGCCCGTAGTCGCTGGAGTCGCGCAGCGGAAACTCCGGGTCGGCGGACCAGCCTGAGCCGTGCGTGTGCGGGCGGATGCGACAAGTCCAAGGCGAAGCCTCGGTGATCGTTATCGCCACATAACCGAGGTCGTCGGTGATCGCTTCAGCTGAGGGCCGGTCTTTCCAGCGACCGACGAGCAGGGGCGCGTAATAGGGATACGTCGGCGAGGCCGGCAAGCCCGGGCCATCGTAGATTGTGGCGTCGCCGGTCTCCGGATTGAAACCGATACTCTTCTTTGCGTCGTATACGCGCTCGCTCCACTGCGCCGGGGGGAGCATATCGATCCACAGAGGGATACCGACCGGACGCACGCCAAGCGCGGCGAGACCCTTGCGCCAGTCGTCCGCGATGTTGGCCGTGCGAAGGAACAGGGTGCACGTTTGCGTGAGCAGAAGCGCACGACGGCCGGGGCGCCGCTCTTCAATGCTCGTACGGCTCTCGCCGATGAGCGTGTCGAACTGATGCGAGATTTCGATGGGCCGGCCATCGTCCGGCTGGAAATCCGGCTGAATGAGGAGGAGGCGAAGCTGGAGGTCGCCGATGGAAGCGGAAGGGAAAAGCATGGTGATTCTAGCCGAGGATCTCGCCGCGGCGGCGCTGCACCACGTCGACAATGACGTTCTCGAAATTCGGATCGCGCTGCAGCGCGCGGGCGGAATGCATATCGGGTACGATGGCAATCATGCGTGGCTGCTTGGCGGAAGCCGCCCCGCCCAAACCACCCACTGCGGCCATCGAAGCGGCAACGGGTGCCGGCGCGGCGACCGGTGAGACAAACATCGGCGCGGGCAATTCGAGGAGGTCTAGCGCCGCCAGTCCCCCACCCGTCCGCAACGCTTCGACGTTCGCGAGTCCGCCCGCCGCACTGATATCCGCCTGCGACCAAACGACCTCGCCGCGATGAACGAGGCCGGCGGGCTGATATTTTCCGCCAGGGCCGGTGTAGCCACCGTCAGCAAAGCCACCAAACATCGCCATGGCAGCAACGAGCGCCGCGACTCCAAGCGCAGCTGCGAGACCGAAAGATGAGATTGAACTCGCTGCGGCACCGGCCGTTTTCGCGGGCAAGGTCGCGGCTTCGGCCGCGTTTTCTTTGATCACGCGCCCTGCGCGCAGAGTGTCTGCGGTCGCCTCGACGCCGACCATACCCATCTTGATAATCGCTTGATTGACGACCCACTGGACTCCCATCTTCACGATCAGATCGAGAAAGGTCTTCAAGATCGTGTTGGCGAATTCGCCCATCGTGGCGCTGAACGATTTCGCGCCTGTTATCCAGCCCTTGATCCCATCACTTATACTGGCAACCGTGGCCCCGAGGGAGCCCTCAAGCGCCTTGGCCACCTGTTCACCTTCACTACCGAGCGCCATCACCCAACTCTGCATACCCGCCCTCGGAGCATCGGGCACGCTAAGGCGTCGTTCGCCTTTATCATTTTCTCCGCCGAGGAACTTAGAGTACTTATCGTCAATATCCCGCTCAGCCGATTTGAGCACGGGAACGTCGCCTTTCTTACCCGCAGTCGCGGGCTCACTATTACCTTCAGCTTTCTTCGCGGGCGCCACGTTCTCGGTCATACCAACCCCTGCCAGCTTCTTTTGTAGTGCCGCGATAGCCACCGTCTGCTGCACCAGCTTTTCTTGACCATCCGAAGGGAGCAGCGCCGCCTCTTGTATCTTCAACTTAATAATGTCGACCAGCACGGCGCGAATGCGCTCATGAGCCCCGGCGAGTTCCGCAAGTCTCGCCTCCCCGACTAAGTTTGTGTTTTTCGAGACCGCATCCGCTTCTGCCTCGAGAACGGTCAATTTATAATTTTCTAAAGTAAGAGCAGCTTGGATGCGATCGTTCGCAACCGCCATAGCTTTAGCACGCTCCCCGTCGGCAACGCGCTGGCGGGCGAGGCTCTCTTCATCGTCCTTCAGCTTGGCAATTGCAGCCAGTTCCGCGGCCTTTGCCGTCGCTTCCTCACTACGTTTCCTTGCCGCGGCGTCGTCGGCTTCCCGCCCGCTTTCGATCAATCGCTGAGCTGCAGCCGACTTTAACAGGGTCTGCTTCGCTTTGAGCCATTTCAATTCAAAATCCTGATCTTGTGTAAACACAGCACGTGGCGAGGCTCCTCCAACTCCGGCGGATACGTGTTGCCCCGACAATGTCTTAATCTGTTCAAGCGCCGCCACTCGCTTCTCAATCTCTACTCGCGCTTTCTCGATATCGGCAGGGCCCCGCATCGCTTTCAAATTTGCATCGATACTGCTCAAACGCGCTCGGGCAGCGTTACCCTCTCTAACATCACTCACATCCGATTCGAGTAATACGCGCTCAAGTTCAGAAATGATGAAAGCTCCGGCGGCCAGCGCAAATGCTGCACCGAATGGCGAAGCGAGAGCTTTGCCCAGCCCACTCATTTTATTGATAACGGCAGCGTCTACCCCAAGCGCACTGGCCGTCTTCTGAAGGGCGACGCCAACGGAACCCGCCATCGCAGCCTGGAGACCACTCCCAAGCGTCCCGCCCGACCAAGCGAGCAGCTCGAGCATCTGCGCTTTTGTCTCCGCGGTTTTAAGATTTAGGGCGGAGAGCGATACCGTGATCTTGTCCTTTGCCACTTCTGCGCGCTCGCCCACGGCGACCAGCGCCGCCGAGACATCGTTCTTTAGCAATCCGCGAGTTTGCTCCAGGGTACTCTTGAGTTCATCGAAGCCTTTGGTGCGGAGCGCATCGAGCACGGGCAGAAGATCCGCTCCGTCCTTACCGAGCAACGCGGTCGCACTTGCAGCCCGTTCGCTCTCGGTACCGGTACTGCCTATCGCAGTGGCAATACGCCCAAGCTGGCTCTCGATCGGAAGCTTGGAAAGCTCGCTGGCAGAGAGCCTCAGCGCGTCGAACATGCTGGCCTTCCGGGGATCCGCAACCGCCGCCGAGAGCCGATCGCGATAGCTTTTCATGCCATCGAGCAATACCTTGAGATCGACATTGGTATCACGCGCGCGGTCAGCGAGTGCCTGATAGCCCTCGGCCGAAAGTCCTACGCGACGACCTGCTTGATCAGCTGCGATGGCAAGCTTCGAAGAGGCTGTAATCAGCCCCAGCACTTCGGTCGTGACGCTGGTTAAGGACGCACCTGTAGCCGTGTAAGCATCGTTCCCGATCTTAAACGCATTCTGGAGCCGTTCGGTCGCGTATTTCAACGACTCTTTCGCTTCTGTAGCCTTGCGGGCACGGGCCGCAAGTTCCTCGAATTTGAGCTTAGCTGCCTCCAATTCCTGAGAATTGGCTCTTAGATCAATGGTATATTGCAGCGTCGATGTAAAATCGGCCATGGGAGTATATTACGGACAGAACGTGGATCTAAATATGGAGCTCGTGGACATGGTGGCCCGATTCATGATCGCTCGTTTGGAGAGGCAGGCGTGGTCGTAGGAGTTTGACGACGCTTGCTGGGCGACCAGCGCCGACGGGAACACACGGACTTGCCGGTTGCGCGAGAGAGCAGATCGCGCTCGAAGCGCTCAAAGGCGTCGCGCGCCCCGCTACTGGAATCGAGCGACGCCGGTATGGCTATGCGCAATGCCGAGAGCGTCCCGAGAGCCTGGCGGGCCTGATCGCATTCGTCTTCTTGGTAGAGAGCGATGAGCTGGTGCAGCGTGAAGCCATCTAGGACTTCGTCACAGGTTTTTCCGACAATGCGGCAGGCGGCAAGGACGAGACGAGCGAGCGCACTATCTCCTGCACCATTGGCGCCATGATCTCCGTCTGCTTCGCTATCAGCGTCGATTGAACCTGGTGCGCCGCGATCTGCCTCTCGACCCAGTTCGCGGCGCGGGAAAAATTTAGCCGCTGGGCTGCCGCCACGAGCATGACGTGGGACGGCTCGTCAAGATTGTCGATGAAAGCGGAATCGACCGGGAGCCAGTCCACATGTTTGCCCGCCTCGTCGCAGAGCGAGACAAGGCAGACGAGTTCAAGAAGAGCCGCTTCGTCGGTGCAGACGTTGAGAACCTTGCCAAGGTGTCGGGCGGGCATGGCGCGCACGCGCACCGTATGGGCCACGTGGTTGAGATCCCGGGCGGGCGGGTGAGCGGTGTCCGTGCCGTCGAAGACTTCGCCCGCGAAGATCATCGCGGTTTTGGTGGCGGGTGTGGTGGTGGTCATGGGTGCGGATATAAGCGGGCGGGAAACGAATCAGGGAGCGGTCGGAGGCGGCTCGGACGTGGCTCCGAGCCCGGCGAGGGTTCCGCGCAGGGCGGCGATATATACAACCACCGCGTTGCGGTACTGTTCGAGGGCGGTGGCGCGGGCGGCGAGAGTAGCGGCCTCCGCTGATTTTGCGGCGACAGCGGCTTGTTTCTCCACCTCTTTTTCGGCGATGGCGGCGTCGCGTTGCGCCTGTGCGGCCGCAGTCGCGGCGGCGATGCCAGCGGCCGCATCGGTCTGCACTTTGGCCACAAAGGTGGAGAGCGCAGTCTGGATCGCGGGAGCGAGAGCAGGATTGTTGATCATGGCGTCGATGGGGGCGCCGATGTTGCTGCCGTTCACGGAAACGTTTCCGGTATTTTCGATGACAACGACGGGCGCAGCGGCCGAGGCCGTGAGCGGGATAAGAGCGCCGAGCGCGAGGGCGAAGGTGAGGGTGCTGATGGTTTTCATGGTCGGTAAAAAACTTAGTGACTGATTACGGTGCCTTTGTAGTCGAGTGAGGCGGGGTCGATTGCCCCGCTAGTAATGTTGGCCAGAGTGAGCGTGACGGTGTTGGTAGCGCTCACCCGGCCCGTGCAGATCAAGCCGTCGTTGAGCGTGGCGGGCGGTGCTACGGCGACGGTGTCGCCCACGACAGCCCCGGTGACCGTGACGGTCGTAGTCCCCACGGTCTGCGCGGCAATGCTGGTGAAATCGTGGGCGATCTTGGCGAACGTGCGGACACCTTTGATCGTGCCCGTGCCCCCAATCACCACAGCGCTGGTGCTGCGAGTAATCGCCAACGGCACAGGGGAAAGCGGAGCGCCGGCGTCATCGTAAGCGGTGATCGAAAAGTTCGAGCCCGCATTCGCTCCCCCTTCCACCGTGGTGTCCGCGATGATACCCCAACGACGACCGGCCCCGGTACCGTCGTTGTAGGCTCCGGTGGTAAGATACACAGCGCGTGGCTGTCCCGCCGCGCCCTGCACGGCGATTTTGTTCGCGCCCGTCGACGGGCCAACCGTGGCGAGCGTACCGACGACGGTAAAGTTGCCCGACACCGTGGTTGACGTGCTGCGAATGTAGACCGGGTTCGATGGGCTCGCGATGGCAGTGTTGTTCGACGGCACGCCGAAGAGGAAATCCCCCGCGGCGTTCTGAATGCCGAACCACGCGTTGCCTCCCGTGTTCGCAAGTCGGATCGTCTTCGCGCCTGTGCTAACTTGAATGCCCGCGATAATTTCGTCCGCGATGCTTGTGGAAGTGAAAATGCTCGCGAGGGTGATCGCGCCCGTGAAATTGCTCGCCCCGACACCCGACACGGTGAGGGTTCCACCAGCCGTGATATTGCCGGTGGCGGTGACGTTGCCGCCGAAGGCACCGTTGCCTGAGAGGTTCACGCCCACGCCCGTAGCCGTGCCGATGTTCGGCGTTGCCGACAGATTGAGCGTGCCGCCGGAGAGCGACAGATTTCCGCCGATGGTGACGAGGCCCGCCGTGGTGCCGTCGATATAGTACGGGATCTTGTTCGTGGCCGGTGTGAGCGTGCCAATCGAGGAGACCGCGACGGGCTTCGTCACGTCCTCCCAAGGGATGGCGACTTGCGCCGAGGCCACGGCCCCGAGCGCAATGAAAAGGGAGAGAAATCGTTTATACATAGTCGATGCTGGTGCGTGCAACGCTCCATCAAGTGAGCTGCACAATGAGGTTGGCGGTGAGGTAGGCGCCGGGGTTATTGCCGGTGCCGGTCTGAGCGATCTTCGCGCGCACGATGGCGGCGTTGAGCAACGGGAGCGGCGTCCCGAAGTTCACGGCGGCGAACGATTGGCCGGCGGGTAGCGTAGCGGTGCGCGCGAGCGAGACGCCGTCGGCGTCGACGAGGTCGATGACGACGTCGGCACCCACGGGAGCTTTTTGCGTAGCGAGTTGGACGCCAGTAATGGCACAAGCTGCCGGTGCCTTGTAGAGGCCGAACACTTGGTTGAGGGCGAGGTTGCCCGTGAAGTGAAGTGAGGGTGTGTGCATGGTGTTGTTGGTAAGAGCGCCGAGGGCGGGCGTATAGCCAATGGGCTGGGGGGTGCTCTGTGTGCCATTTGTGCCCGACACCGGCACGGCACCGGGCGCGCCATTGATGGGGGTCTGGTCGGCGCGCGCGATGCCGCTAGGTGCGGTATTGTCGTACACAGGCGTGGGGACCGCGACGGCGCCAGGCGGTGTGTTACCGGGGGTTTGGTCGGCACGAGCAACTCCGCCCGGGGGCGTGTCGTTTGGTGTTTGGTCGGCACGGGAGATCGCGGTGGGCAGTCCGTTGTTGTACGCAGGCGTCGAGACGGTGACTCCCCCGGGAGGCGTGTTACTTGGTGTCTGCGAGGCGTACGTAACGGCGGTCGGCTCACTCGTCGTGCCCGCCATCACGCTCAGTGAGACACCGGCTGGCGGCGTGTTACTATGCGCCGGCAACAAGACCGTGACATCGCCGGGAGGCGTGTTGCTCGGCGTCTCGTTGGGCCGCGTGACAGCCGTCGGCGCGGTGTTGTCGTGCGTGAAGTTGGGCGTAGGCATCGGCGAAGCGCGTGCGGCGCGTTAGGCGAGCGTCCCGGTGTTGAGCGTGCTGAAGAGCACGTCGGCCTCGACGCTCACATCGACGGGGTTCTCGCCGAATTCCACATCGCCTGGAACGGTGAGCGCGACGAACACGTCGACGGTGTTAATCAGCGCGTTGAACTGGTTGTACTGCTGGAGTTGAAGCCAGCCACGGATGACAGGATCGCCCTCGAGCGGATTATATTGGCCACCGGCGCCCGTGACCGGGAAAGCCGCAGCAGCCCCAAGGAGAAGTTTCCAAGTGATATTGGAAAGCTCCATGATTGTGCCTTTCAGCTTCAGGCCCTTCGCAGTCGTAACCTTGTCGTAGAGCACGCGGGCGCCGGGCGCAGGGGCCATGAAGTCGACTGTCTTGTTCTGTGGGGTGGCCGACCAATCGGCGACGCCGAGATCGAGCCAGGCGGTGTCTGCGGCGCCGGGCTTGGCAGTGCGGCTCGTGGTGCCGGAGCTGGGGACGGTAAATGCCACGCCGTCGGGGAAGAAGAAGGCGTGCGTGCCAATAACTGTGCGAGCTTTGTTCATCGTGTTTTAGTGGGTTGAGTACGGTAGGGGAGAGTGGTCAGAGCGTCGGGTAGACGGTCGTGGGTACGAGCAGCGCTTCGCCGGCGGGCGTAGCGTAGTGCAGGACGAAACATTCGCGGCCGGGTGAATCCTTCGCATCGCTATCGGCGATTTCGATGTGCGCGCCCTCTTGCGGGATAAGGACAACGTGCGGAAGGCCGAGCTGCGGGCGGGTGACAAAGTGATCGCGTACGGTGTCCTTCATGCGAATCACGCCGAGATTACGGGCACCGCCGAAGACCGCTTCGTGGCCGCCCTTTGCCCAGGCGCGATCGGCGATGAGGAGATCGAAGGTCTGCGTGAGGACGCTGCGCGTCGTGCGGCCCTCGCGGAAATTTTCATAGCTATCGCCGCCGGGCACGACGATGCACACGCGTTGCTTGACGATGATGAGATCGGCGAGCGCCTCGCGAAGCTTCTTGTTCTCGTGGAAGTCGACGCGCTCGAACAATTTTTCGCCAGGCGCCCCGCCAGGAAGGGCGATCGACTCGAGCTCGGTTTTCAGCGCGGAGAGAATGGAAAGGGTCGGAATGAACGTCATGGATGGGCTCCGCCTCCGGCATTCGGGTCGAGTTGTACGAGATGGCGGCGAATTGCGTGCAGTGCGGTTGCTTCTGCCTCCGTGTCGGCGGGAAGCACACTGGGATCGGCGCCCTGGTTTACGCGGCGCCTGAGCCAGAACATCACCTGCCCGCGCTGCAGGTCTTCTCGATTCACGGCGACGCTCAGAGAGCCGTCCTTACGCTTGCGGCGCGAGAGTGTGGTGGCGGTACTGGCGCGACGCACGAGCGCAGGGCGCAATGCGCCTCTCTCATCGAGCGCGAGGCCGAAAGCCAGATCGCCAAACTCGCGCGCGCTCTTACCGTAAGCCTTGGGCTGCGCGGGCAGCGTGAGATATTTCTTTCCGGCTTTGGGCACAATCGGACCGCCGTAGCGGCGTTGACGAATGCCGACGTGATCGATGGTGACAGACGCGAGGCCTGCGGCATTCGTCTGCACGGTAACATTGCCTGCTGCTTGGAGGTAGTAGTGCCGACCATGCCGGTGTCGCTTGCCATCTAGCGCGATGAGGTGATCGCGGGTGAGTGTCGCGACCGCCTGGGCGGCAACGAGCGCAAGGCCTGCGCGGTGCGCTTCGGATTTCAGGCGATCGAGCAAGGACCCGCCGGGGCCGATGGTCATCGAGACGCTCATGCGCCGCCTCCGGGGCTGCGGAGACACATGACTCGGTCGTCGCACTCCCCCGCGCTGCTGGTCTGTGAGCGTGGCATGGGATTACAGGCCTCCGAGGGTGGAGCGCGTGAACTGGCGGGGAGTTGAATTCGCGAGCTCGATGCCGCGGGTTGGGGAAACGGGCGAGGTGGCGATCGGTGTCGTCGGGGTATCCACGGGCCACTCGCCGCGAGTGAGTTGCTCGAGACGGCGCTGATAAAGCTTCTCGGCCTCCTTCTCGTCGGCATCGAGCGGCAGCTGCAGTCGCCCCTTCAGGGTACGGACGATCTTCTGCACGACCAAATCCTTCAGGCCGGCGGGGATCGCGGCAGTATCAGCGTCGAGCGGCGTGTTTGGGCAAAAGGCGACGCAGCGACGGAGCTCGTCGATCGCGGTCTGGATGACGCGCGGCATCGGATCGGTCTGGCCAGAGCCGAGCGCCTCCTGGCGGAGTGCGTCGATAAGCTCGGCAACGCGGGCGTCTTGAAGATCGAGGAGAACTATGTGGGTCCAGGGCATCGAGGGTACGAGGAGACAGGCTCGTGGTTGGGTTTTTTGGAAGGGACGTGGTCCCGCTGTGCGGAACGGTGGGGGGTCAGATGGAAGCCGCGCAGGCTTCGCGCTCATCGTAACCGGTGGGCTCTAGGGAGCCGCGGCCCGCGGGGGCCGAGGCTCGAAGAGGCCACCGGTTAGGAGATGGTAAGCTTCTCGGCGCCGATGGTGCTGGTGCCGACGATCTCGTCGTAGTGCTCAACGGTGAGGTCGATGAACTTGGCGCCGACTTCGTGGCGGTAGACCCGGAGGTCGCCGTCGCCGGCGGGAGTCACGAAGCGCTTCACGTGCGTCGGGTCATCCACGCCCACGAGATCCTGCGCGTGGAAAAAGACGGCGGCGCTCGTCATGATGCGCGTCTTGGCCGTGCCGCTGCTCTGGTAGAGCGATCGATCGACGCGAAGGTCGTCGAGGCCGATCATGCCACCGACTTCGGTCGGCGTCTTGGCGAGGCCGGCAAACGCACCCGCCTTGTCGCTCGCGGAGTAGATGCCGGCGCGCAGATTCCACGCGGCGAGGCCGATGATGCCGCGGTTGGGGAAGACGCCACCCGCGAGTTGCGCGGCGGCTACCGCAGTGCGCATCTCTTCATCGGGGTTGGGCGTGCCGCTCGACCACGTCTTGTTGGTATTGTTGGCGAGTGCGAGGAGCACCGTGACGGCGCGGCGGAGCTGGTTGCGGCGAATGCGCTGGGTGAGCAACGCGACGATGCGCTCTTCGTTGCCGGCGAGGCCGGCCTCGTCGCGATCGATGCGGTAGGTAAGCCCGCGGTTCTTCGTTTTACCGAGCTGCGTCGTGCCTTTGTACTCGACGCGCTTGAAGCCGGCGCCGATGGCTCGCTCGTCGTCCAGCTCGGAGAGGAATGCCTCGGCGTTCTCCGCCTTCTTCCACTCGAAGCGGCGGCTGACCGGGACGCGTGGAGCGATGTAGTCGAGCGTGGCGAGCAGGTTCTCGGTGTCGCGCCAGCCGGCGATATACTCGGTGAGCGGCTGGCTGTAGTTGGCGGAGGTGAAGCGCGCCTCGTTGGCGAGTGCGATGACGCCGGGGCGCAGTTCGTCAGCAGCGGCTACCGGCGCTTCGTTGGCGAGGGAGAGGAGCGGAAAGAAGTTCTTCATATTACTTGGGAGTGGGTTGAGGATGAGAAATGAAGCAGCGAAGGACCGAAGAATTACGGGACGACACGCTGCATCGGGAAACTCGGGACGAATTCGACCTGGTCGCCGTCGGCGCCGGCGGCCTTGATCGCACGGCCGAGGATGTAGTAGGTGCCAGAAGTGCCGGGCAGCGTGCGCACTTTGCCATTGGCGGCGGGTACGAGCAGATCGCCGGCGGTGATGGCAGCGCTCGCGATAGCGATGCCGCCTTCGTTTTGCACGCCGAGCAGGCGAACCATGACAGCGTCTTCCGCCGCTGCCGCCTCGTCGGCGATGATGCCGAGCGGAATATCGCTCACGCCAGCGAGAGCGACGTGGCTGGCATCGGTACCGATCTTACCGACGAGAAAGCGCGTAGAGATCGCGGCATCGGCGAGATAGGTCTTGGTCGAGGGGGCAAAACCTTCCGCGATATTTGCCAACGGGGTGAAGCGGGCGCCACGGGGGCGGGAGCAGATCCAGCTCGCGAAGAGCCAGATCGAAACAAGGAGGGACGAGAGGAGGAGGAGTGGTTGCATGATGTAGCGGATGGAGATGAGAAACGGGTGGTTGAGAGGACTGAACGGAGACGGAGCGCTGGGAGGGAGCACGGGAGAGCCCTATGCCGCCTTGGGGGGGCGGGCTCTCGCAACTCGGTGCTAGTGGATTTGAAACTTACGCGGCTGGGCGGCTCATCTCTTCAAAGAGAGCGCGGCCGTCCGCGGTGCGTTTGGTGGCGTGCCAGGCGGAGTCCCACGACTCGCCGGTGCGGGTGGCGCGCTCATTCACGAGGGCGGTGAACTTGCTCGAGGCAGAGAACTGAGCTTTGCGCTCACCGAGGGCGCCGGTCTTGGGCGTGGTCTTGAGCGCGGGCCGTTCGTTGGCGAGGGCCGCAGACTCGGCAGGGAAGTCGCGCTCGAGACGAGAAAGCCAGACGGGGCGCGCGGCTTCGAGAATGCGGCCTTCGCGGACGGCGGCATCGAGCAGCGTGGCATTATGCGAGCGGGCAGTGGCGGTGTGGGCGGCGCGCTCGTTGACCAAGGCAGTTTCGGCCGTTGCGAGGCGGCTCTTGGTTTCGGCGAGCTGCGTCTCGGCGGCAGAGCGGGCGCTTTGCTCGGTAGCGAGCGTGCTCGAATCGGGACGCTCGAGGATTTTTTCGAGCAGGGCTTTCGCTTTCTTTTCCTGGTCTTCGACGGGCTCGTTAACGAGGCCGAGAAGTTCGATGAGCCAAGGCGGCATGTTAGTGGGTGTCTGGTTTGGGTTACGGTTGGCGCCGGCGGCGGGCGCGGAGTTCACAAGAGAGGTACCCGCGATATTGGGGCGGTCGGTGAGGCCGATGCTGAGGAGGAACGCGGGGCCGTAGACGGGACGCCCATTGGTGGGACTGAGCGGTTTCCCGAGCCAGTGCGGCGAGAAGAAGCGGAGGCCGTCTTCATTCACGAGCGCGGCACCGGCGGGAGTGAGAACGGGCTTGAGGTACAGGCCGTCGTCACGCGCTTCGAGATCGGCTATTGAGCCGTACTCGCGGCGGTCGGGCCAGCGTGTCTCCACTTCGGCGATACGCTGGTCGAGGTGGGCTCGGTCGGCGGCATTGGCGAGGGGACGCTGCTTTTTCAATGTATCTGCGAGATCGGGGTGACCGCGATAGATCGGGAGACCGGTGATGGCGCGCTTGAGGCGATTCCACGTGTTCTTGAAATAGCGGACCATCTCCTCGGCCTCGGCGCGGCCGAAACGCTGCAGGCCCTCTTCGTGCGGCCACTCACCGTAGGGAACACGGGCCCAACCGTCGGTCGACGCGGTTGAAGCAAACTCGTTCGTGAGGCCGAGGAAGGCGGAGCCGGAGGGATCGGCTTCGTTGGCGAGGGCGGCGAAGCCACGAGCGCCGCGGGTGGATGCTGCGGCAGCGCGGGCTTGGCGCGGACTCTGACGTTTATCTTTACGCTCGGATTGAGCGGAGGTGGTGGAGGGGGTCTCTGGCGCGGCGACGACGGATGCGGCAGCGCAGGCCAGGTCTTCTCCTTCCTCGGGCGCCGGACGGCCGTAGCGGGCTAGGAGTTCGCGCTTCGAGCGAGGTACGCCCCAGCGGATCAGATGTAGTTGGAAAGACGCGAGCGGTTCTGCACCGAAACGATGACGGATCACCCAACGGTCGACATAGTGCTGGAGCGTCTCGCTGACGAGCTGGGCGTCGGCGGCCTCGAGGATATCGGTCTCGCTCTCCTGCGGATTGGAGCCGACGGACTGGCCCTCGCGGCTCACGGTGCCGAGGTCGGCGCCGCGCCAGAGGCGGGCGATGGCTCGGTCCATGCGATCAACGAGGAGCGGATGCGGGAGCTGGCCGGAGGTCTTGAGATCGACGGGCGCGACCTGCGCCTGCAGTGAAGTGACCAGCGCCCAATCCACGCCGAAGTTGGCGAGGGCATCGCGGAAGTCGTCCCATTCCTTGGTGCCAGGCTGGGCGTCGGTCTTGCCGTGGAGCGCGGGGATACCGGCTTTCTCGCAGAAGATGAGCCAGTCCTTGAGCGGCAGTTGCTTGAAGAGGTACGCGATGCTGGTGGCTTCCATGAGGCCGGCGCCGGCGGTCACCATCCAGCCACCCTCGTCGAGCTCTTCGCCTTCGAGGGCCAGCTCGGTGCGGAGGAAGCGGAGGGCACCGGTGCGGTTCTCGAAAAATTGGAGAGGTATGAAGCGGAACTCCGCCGTGAGTGCTGGCGCGCCGGGCTGCCACACGATCTCGTGCACGGCCCATTTGTGACCCTGGGCATGCATCATCTGGCGAACCAGAAGCGAGACACCACCGCGGGTATTACGATCGAGCGCGTGCGTGGCGGTGAGCCCATTGTAGAACTCCTCCAGCGCCTGCTTGTGCTGTTCGGCCTCGGGAGAATCGTCGAGGGCGAGGATCTCCCAATTGAGCAGCGAGGCGGAGAGTTCACGCTTTTCCACGACAGCTTTCACCGTGTCGTCACGGTCGCGGATTTTCTGCCAGAGCAGCGACGCGGGCGTGAGGTAGCCGAGGTCGAAGGCATCGAGGTGACTCGAAAGCGTCTCGGGCGTGAGGCCGCGAATCGGGTTGAAGCGTGATTGCAGGTGCAGCTTCACGCGCTCGGCGCCGAGCGAGGGGGTGATTTTACGCGGACGGGATTTGTGCGGTCGATCCATGGTGTTTTTTTAAACGAGCACTCCTCTTTCAGTGCCGATGCGGTTTCGGGTGCGGCCGCCAAAGGCGACACTCTCGAGCGAGACGGGGCCGGGGCTACCGCCGGCGGCGCGCCAGGCGAGGGCCAGCGCAGTACAACGATCGCTATGGCCTTCGGCGGTGCGCGGGGCAGAGTAGTTATACTCGCCGTGGCGCACGATCTGGCGCATAGCGTGCAGGTCTTCGCGCACCGCCACAGAGATGGGAACACGGAGACGAACAGGCGCCTCGAAGGCACGGCGCAGGCGCGGAAACATTTCACGTTTCAAACCAGCGGTGAAGGTGCAGAGCTCGATACGGCCAAACTTGTGCTCCGCAGGTTTCCACTCGCCGAAGCCCCCACCCTGCCCGTCGTCGACCAGGTAATCGCCGAGGCCGATGCCCGGGCCAGTATAGTCGTAGCACACGCGGCGGGCGCGGCGGACGCGCTGGGCGAGGAACTGCTGCTGCTGCGGTGCGGGCACACCGTGGAGCGCGAGGACCTCGCGCGTCACCCACACGTCGCCGCACTGTTGAAGGGTCCAGCAAATCGTGGGGTCCTGCGTGCGGCCAAAGTCGATACCGGCGACCACGGGCCCGCCACCGCCGGTAGAAAAGAAGGCGGGATCGCCCACCTCGGTCGCATCGGCACTCTCGGCCTGGGCGATGATTTCATAGGGCAGGAGGACATGGGACGAATCGAGAAACTCACACTCGAACTCCTGCGCCCAGCCCTCCGCATCGTCCAACGCTTCGCGGATCTGCGCCATGTCGACGGGCAGGCCCATGAGGACGGCGTGATAGATCGTCACGAGGTGGCGCGACCACGCCATCTTGGCGGAATCCCCCTTCGTCCAAATCTTGTGCGCCGCGCTCCCTGCGCCATTCGGCGTCGTGACGAGACGGACCTTTTTCTCGCCGCCGCGCATCGGATTTACGATCGAGGGCAGGATCACGCGCCACGTCGCCGACGGACGCTCGAAGAAATCGAACTCCGTGAGGAGCACGTTAGCACTGCGGCCGCGGACCGTATCGGGTTTGCCGGGCACAGCGCGAATGCGCGCCTTATTGGCGAAAATGATCTCGGCACTCCGCAGCAGGTGCTGCGAGGTCGCGCCCTCACGCTCCGTCTTGAAATCCGCGATGTGCAGCTCCCAGGCGGCAGCCCAAAGCTTGGCCTGTTCCAGTGAGTCGAGTGCCTGGCGCTCCGAAGGTGCTCCGACCATCCAGTCGGTACCGGGGCGGTCCTTGCAGTCCTGGACCGCCTCCCCCTCGCTGGCGAAATCCTTCCCACTCTGCCGTGAGGCGAGCATGAACTTGAAGCGCGCCCGGTCTTCGTAATACCGGAGCTGATACTCAAGCAGGAAGCTGCGAGGGTCGTCCATCGGGTAGGGATTGAGCCAACCGCGATGATTCGTGCCGATGACGTGACGCTCGGCCTGCGCACCGAGCTGCCCAAGATCAAACGACCCGGGCGGATGGGGCTGCACGGCGAACTGCGCAGCTGCAACTTGCGAGTGCAGCTGCTCGAACGCATCTTGTTGCGAGAAAGGCATGGCGGGGCCGCGGGGCGTCAGTTGCCCAGCGCGAAGAGTGCGCGCAATTGTTCGCCCCGCTGCGTCGCCGTAAGCGTCGCATTGTAGGCAATGCGTCTGGCCCGGTCGGCGAGCGCAGCCCTGCCCTCCAGCAGCGCCACCTTGCGCTCCTTGAGTGCAAGCCGCTTCTCCGCCAATGCGAGCCGGGTGATCGTCTCCGCCGCGCCGTGCGTCCGCGTATAGCTCCAAGGGGTGGCACAGCGCGCATAGAACGACTGCAAGTCCCCGAGCGGCGCCGTGACGCCAAACTCCCGTCTTAACCGCGCGCGCGCTCCGGCGCAGGACAGGCGGTCGACCGCCAGC
The DNA here is from genome assembly GCA_040386765.1 of Verrucomicrobiota bacterium. Lineage (GTDB taxonomy): Bacteria > Verrucomicrobiota > Verrucomicrobiia > Opitutales > Opitutaceae > ER46. The sequence goes on along the minus strand of JAZKEV010000087.1, from coordinate 33 downwards.
CATTCCATAAGCCGCTCCTGCTGCTCCGGCGTG
>JAZKEV010000086.1:0-11596 GCA_040386765.1 Verrucomicrobiota bacterium | reverse complement strand
GGTATCATCCCAGATCTGCCCGAACTGCATGTTGAACTGAAGTACCCGAAAACTCATCGCAGCCGCACCGCTACTTTTTGAGGGCGGAACCTCCGGCAGCGGGCGTAACGCTCGCGCCTTGCGCGGCATCGGCCAGCTCACCGCCGTTCTTGCGGAAGACGAAGCGGTTCACCTTCGCCTTCGTGTCGGTTTGCATCGCCGAGAGCTTGCCCGTCTTCACCGCATTGGCCGCGGTGAGGCTATCCTGATACTTGGCGACCATCGGCGGCTTCTTGGTGTCCTCGGAAGTGGAAAACTGCGAGCGCTGCTGGTCGTAGCGGCTCTTCGGCTGCTCGATCTTCTCGGGCTTGCGCGAGTCCTTCTCGATGATGTTTTTCTCGTCCTTCTCCTTCATGTCGATCGCCGCGCGCTTGTCGCCAACGGCGGCTTCCTTCTTTTCAATCTTTTCGGGAGTGACGCGTTTGTCCTGAATCGTGTGATCGATCTCGGGCTTGCGCTTCTCAGGCTGCGTCGCAGGAGTGCCCGGCTTGAACGGTGTATTGCGCTGCGTGTAGTCGACCGGTGTCGTCGCGTCCGCGCCGCGTGTTGCATTTACGCACACGCCCAATGTCGCGATAACTGCCACTGCCAGGCTGGAGCGGATCATGGAATAACGCGCCTTCGAGCAAGGCGAAGCCGCGCAGTGCGGCAAATCTATTTATTTGCAGGGGATACGCACTTACAAATCATTTAAACGCTCCACCTCGAAAGGCAGGCGTTGGCCCCAAAATCCTAGGAAACGGCCCTATTATTCCGGCTCCGCGGTGCCCTCGACCACCCAATCACGCGCTTCGGGGACATGCGTGAAGAATCCCTTGAGTGCCGCGCTCAGATGCTCGGCGTAGCGGTAGTGCGCCCCCATGCCGGTGCGAAGCTCGGCCTCGTAGATGAACTTGTCGGCGTGCGTGCTGTGCTCGAAGGGCGTCTGCGCGCCCAGAAGCAGGGAATAGACGTAGGCGGGTGAGCCGCGCTCCATGAGCTCGCGCGTAAGCGCGAGTTGATCGTCGAGCAGCGCAGCGTGCGGCGCGCGCGGAATCTCCGGCGGCAAATAGAAACCGGCTTGGATCAGCGGCGTGTAGCGATGGCCGGTGCGATGGCGGTTGAGGTCGCGGAGCTCGGCCAAGGCCATGTTGTTCCAGGCAAACGTCACGCGCATGCGCCGCGTGGCGGTGCCCTGCTGACCGTAGCGGTTGTTGCGATGGCGGAGCGCGTCGGCGATCGATTGCGGCTCGGCGAGCCACGGCGGCGTGGCGCGATCGACCTGCACCCAGATATCGTCCGCGAGCGGCGCGGCGGAGAGACGCGCCCGGCCTAGGGCGAGCGAGTTGGCGAGTTCCAGTTGCGCCTGCTCGGTGTAGGACTTCTCGGCGAAGCTGTGCCGCATGAGCCGTGGCGACTGCTTGAGCAGCTCGTCGCGGATGAGTTTCGCCGCCGTGCGCGCCTCGAGCTGCGGCAGCGAGTCGAGATGCTTCACCGTGGTGGCCCACATGCGCGACGACTGCACGAGGCCGAGATTGGTGCGCGTGGCGAAAGGGATGAAATACCGCGCGCGATCCAGCGCGTAGTTTTTGCGGAGGCGCGTGACGACTGCCGGCTTGGCTCCCGCGGGCAGACGCACCCGATCGGGCTCGGCGGTGGCGAGCGCATCGAGCCGCGCATACTCCGCGTGGTAGGCGGCGAACGAGCGCGCGAGGATGGAATTCCACCGCTCCGCGAGATCGGCCGGGATGCCGAGCTCCTCGGCGGAGGGGACATTACTCGCCTCCATCGTGATGTAGCGCGTGCTCGACTCCTGGCCGTCCGCCATCGTCGCGATCTCGAAGACTTTATACGCGAGCCACATCGACACATCGTCCAGCGCGACCGCAAGGCCGCCCGTGAGCCCCCCGATCGAGGCGTGGCCGTAATCGACAAAATTGAGGATGCGGTCGATCGAGGCGTCGGGATTCGCGAGATCGACCTTCTCGAGAATGGCGGCCACGCCCTTGTTGCTCCGCGAGTAACGCGCGAGCACGGAGGCGAGCAGCTCCGGCGTAACCTTGGGCAGGTCGGCGGCTGTCGGGGGCGGAACGAGGGCGAGACCGGTGATTCTCATGCAGCGCCGGAGATGGCCGCAAAGACCCGGAAAAGTCGCAAGAAGGGAAACGCTTGGGCGGGATGGATTATTGCGACGCAGAGGAGCCGCCGCGCGGATAGCGGGCAGAAAAGAGTGCGCTCCAAGGTAGGGCGAGGCGTCACCCGCGAAGTGCACGATTTCACCCCTGCGAACAAAGCCCCCCACCCTCGGTCTGTCGCAAGAAGCGCATCACTGGAACCCCGGCGCGGCGCGTGGGAGTGTTTCCCTCAACCTCAATCTAGCCATGAAAACCAAAACTTTGATCCTTGCCGCCGGACTGTGCGGCGTAGCGTGTTGCGGCGGAATGTTGGCGCAGAGCGGCGGCTCAGGCTCCGGCGCAGCCGGTAGCGGCAGTGCCGGCAGCGGCGCGAGTTCCACGAGCAGCACCACGGCGGGCACGAGCGCCACTGGTACAACCACCGCGACCGGCATTCCGGTCCCTGGCAGTTCCTCCATCAACGTCGATACGAGCAGCAGCGGGTCGCGCGTTTCGGGCACCTCGACAGGCTCGATCATCAGCCCCTCGCCTACCGGCACGCCGCTCGTGACCCCGAACATGAATACCGTCTCGCCGAGCCAGAGCGTGACGGATCCCGCCGGCCTTTCGGACGTCAATCGCCCGAGCGCTATTCCGACCGCAACTCCCGGCATCTCTCTCGTTCCCAATCAGCCCGGCATCTCTCCCTTGAGCGGTCTTCCGACTGCGCAAATTCCCACGACTTCGAGCGCTCCGCCGGCCGTCGCGGGCGACGGCTCGATCTCGACTGCTGCCACCTCCACCCCGGTCGTCGGTAGTACCGCGCCGATCGTGCCTGCGGGCTCTGAGTCGATCCCCGCAAATCAACGGATGTCCCGCAGCGGTTCGGCCGCCCCTGACGTGGTCCTCCCTGGGAGCGGAACACCGGCCATTGCGGCCGATGGCTCAATCTCGACCGGACCTGCTACCATGCCGGCGACCGGGGTGGGCACCGCTTCGACCATCCCGCCGGCGGGCATCTCAGCCGTGCAACCGCCTTCCTCCTCCCTGTCTTCGCAGAGCGCTGTCTCCGGTACCTCCGCCAGCGGTACCTCTGCCACCGACTCAGGTGTCACGGCGAGCGCCACCAGCGGGACGCGGCCAATTGCAGCTGACGGCTCGGTCTCGACCGCCGCCCCGGCCACTCCCCCTGTGGTCGCAGATAGCGCTACCAGCACCACTACGGCACCTATCGTCCCGGCGGGCTCTGAATCCCTCCCCACGAAACAACGCATGTCCCGCAGCGGTTTAGCCGAAACGGACGTTGCGGTCACACCCGTTGCTCCGGGCGCACCGATGCGAGTGACCACGCCGCCGCCCGCGCCGATGCCAGAAACCATTCCCTCGACGCGCAATGGCACTCAAGTCTGGGTGCCGGGCCACTACTCCTGGTCCTCCGACCGGTGGAATTGGACCTTTGGCTCCTGGCAGCGGCCGCCCTCCCAAGGTGCGACTTGGGTACCCGGCAATTACGACGCCACCAGCCAGCGCTGGACGCCCGGCTACTGGAGCCCGGGAGCGGGTGCCCCGACGGGCCGCTAACCAAAAGGGCGCAGGCATTGGAGCCCGCGCCTCACTTCTTCAAAACTTAAATACGCCCATCAAAGGCGGGTCACTGACCCGCCTTTTTTATTTGGCACTCAGCCACTGACCGAAAGGCCCTTGGTAGAACCCGAGGACGATCGAAGCCAGTGCGAGCGTGCCGAGCGCGAGGCCGGCGATAAAGCCGACCGGCGTGCGCGCAGGCCGCGGCGGAGTATCTGCATCGGGAGCCGGCGTCCACGTCTCGAAGAAGGCCGCCTTGATCCAGCCGAAGTAGTAATAGATCGAGATCACCACGCCCGTCGCAGCGATCGCGAGAAGCCAGCGTGCGCCGGCTTGATAGGAGGCGATGAAAACGAAGAGCTTCCCCATGAAACCCGCCAGCGGCGGAATACCCGCCAGCGACCCGAGGCCCACCGCAAGCACGGTGGCGAGGAACGGACTCTCCTTGGCGAGGCCGGTGTAATGATCGAGCTCCTGATCGGCATCGTTGGCCCCCGCCAGATGCGTCATCACCCCGAAGACCGCGAACGAGGCGATGAGATAGGAAAACAGGTAGAAGTAGATCGCGCCCGTCGCCATCGTCGAGTTCTGCGTGGCGACGACACCGAGGAGCAGGAAGCCCGCGTGCGATACGCCCGAGAGCCCGATGAGCCGCTTCACATTAAATTGCGTGAGCGCCGCGATATTACCGAAGAGGATCGTCGCCGCCGCCATGGCGGTGAGGATTGGCGTCGTAAGCCACGCATAGGCCTCGAACGCCCCATCGCGCCCGCACAGGGCGAGGAGTACCGAAAAACCTGCGGCCTTCGAAGCTACGGCGAGAAACGCAGTTACTGGCGTGGGCGCGCCTTGATAAACGTCAGGCACCCAAATCTGGAAGGGAAACGCGCCGATCTTGAAAGCGACGCCGGAGAGCACGAGCACGATGCCGAGCCCCGCGAGGAAGTTCTTGGGATTCGCCTCGAGGAAACGCGCGAGCTCGCCGTAGTGCATCGAGTTGTCGCTATGGCCGGGGAGCGCGGCATTTCCCGCCACACCATACAGCAGCACGATGCCGAAGAGCAGCAGGCCCGAGCTGAGCGCGCCCATCACCAAATACTTGAGGCCGGCCTCGAGCGAGGCAGTGCTCGTGCGATGGTAGCTGACAAGGATGTAGAGACCGATCGTGAGCGTCTCGAGCGTGACGAAGAGCATCACGAAGTGATTCGTCTGCGCGAGGAGCATCATCGCCGCCGTCACGACGAGGACGACGTGGTAGAACTCGATCTTCGGCATCGCCTGCCGCGCCAGCGTGATGCGGGCGAGCAGACACACGAGGAGTGCGGCCACGAGGAAAAAGGCGCGCATCACCTGGCCCGCCATCGTGTGGTGGATGAGGCCGTTGAAGGTCTCGGCGCCGATGATCGCGGAGTTCCAGTTGAGGAAGAGGCCGATGAGCGTGCCGAGGAGACCGGCGCTAGCGACATCCGGGATCACGACGTGGTGCTTCTTGGGCAGCACGATCTCGAGCACGAGAAGGAGCAGCGCCAGGCAACCGAGCATCAGCTCGGGAAAAATGGCGGTCCAGAGATTGCTCTCGGCGGCTTGTTTGACGAGGTCGAGGTTCATCCGTCGAAAGGCTTTAGCGGTTCGCGTTCGCGACCTGGGTCTTGGCAGTAAGCGACTCGTCGATCGGCGTGGACATCGACTTGGGCCAGAGACCCACGAAGAGGAGCGCGGCGAGGAGAATCAGAGCAGGCAGGCGCTCGGACCAGCGGAGGTCCACCGGCGGGTGCTTGGCCATGACCTCAGTCATCGTGGCCGAAGGCGTGCCAAAGAACACCGCCGCCGAGGCGCGCAGCCCGTAGATCGCGGAGATCACCACGCCCGCGACCGCGAGGACCGTGATCGGAATGGAGAATTTCCAGAGCGCGACGAAGATCGTGAGCTCGCCCCAGAAGTTGGCGAAGCCCGGAAGGCCGATGCTGGCGAAAGTGCCGGCGACGAAAAACGCGGCGAGGACGGGAGTCTTCGTCGCGAGGCCGCCCATGTCATCCATCGAGAAGGTGTGCGTGCGATGGTGGATGCTCGTCGCAAGGAGGAACATCAGCGCCACCGAGAGGCCGTGCGCCACCATCATCAGGACCACGCCACCGATGCCGAGCACGGAGCCGGCCGCGATGCCGAGAAACGCATAGCCCATGTGCATGACCGAGCTGTAACCGATCATCTGCTTGAGATCGCGTTGTGCAATGGTGACAAAGCCGACGATGATCACGTTACCGATCACCGCAATCCACGCGAGCGGGTGCGACCAGTGCAACGCACCCGCGGGCAGCAGCGGCAGGCCGACCTGAATCAGGCCGTAAAGGCCGAACTTCTTGAGCACGCCCGCGTGCAGCATGGCATTGGAGCTCGGCGCGGCGCCGTAGCCGAGGGGCGCCCACGTGTGCAGCGGCCAGAGCGAGACGAGCACGCCGAAGCCGAGAAGCAGGAGACCAAAGATATTCTGCTGGATCGAATCGCCCAGCGGCTTGCCCGCGAGGTGGGCCTTGAGCGCGATGAGATCGAAGCTGTTGGCTCCACTCTTCACGTAGAGCGCGATCAGGCCGAGAAGGGAGATCATCGCACCCGCCGTGAGGTAGATCGTCATCTTCATCGCCGCGTAGCTGCGATCGCGGCCGCCCCACACGCCGACCATGATGAAGGTCGGGATCAGCGCGAGTTCGTGGAAGAAATAGAGGAAGAAGACATCGACGCTCGCGAAGACCCCCATCAACCCGCCCTGCATGATCAACAGCAGCATCAGGTAGATCTTGAGGCGCTCCGCCTGCGATTGAATCGCGTAAAGTCCCGCGGCAAAACCGACAATGCCCGCCATCGCAAAGAGCGGCATGGAGATGCCATTGAGCCCGAGCTTCAGCGTGATGCCGATGCCATCGAGGCCGGTCGAGTAGGTCTTGAGGAAAGCGTAACCGCTCTCCTGCGCCGCGCCAGCGAAGTGATACCACGTGTGCAGCGAGAGCAGCAGCGGCACGGCGAAGGCTACATAGGCGAGCTTCAGCGACCAGCGCTTGGGCAGGCCGAGCGCGATGAGCAGCGCCAGCGCGAGCGGCGTCGCGATGGAGATCAGCAGAGGATCGAAGGGCAAAGGGCTCATCGGATCAGAAGGTCAGGACACCCGTGACAAACGCCCAGAGCGCCACCACGCCGAGCAGGAACCAGTAAGCGTAGGCGTTGAGATTGCCGACGTGCAGCGCGCGCGTGCCGAGCCCGAAGAGGCCCACGATGCCCGCGAGACCGCGAAGGATCACGCCCGCGAGGATGATCTGGTCGAAGAAATTAATCACCATCGCGAAGCGCTGCTGCACCTTCGCGACATAGCAATCGTACACACGGTCGAATGACACCCACAACGCGCGAAGAGCGCCAAAGAGACCGGGAGACTTCTGCGCCAGCGCATCGGTCGACGCCGGTTTGTAGACCGCAAAGGCCGTGCAAGCGCCGATCAACATCACCGCGATCGAGACGCCGAGGATCACATAATGATCGGTCCCATGCGCTTCAGGCACGATGTCGAGAACCCCGTCAAACTTGCCCGCGTAGAGGAAATCGTAGCCACCAACGAAGGAGAGGATCGCGAGCAGCCCCAGCGGCACGGTGAGCGAGAGCCCGCCCTCGTGCGCATGGCTGGCATTTTCGCTGCGCGGCGCGCCGAGGAAAACGAGGATCCAGAGGCGCACCATGTAGAAGGCCGTGACAATCGCGGTGAACGCGAGGAAGGCGAAGACCGCCTTGTTTTTCGCGAATGCGAGATAAAGAATCGCATCCTTGGAGAAGAACCCGGCAAGACCAGGCATGCCAATGATGGCAAGCACACCCAGTGTAAAAGTAAAGAAGGTCCAGGGCATCTTCTTCTTCAGGCCGCCCATCTTGAAAATGTCTTGCTCGTGATGGCATCCGTAGATGACGGAGCCGGAGCCAAGAAACATCAGGGCCTTGAAAAACGCGTGCGTGGTGAGATGGAACATCGCAGCACCGACGCCGACGGCGACGAGATGCGTGTGCGCATCGGCGCCCGTGCCGTGGACGATAGTCTCCGAGCCGAGGCCGAAGGCAGCAACCATGTAGCCGAGCTGCGAAAGCGTGGAGTATGCGAGGACCTTCTTGATGTCGCTCTGGATGATCGCGCAGAGCGCGGCGTACACCGCCGTCGCGGTGCCGACCCACATGATGACCGTGAGCGCATCCGGGACCATCAGCACATGAATGCGGCACAGCATGTAGATGCCGGCCGCCACCATGGTGGCGGCGTGGATGAGCGCGGAAACCGGTGTCGGGCCTTCCATCGCATCCGGCAGCCAGACGTGCAGCGGAAGCTGCGCGGATTTGCCGACCGCACCGCAGAAGAGGAGGAGCGGGATGCCCGCGGAGATCGCCGAAGCCGTCTCGCCGCCCGCGCCAACGATGGCCGCGAGCTGGTCGAGATTCGTCGTGCCGAACTGCGCGTAGCACCACACGATGCCTAGCAGAAAACCGAAGTCACCGACGCGATTCGCGATGAAAGCCTTCTTGGAAGCTGCGGCGGCCGAATCCTTGTGGAGGTAGTGATTGATCAGCAGCCAGGAGCTGAAACCTACCAGCTCCCAAAAGATGAACATCATGAAAAGATTGTCGGCAAAAACGATGCCGAGCATCGAAAACATGAAGATCGAAAGCCCGCCGAAGTAGCGCGCGCGATTCGCATCGTCGTGCATGTAGCCAAGCGAGAAGACGTGCACGCACAGGCCGACGATGCCGACGATCGAGAGCATCAGCGCCGCGAGGTCGTCGAACTTGATGCCGAGCGAGAGGCTGAAGTCACCAAAGCGCAGCCACTCGAGCGAAGCCGTGGAGCCCGCCGCCGGGAAACGCTCGCCGTGCAGGGCAAGGATCAGCGCGATGATCGCGATCGCCGCCGCCGTGAGCGTCGAGACGATAGAGGCGATCCCTCCGGCGCGGCGCAGGAACAGGCCAATGACGGCCGCCGAGCCAAGCGGAAGGAGAAGAACAAGAATGGCGTGCTGAAGCATCGTCATCGGCGGGAGGGCAAGTTGGGACACAGAGCGCACAGAGCACAGCCCACAGAGGTCACGGAGGACCGTGAGTCATCGAAAATGGGAATGTGTAAGTGATCCTGCTTCATTAAAAAGGTGTTTGAGACTCTGTGCTCTCTGTGGGCTTCGCTCTGTGCGCTCTGTGTCGTTAATTCTTCAGCGTATTCAGCTCGTCGACCTGGATGGTCATGCGCTTGCGGAAGAGCGCGACGATGATGGCGAGGCCGACGGCGACTTCGGCCGCGGCCACCGTGAGGATGAAAAAAACGAAGACGTTGCCATCCATCGTGCCGTTGTAGCGCGAAAAGGCGACCAGCGCCAGGGTCGAGGCCACGAGCATCAGCTCGAGGCACATGAAGACGATGAGCGTATTCCGGCGGATGAGCACGCCGAGCAGGCCGATCGCGAAGAGCAACACGCTGACGACGATGTAGGCGTTGAGAGTCGCGGGGATCATACGCGGAAGTAGCGGGTAGCGAGTAGTGAGTAGTGAGTAGCCGGCGCCAAACACCCGCCGCGTGCGTACGCGCGATGCTCGCTACTCGCTACTCGATGCTCGCTACTCATTTGATGTCCTCCAAGCCTTCGAACCGTTTGCTAAGCACGATCACGCCGAGCATCGCGATCAGGAGCAGGAAGCCCAGGATCTGCACCGGCAGGAGATACGTCGTGAAGAGCTGATACGCGTAGAGCTTCAGCGTGGCGCCGACCGCCGGCACGGTGGCGAGATCGGGCGACTTCACCTGGCCACGCGCGATAAAGGAAACAACGCCCAGCGCCACGAGGCCGACGGCGAGCACGCGCGCCGCGAGCGGTAGGCCCGTGATGCGCGGCCGATCTTCACCCTTCGTATCGAGCAGCATGACGATGAAGAGAAACAGCGCGACGATCGCGCCCGCGTAGACGAGCAAGAGGATGAACGCCAGCAGGTAGGCCTCAAGCGCGATGAAGAGCCCCGCGACGCCTACAAGCGAAAGCAGCAGGCACATCGCGGCGTTGACCGCATTCTTGTTCACGACGACGCCAATGGCCGTCACAAGCGTAAACGCGGCGAAGAGGTTGAAAAGGATGTTGCCCATCTGGAGTTAGTAGCGGGTAGCGAGTAGTGAGCAGCGAGTAGCCGGCGACAAACACCCGCCGCGTACGTACGCGTGATGCTCGCTGCTCGCTACTCGATGCTCGCTACGTTTCGGTTTCATCTCAGTGCCGGTCGTTGCCGTGCTCCTCGGCGTCCTTCTTCTTGTCCCACTTGAAATGCGGGTCGGGGAGCGTGCCGCCGATCTCGTAGAGACGGGCCTTGTCGTTGACCATCTCCTCGCGGGTGTAGCCAGTCATGGAGAACTGATTCTGCAGCCAGATCGCCTCCTCCGGGCAGACCTCCTGGCACATGCCACAGTAGATGCAGCGGAGCATGTCGATATCGAAGGCCTGCGGGGCCTTCTCGACGTGGCCGGCCGGGGCATCGGGCGGGATCTCGCCGGGCGTGATGCGGATGGCCTTCGGCGGGCAGACAAATTCGCAGAGCTGGCACGAGACGCACTTCTCGCGGCCATTCGGATCCTTCACCAGCGTGGGTACGCCGCGGTAGCCGGCCGGGATGGCGGGGCGCTGCTCGGGATACTCCAGCGTCTCCTTCGGCTTCACGAGGTGCTTCCACGTCGTTTTCAAGCCGGAGACGATCTGGGGGACGTAGGTGCGCTCGGCGAAGGTGAGCGGTTTGCGTTGTACGGTGATGACAGCCATGGCGCTCAGAGACTTGCTTTCGATTGAGTACGTACGATTACCACCGCCAGGCTGGCGATGGCCACAGCGGCGATCGCAGCATGCACCCACCAGGGTTGCAGCAGCTGGATCGCGGCGATCTCGGCGGCGTAAAAGAGAAGGTTGGCGATGGAGAGCGGGAGGAGTTTTTTCCAGCCGAGTTCCATCACTTGGTCATAGCGGAAGCGCGGCACCGTCCAGCGCACCCACATGAAGAAGAAGATCAGCGCCATGACCTTCCCGAGGAAGATCACGATCGAGAGGATGCCGACCGCGAGCGGATGCACCGCCAGCGGGCTCAGGCCGCCCAGCCAGCCGACGAGATCGGCGAGCGAGACCCACGGCAGCGGATTCCAGCCCCCGAGGAAGAGCAGCGTGAAGACACCCGAGCCGATCACCATGTGCGCGTACTCCGCGACGAAGAAGAGACCCCACTTGAACGCGCCGTACTCCGTATGGAAGCCACCGACGAGGTCGGCCTCGGACTCCGGCATGTCGAACGGCTGGCGGTTCGTCTCGGCGAAGAGGGACGTGATAAAGATGAAAGCCGAAACCGGCATCAGGAGGATGAACCACGTGCCACCCCAGAAACCCGCGCCGCTCTGGAACTCGACCACGCGGCCAAGGCTCAGCGTGGCCTCGCGACCCGGCTCGTTCACCCAGAGGAAGAGCGGGACCACCGAGAGCGTCATCGAAAGCTCGTAAGAGATCAGCTGCGCGGAGGCGCGGACGCCGCCGAGGAAGGGATACTTCGAATTCGAGGCCCAGCCGGCGAGGATCAGCGAGTATACGCCAAGCGAGGAGACAGCGAAAATCGCGAGCATGCCGATATCCACATTCGCCAGCGCGATCGGGACGACCTTGCCGGCCTGGTCGAGATAAGCACCAAACGGCACCGCGGTGACGGTCGTGAGCGCCGGGATCATCGCGACGATGGGCGCGAGGATGAAGTAGAACTTGTTTACGTGCCCCGGCAGTGCGTCTTCCTTGAAGAGCATATTGCCGCCGTCCGCCATCACGTGGAAGAGGCCGAGCCGCTGCAGG
>JAZKEV010000085.1:690-4446 GCA_040386765.1 Verrucomicrobiota bacterium | reverse complement strand
TTTTGTGGAAGCGGAGGTGCGCACGGCGGGCCGCGCGCAGCATGTGGTCGATGTGGAACGTGCGCTCGCACTGATGGCCGCCTCCGCCGTGGCAGTGCGAAATATCGATCTGATCTACGGCATCCCTGGGCAGACCTCGGCGAGCTGGAAGCACTCGCTGCAGCGGGCGGCGGCGCACACTCCGGAAGAAATCTATCTCTATCCTCTTTATGTCCGTCCGCTCACGGGGCTTGATCGCCTGCAGCGCGAGCCGGGCGATAATCGGACGGAGCTCTATCGCGAAGGGCGCGACTGGCTGCTGGGGCATGGGTACCGGCAGATCTCGATGCGGCTCTTCCGGGCCGAGCGGTGTGCAGGGGTAATCGACCCGCCTTATGTGTGCCAGGAAGACGGCATGGTCGGCCTCGGGCCGGGTGCCCGCTCCTACACCCGCGCGTTGCACTATAGCAGCGACTACGCGGTGCAGCGTGGATCCATCGTGCAGATCGTCGACGATTTCGCGCGGCCGGGGCGCGCGGGAGCGGGTGTTGTGACCTATGGGATCCGACTGAGCCTGCCCGAACAGCAGCGGCGGTTTATCATCAAATCTCTCTTGCGCATCGACGGGCTGGACGGGCGCGCGTATCGGGCACGCTATGGCTCCGATTGGCTGGACGACTGGCCGATGCTCGCGGAATTAATGGAGCTCGAGCTCGCGACGGTGGAGGACGATCACCTGCGCCTTAACTCCGATGGGCTCGAGTGGTCCGATGCGATCGGGCCGTGGTTGTATTCGGAGCCAATGCGGAAGCAGATGGCGGAGTTTGCATGGAGCTGACGTGGGACATTCTTTATCGCGGGCCGCTGGACAGTTGTAATTACGACTGCCGGTACTGCCCTTTTGGTAAGCGCACCAATACCCGCGCGGAGCTCGAGCACGACCGCGCGCAGTTGGAGCGCTTCGTCGCCTGGGTGCGGCGACAGACCAGCCGGCGGATAGGCGTGCTGTTCACGCCGTGGGGCGAGGCGCTCGGGCATCGCCATTATCAGGAGGCGATGGTCGAACTCAGCCACCTACCGCACGTGTATCGGGTGGCGATCCAGACCAATCTTTCCGGACCTCTGCGCTGGCTCGAGCGCGCGGACCGGACACGCGTAGCCCTGTGGGCGACCTGCCATCCTTCGCAAATAACGGTGGAGCGATTTCTCGAGCGTTGCCGCGAGCTTGAGGCTCTCGGTGTGCGCCATAGCGTGGGCATCGTGGGTCTGCGCGAACATTTGGACGCGATGGAGGCGCTGCGGGCGGCCCTGCCCACGGCTACCTATCTCTGGGTAAATGCCTACAAGGACGAGCCGCGCTACTACGACGAGGCCACGGTGCAGCGCATTGCGGCCGTGGATCCACTGTTCGACTTGAATCTCCGTAACCACGCGAGCCGGGGGCGCGAGTGCTTTGCGGGCGAAACGAGTTTCGCGGTCGATGGCGAGGGGCAGATGTTTCGCTGCCATTTTCTGCACACGCCCATCGGGAATATATACGAGGACGATTTCGAAGCGGCGCTGCGACCGAGAGTGTGTCCGCGTGGGCACTGCACCTGCCACATCGGCTATGTGTACCTCAAGCACCTGGGACTACGGAAGCGCTTCGGCGAGGGACTGCTCGAACGCATCCCGGAGCCGGCGGCGTTGAGCGGTTCGGGTATTGCCTAGCGTCGGTGGATTATCCACATCAAGAGGCGTCATGAAGCAGTCCACTTCGACGGTCTGGCGGCAGGGTGATGTGTTTATCGTGGCTATCGATCGCGTGCCCTCGGGGCGTCGGGAAAGCCATAGCCTTGTACTGGCGCTGGGTGAAGTCACCGGGCATGCGCATCGCATCGCGGAGAACGAGGCCGCCACAGCCTGCCGGATGGGCACCCAGGTCTTCCTCGAAGTGACGGGTGCGCAGGCGACGCTGACCCACGACGAACATGCGCCGATCACGCTGCCGCGCGGCGCCTACGAGATTCGCATCCAACGAGAATATGCCCCTGCCAAAATTCGCCGCGTGGCTGATTGATTCGATCCGCGGCCGCCGCGAAAGCGAGCAACCGCCTGTTTTCGCTCCGCCGGAAACGCCCAAGAGGGCGAAAACGAAGGCGGAAAAGAAACCCGCGCCGCGGGATCTGATTGTAGCCGGCCGCGTGCCGGAGGACTATGAGGCGTCGCGCGTCGATTTATCGGAGGAGTCGCAGCGGTTTGCCCTGCCGCCGCGCCTGAGGTGCTTTGAGCTTAATCTCGCGCGCACGGCGGTGGAAACGCTGCCGGCTGGCCTGCAGGTCGGCAACCGCATCGATCTCACCGGCTGTGCGAGCCTGACCTCGCTGCCCGAGGGCCTGAAAACGGGCACATTGATCCTGCAGGACTGCACGGCGCTGGAGGCGCTGCCGGAAAACCTGTCGGTGCACTTTCTCGTCCTCGATGGCTGTCGTGCGCTCAAGCGCTGGCCGGAGTCGGCGCGCGTGACGCTGGGGCGGGTCTCGGCGAGGAACTGCGCGGCATTGACCTCGATTCCGGCTTCGCTGGGGCCAGTGACCTCGCTCGATCTCACGGGCTGCGCGGCGATCAGCGCGCTCCCGCAGGGAGTGCAGGTTTCCTCCTGGCTCGATCTACAGGGGACCGGCGTACGGAGCCTGCCGGAGTCGCTGCGCGGAGTCCGCCTGCGCTGGCGGGGTGTGACTGTTTCCGAGCGGGTGGTATTTGCGCCGCAGACGATCCCGGCGGCCGAAATTCTGGCCGAGCCCAATGCCGAGGTCCGCCGCGTGATGCTCGACCAGTGCGGCCTCGATCGCTTCCTCGCGGAAGCGCACGCGACGATTCGCGACGAAGACCGGGATGCGGGCGGTGTCCGCCAACTCCTGGTGGTGGAGATGCCGGGCGACGAGCCGCTCGTGTGTGTGCTGGTGCATTGTCCCTCCACGGCCCGGCGCTACCTGATCCGCGTGCCGCCGGCGACGCGCACGTGTCATGAAGCGGTGGCTTGGACGGCGGGCTTCGACAATCCGGCGGAGTATGCGCCGGTGCAGGAGACGTGAAGGGGAGGCGGTTGGGGCGATCGTTTTTGGGAGACGACCCTCAAGGGAATGCGGATTACTGACGGCGTGTTGGCGGCGTGGGGAAGCACGCCCTACCTGGCTGGAGGCCAGTTGCGTTGCAGCAGGGCGCGCACTTCCCACGTGTAGGTATCGGCGCCTTGCCAGAGGACGCCTTCGACGAGGTCGCCGAAGGCATTCACTTCGAGAACAAAGGCCTTTTTGAAATCGGGCGTGAGCGCTATATCCACGCCCATGTAGAGCGAGTTTGGGAAGCAGGCAGCGGCTTGCTCGGCGAGTGCTCGCACGCGGGCGACGGCTTCGGTTCCAGCGGCTTCCGCGAGAGCGTGCTCGCCGGCCTTTTCGGCGCCGAGGTGGAGATTGGTGATCGGGCCGCGCGCGAGGCGGAGTATCACGTGGCAGGCGCGGCCGCCGATCACGACGACGCGGGCATCGGCGGTGCGCCCGGCGAGTCCGGCCTTCGAAATCCACGCCTCCACGTGCAGTCGTTCGCGGCACAAGGCATCGACGAGCCGTCGCACCTCGCCGAGATCGCGATAGATGCGCAGGCGGCGTGTGGAGTAGAGCCGTACCGCACCGGAGGATTCCGCCATCTCGATCGCCGTATGCGCCTGGATGCGGTCGCCATTGCGCTCGAGCGCCACTACGCCGCTGGCGGCGGAGCCATGGCTCGTTTTGAGAAAGG
>JAZKEV010000085.1:0-680 GCA_040386765.1 Verrucomicrobiota bacterium | reverse complement strand
CGGGGCGGTGGTGCTTGCGGGCGCTCATCCCGAGGCTGGCGAGCAACTCGTCGAAAGAGCCGGGCGGCGGGAGAGCGCACGGCACCGGCACGCCCGCTTGCGCTAGCAGGGCGTGGCAGGCGACCTTGTCGAACATCACGGCGATATCGGAGGGCGCGTTGAGAAACGCCGCTCCGACCTCGCTTCCGGCGCGCGCGATCTCGGCGAGCAGATCGCGCCAGCCGAGATACCACTGCCGGGTCGCGAGAATCAGCCCCGGATCGCGCGGCAACGCTTGCAGGGCATCGGTGGAGATGCGGGCGAAGGGCGCATCGGCTTCGAACGCTGCGCCGCGCGCGAGGAGCGCCCGCTCGACCTCGAAATCGCGCCCCGGCGATTCGAGCCGCACCTGGCGCCCTGTGAGCGTGGCGGGCCAGTCCCGCCTGCCGGCAAGAATCCGGGCGTACGGCAGCACGTCCACCTCGACGCCTTCGGCCTGCGCGGCGAGGGAGAAGAGCCGGGTGCGATTGAGCTCGGGATCGCCGATGACGGTAAACACGGCGGGCCTCATCCCGTGGAGCGGATCGTCGATGAGGCGTGGGTGCGCCTCATGCGGGTCGAGTCGGGCGCGAACACCGCGCCGGTCACTCCGATACCGCTACATTGCGATAGACCTCGCCGTCGTCTTCGTCGGCTTGCTG
>JAZKEV010000084.1:3757-5524 GCA_040386765.1 Verrucomicrobiota bacterium | reverse complement strand
AGCCCGCCGCGTGAGCGGCGGGAGGAAGCACCCAACGACTCCCTTCCCTACCTTCCAGCGCCAAACCTCAGCTACTCGCTACTCACTACCCGCTACTCGCTACTTCCGCCTCAATACACATCACGCTGGTACCGCTTGTCCTTCTTCATCTGCTTCACGTACTCGACCGCTTTCTCGACCGGCATGCCGCCCTGCTCGGCGATGATGTCGTGCAGCGCCGTATCGACATCTTTCGCCATGCGCTTCGCGTCGCCGCAAACGAAGAAGTGCGCGCCACCCTGCAGCCAGGCCCATAGCTCCTTCGCGTTTTCGCGCATCCGATCCTGCACGTAAACCTTCAGGAGCTGGTCGCGCGAGAAGGCCGTGTCCATGCGCGTGAGCTGCTTCTTCGCGAGGAACTCCGCCCACTCCTCCTCGTAGAGGAAATCGGTGCCGCGCTTCTGGTCGCCGAAGAAGAGCCAGTTGCGGCCCGTGGCGCCCGTGGCCACTCGGTCCTGCAGGAACGCCCGGAACGGCGCAATGCCCGTGCCCGGCCCCACCATGATGCAATCCTTCGCACCATCTTCCGGCGGACCGAAATGCGAATCCGAAACGAAGACCGGCACCGGCGTCGTGCCGACTGCGGCGCGATCCGAGAGAAACGTGGAGCACACGCCCACGCGCTCGCGGTGATTGGTCTCGTAGCGCACGATCGCGACGGTCAGGTGGACATCCTGCGGATGCACCTTGCCCGAGGAGGCGATCGAGTAGAGCCGCGGCATCAGCTTGCGGAGATGATCGACAAACTCCTGCGGCGTGAGCTTCGCGCTCGGGTACTCCGCGAGCAGATCCACAAACTCCCGCTCCTCCAAATACTGCGCGAGCAGGTCCTTCGACTCCGGCGTGAGCAGGCCGGTGAGCTTCGCTTTGTCTTCCGGGTTGGCCGCCTTGGCCGCGAGCGTCTCGATGATCTTCTTCGCGGGCTTCGCGAGCGCCAGCCGCTCGGTCAGCGCCGCGCGCAGCGGAATCGGCGCCGCGAGTTTCAGCTGGGCCGGCGAAACCAGCTCGTCGCCCGTCGCACCGAGGCGCTGCAGGAGTTCATCCACCTCCGCAGGGCGGTTGGCCGGGAAAACGCCGAGCGAATCGCCCGCCTTGTAGTGCAACCCGCTGCCCCGCAGATCGACGACAAAGTGCCGCGTCTCCTTCGCCGAGCCCGGTTTGCTGAGCAGGCGGTTTTCGGAGAGCGTCGCCGGGAAGGGGCGATCTTTCGAGTAGGCGGAGGCGGGCGCGTCGGCGGGAGCGGACATATCCGGCAAAAAAAGGCCGAAACTCGGGGGAACGCAAAGGCTGAAAGATGTCATCTCCTGTCATTTGGCTTTTGCTTCATTGCCGCCTTTCTTCACTCTTAGCCCCTTGTCCTCCACCGAGCCCATTCGAGTTCAGAAATTCATCGCCGATGCCGGTCTGTGTTCGCGGCGCAATGCCGAGGCACTGATCGTGCAGGGAGAGGTGTGGGTGAATGGCAAGATCGCCACCCCCGGCCAGAAGGTAACCCCGGGCGTGGACAAGGTCACCGTCAGCGGCAAGATCGTGCGCTCCACCGCGCAGCCGCGCCTCACCGTCGCCGTCAACAAGCCCCGCGGCCTCGTCTGCTCCAACGAGGACCCGCACCACGCCGCCACCGTCTTCGATCTGCTGCCGCGTGAGTTCTCCAAGTTTCGCTTTTTCTGCGCCGGCCGCCTCGACCTCGATAGCGAGGGCCTCGTGATCCTCACCACCGATGGCGAC
>JAZKEV010000084.1:2808-3747 GCA_040386765.1 Verrucomicrobiota bacterium | reverse complement strand
AACCGCCTCATGCACCCGTCCAACGTGGTCACCAAGCGCTACCACGTCATCCTCGAGCGCCCCTTCCCGTCGACGCGCCTCCCGCAGCTCATCCGCGGTGTAACGATCGAGGGCGAGCGCCTGAAGGTCGAGCGCGCCGCGCTGATCAACGCCGATGCCACCCAGACCGCCACCAGCCTCGACGTGCACATGCACCACGGCAAGAAGCGCGAGATCCGCCTGCTCTTCACCACGCTGGGCTTCGACGTGAAGCGCCTGAAGCGTTACCAGATCGGTGCGCTGCAATTGAAGGGAATCCCATTGCGCGCCGGAAAAGTCCTAAATACGAAAAACATCGCAGCCCTCTTCGAAAACCCACCGACGCCCCGCGCCGCCTACGAAGCCTACGCCCGCCGCGCGCCCGCGCCCTCAACCAAACCCTCTCTTTCCGTCGATGAAGATTAAACTCCCTGCCGCCGCCGCGTTGCTCTTCGCCACCTGGCACGCCGCCCTCGCCGCTCCGCTCGCCACCACGACCGCCGTCCACACCAAGCCGGACTCGTCGTCGCCCGCGATCACCTATCTCAAGGCCGGCACCGAGCCCACGGTTGCCATCGGCCTCGGCGCCACCGCGCCCGCCGGCTGGACCGCCGTCGAGTTGCCCGGCCCCTTCGAAGTCTACGTCGAGAACAAGGATCTCGCCAAGAGCCTCGATGTGAAGCCCGGCGCGCCCATGCGCCTTTCGCCCAAGGCCGATGCCGGCATCGTGGCCGTCGCCGAGAAGGGCGACAAAGCGAGCATCACCGGCCTCCGCGGCAAGTGGACGCAGCTCAACCTCGAGAAGAAGCTCGTCGGCTACATCAATGTCGGCGGCCCCGCCGCTGCGAGCAGCTCCCTTCCGCCGATCGCCACCACTCCGGCCACCCCCGCCGCAGCCGTCGGGAGCCGCCCCAAAACCGA
>JAZKEV010000084.1:0-2798 GCA_040386765.1 Verrucomicrobiota bacterium | reverse complement strand
CCAGCGCACGCCTGCCCCAGCTCCGGCGCCCTCGCCGATGTCCCCCTCGCCCGTCACGCCCAGCGTCTACGGCACCGGCACCGGTGGGCAGCCTGCACAGATGCTCAATCTCGGCGACGGCGGCTCGACCTCCCTGCCCCGCCAGTTCGTCGGCCGCTTCGTCTCGACCCGCCGCGCGTTCACCCCGCGCCGCCCGTTTGACTACGCGCTCAACGACGACGCCGGCAAACGCTACGCCTATGTCGATATTTCGAAGCTCCTCCAAACCGAGCAGATCGAGAAATACATCGACCACAGCGTCGTCGTCTTCGGCACCGCCAAGCCCGCCCCCGACGGCAAGGACATCGTGATCTACGTCGAGACGCTGCAATTGAAGTAGCGAGTAGTCAGTAGCGAGTAGCGAGCATCCAACCTCACGCCTCCCCGTGAGCGATTCGCCTCTACTCGCTACCCGCTACCCGCTACTCGCTACTTTCATTCATGGAATTAATCGACGGAAACCAAATCGCCGCCGCCATCGTCGCGGAGCTCAAAACCGAAGTCGCCGCGCTCTCCGGCCGCAAACCCTGCATCGCCCTCGTCCGCGTCGGCGAAGACCCCGCGTCCGTCTCCTACGTGAAGAAGAAGGAGAAGACCGCCGCCGATATCGGCGTCACCAGCCGCATCATCCTGCCGCCCGTCACCATCACGCAGGCCGATCTCTTCAAGCTCCTCGACGAGCTCAATGCCGATCCCACCGTCGACGGCATCCTCGTGCAGTCCCCGTTGCCGAAACACATCGACGAGGTCGCCGTGTTTCGCCGCGTCTCGCCGGAGAAGGACGTCGATGGCTTCAACACCATCAACCTCGGCAAGGTCGCGCAGGAGGACGAGACCGGCTTCGTCGCCTGCACCCCCGCCGGCATCATGGAGCTCCTCGCCCGCAGCGGCGTTGACCTGAAGGGCAAGCACGTGGTCGTTCTCGGCCGCTCGCTCATCGTCGGCAAGCCCATCGCCCTCCTCGCGCTTCAGAAGAAGGCCGGCGCCAATGGCACCGTCACCATCTGCCACTCCGCCACCACCAACCTCCCCGCCCTCACCCGCCAGGCCGATGTGCTCATCGCCGCGATCGGCCGCCCCGAGTTCGTCACCGCCGATATGGTAAAGCCCGGCGCTGTGGTCATCGACGTGGGCATCAACCGCGTGCCCGACGCCACGAAAAAGACTGGCTACAAGCTCGTGGGGGATGTGAATTTTACCACCGTTTCACCGCTCTGTTCCAAGATCACGCCGGTTCCGGGAGGTGTTGGCCCGATGACAGTTGCGATGCTGATGAAAAACACCGTCAAGGCGTTTCGTCAGCGCGGCGCGCAGTAGCTTGCGCCGGGAGCGGCAAATTGCTTTCCTCCCTCATCAATGGCTGCCCCCTCGATTCTGGTCGTCGATGACCAACCCATCAACGTCCAGCTTCTGAAGCGCAAATTGGAGCGCGAGGGCATCCGAATCATCACGGCCTACAACGGCCTCGAGGCGCTCGAGGCAGTCAAACGGGACCGCCCCGACCTGATTTTGCTCGATGTGATGATGCCCGATATGGATGGCATCGAGGTCTGCCAGCGCCTGCAGGCCAACCCCGATACCCACGGCATCCCGGTTATTTTCATCACCGCCCGCACGGCCAAGGAGAGCAAGCTCGAGGGCCTCGGCGTTGGCGCCGTCGATTACATCACCAAGCCCATCGATCTCGACGAGACGCTCGCCCGCGTGCAGACGCAGCTGCGCTTCGTGCAGATCAACCGGCAGCTCATCGATCTCACGCGCCGCCTCGAGGAATCGCGCAAGGCCGCGACCATCGGCGCCGTCACGCAGGGTATTGCGCACAACCTCAACAATCTCCTCGGCGTCGTCATCGGCTACCTCGATCTCGTCAAGGCGTACTACGACAAGCCCGAGCAGGTGAAGAAGAACGCGCAGCACGTCGAGGACGCCGTGCAGCGGATCGTCTCCATCATCAAGCAGCTCAGCACGCTCGTCGTGAAATCGCGCCCGCCCCTGATCAAGGCCAGCGTGCAGCGCCTCCTCGAGGGTGGCATCGCGCGTTTCCACGACGACTACCGCCTCACCGCGCCCGTCACGATCGACAATCCGCTCGGCGAGTTGCCGATCGATACCAATTACGAGATCGTCGAAGAGGTCATCGCCAAGACGCTCATCAACGGCTGGGAATCTTACACCAACAAGCCGGGCGAACCCCGCCCGCTCTCGATTCACACCCGTCTGGTCGAGAAACCGGAGGAAGGCAAATTCGTGGAAATCCGCGTGACCGACCACGGCCGCGGCATCGAAGCCGATGTCCGCGACAAGATGTTCGAGCCCTTCGTCAGCACGAAGAACACCGTGGGCGTAGGCATGGGCCTGACCGTCGCGCGGCACGCGTTGCGCAACCTCGGCGGCGAAGTAACCATGACCGACACCGTGGGCGCCGGAGCGACCGCGATCCTGATGCACCCCGTCGAGAAGAAGGCGAAGAAGGCGATCGAAGGTTGAGGTGGAGGGATGGGGTTTAGGGTGTATCTTCAAAAGAGTGAGCTGAGTATCCGGGTAAAGTCCTGTGCCTGGCGCTAGATTCGCCGGCGCCAAGTCTGCGTTTAGCAGACCCCTTTTTCCTACCGCGGAGGCGATTAGCCGGAGCCGCTGAAAATCGATTTCACGGGAGTGAAATCCTTTAGCGGTTCTCCCTTCATAAACCCCGATCCGTTCTACCGGAGCTGAACCAAGGACAAACCCGAACGCAGAAACTCTTTCCGACTTTCGTGTAG
>JAZKEV010000083.1:245-10854 GCA_040386765.1 Verrucomicrobiota bacterium | reverse complement strand
GGGCGACGAGTACGGGAGCGGCGGCGCCGCCACCTTTGCCTCCCTTGCCACCCTTACCGCCGCCGTCCTTGGCAGTGGCGTCCTGCTTCTTTCCGCAACCGGTGAGCAGAAGGCCGGCCACGACAAAACAGAGGGGAAATAAAGTCCGGCGGCGGGAGAGGGATAATATCATGAAGAGCAATACAAGTTTCGAAAAAGACGAAGGCCAATTGCAGCAACTAAGCAGCCAAGTTGGTCAACCGTTGGATGATTTGTCAAAGGTGCCCAGCCTGACGTTTCCGAAAGGAAAAGGTTCGCCGGGCATAATTGGGGATTGCGACCAAAAACCATGGGGTTTTTTCCTAGTAGCAGTTCTCCAGCTGCGATGATCTCTTCTCTTTTGCGACTGCTTCGGGCAGGATGCTGCGCGTTTGTCACATTCTTGGCGCTTGGTGCGGCCGAGAAGGACCCGTTGCCGGCGGTCGACGACAAGTGGCGCCATTATCGCTCGCCCAATTTCGAGCTATATTCACACACCGCGGAGCGTGAGTCGAGGCAGCTGCTCCACGACTTGGAGACACTGCGCGGGGTATTTGTGGAGCGGTTCAAGTTTGTGGAGCGGGCTCGCGTCGATGTGACGGTGTTTCTTTTTCGTACGGAAGAGGAGTTCAAAGCCTACGGCTCCAACACGTGGACTAAAGATCATCAGTTCCGGGGTGTGTATTTGGAGGGGCGGGACAGGGCGACGATCTCGCTGGCTCCTGCGGCGGACGAGGATGCCGCGCGCCGGCTGATTTTTCATGAGTATGTGCACCATCTCTTCCGTGCGGCGGAGCTGGACCCGCCTTTGTGGTTTAATGAAGGGATGGCGGAATTGCTCGCGGGGATCCAGACGGACGGCGGCAAGGTGGAGATCGGCCACCCGCAAGTGGGCCGCTTGGTGGCGCTCCAGCACGAAAAGCTACTCCCGCTGGAGACGCTGTTCACGGTCGATCACGGCTCCCCGATCTATCGCTCGAACGATCATACGGGGATGTTTTACGCCCAGTCGTGGGCGTTGCTGCACTACTGGTATTTTGGCCAATCGAAGATCCCGAAGGAAGCGGTGACGCGTTTTACCACTGTGGCTGGCGATCGGAAAGCTGCTGCCGAGGTCGATCTGCGGAAATTCTTCCGCGAATGCTTCAGCATGGATTACCCGGAGATGCAGCGGCAGCTCGAATGGTATGTCTCGACCGGCTCCTATCGCTACGGGCGGGAGCCAACGCCCAAAATACCCGCGGCGCCAACCTATGCGACAAGGGCGGTGGCGCGGGACGAGATTCGGCCGCGGTTGGCGGAACTACTCGCCCGCATCAATCGCTCGGAGCTGGGAAAATTCATTCTCGTGGATGCCGCGGCGAAGGCCGACCGCGACCCGCGCATCTTTGAAGCCTTGGGTGCGATCGCGCTCATGGAAAACGACGAGGCGAAGGCCCGCGAGCGCTGGGAAGAAGCGCTGGCCGCAGGTTCCACGAATCAAGCCATCTATAGAGAGCTCACCCGGTTGGAGACGCGGGACTGGTTTCGGGATTTCGATTACTATTTCCGGTTGCCGCTGCCTACCGTCGCCCGCCTGCGCGCCCGTTTGAAACGGGCCATCGAGTATGAGCCGTTGCAGACGACGGCGTATGAATTACTCGCATGGGTGGAGGCCTTTGCCGAGGCTCCCTATGTCCCGAATGTTAACTTGGTGCAGGGCGCGTTTCCCCGCTTGAAACAAAAGCAGCGCACTCTGCTCGCACTCGTGCTCATCCGACTGCACAGCGACATGAAAGAGCCCGCCCTGCAGCTCTTGAAGGATATCAATCATTTCGAGTGGGATGCCTGGGCCGCCCAGAGCGCCGAAGTGGTGCTGGCCAAGCTGGAGGACCGGCCGGTGCGGCCGATCAACGAACGCCGGGTGGACAACGAGCTGCTGGTGGAGGTGACAAGCGATCCCCTTGGCCTACTGAAATATCCGTCGGTGCGGCTGCCCGAAGCACGATGAATCTCATGCCTGCGCAGCTATCTCTCTTCTCCCAAGTCACGCGTGTCGCTGCGGGACTGGGATTGTTCGTGGCCGGCCTCGTCTCCCTCGGCGGTGCCGAGCGGCCCAAGGCGGAAAACGACATCGCGATCCGGATGTCGCCCTACGAAGTCAGCGCCAACAGCGTGGACTTCAAACGCTGGATCAAGGTCAGCTCGCCCAACTATATCGTCTACACGGATGCGAATCAAAAGGATGCGACCGCGCTCATCCGTGAGTTCGAGATGCTGCATCGGGCATCGCAGACCTTCTTTCGCCGGAGAATGCAAAATCTCCCGCCGACCCACATCGTGCTGCCGACATCGAACTCGGATTGGAAAAAGATCCGGAGCAAAGGCACGGTGGAATGGACGGCCGCGGTCTCGCAGCCGGCACGCGGCTTCGCGAGCCTCATCCTGGTGGAGTACGACTGGCAGAATGAGAGTCCCGCGATGGTACGGGCGATCCAGGGGCAGGGCCTGATTCGTGCGATGAACCTGGATGGGCCCTTGTGGTTCTTTAATGGCATGGGGGCGTTTTTCGAGACCTCGGAAATCAACGGCGATTCGTTGATGTTCGGGCGGCAAAGCGTGCGGACGGTGAGCCTCAAGATGGAGGGCTGGCTCTCCTGGCAGCGCTTCTTCGAGATCGACCAGCGCTCGGAAGAGTTCAGGAAGGAATGGGATGTCGGGCGCTATTTTGGGCAATCGGCGGCCTTTGTGCAGTATCTGCTGGCAAACCCCGATCCCGTATGGACGGCACGACTCGTCGAATGGGCGGCGCGGATGGAGGCGGGCCAGGCTCCGACTGAGGTAGAATTCAAGCGGGTATTTGGGGAGGATTTCAAGGGATGGCAGAAAGCCATGGACGCGTACCATCGGACGGGGAAGTACAACGTGACCACCGTGCGGGTGCCCCCTCAGACGATGAATTTCGTGCCGATCAAGATCGATCTGCCGGTCACCGAGATGCGTGAGCTCTTCGTGCTTTCCCAGATTCTTAATCAGAGGATCAAAGCCAGCGAGGAGTCACTTGACGCACTTCTGGCGCGAGGCCTCAAGACTGAGTCGTTGCGCGAATTGCTGGCGGAAGCGTGCTATCAGTGGAAGCGCATGGACGCCGGCGGGGCGCAGCTGCGCCGGCTTGCCGACGGCAGTACGCTCAATCCCGCGATATATTCGACCATGGCGATGGAGCTCGTCAGCCGTGGACTCCCCAGGGTGACCAGTCACTCCCGTCTCGGGGCCAAGGAGGCTGAGGATGCGATCTTACTGGGGCGCAAGGCGTTGGCCATCGAGCCCCAGCATAAGATAGCCAATGAGGCGGTGGCGTGGGCCGAGGCCTTGGGGCCGCGCGTGGATGGGGCAGCGGTCGAACGCATCGAGAAAATTTACCGCGTCCTGGTCGATCAGGTCTCGACCTCGGAGGTGTTGAGCGCGCTGGCCATGGCGCGCTGGCGAGCGGGGCAGACGGACGCGGCGCGTGCTCTCTGCGACGAGCTCCTCGCATCGCCTTACGCGGAGAAGACGGCAAAGGGCCTTGCGGAAAGCCTGCGCGCCGAGCTCAGGAGCCCGTTCAAGGCGCCGTGAGGCCGGATGGGGCGCAGGCCCCCGGGTCATACCGAAACTTGTCCTTGCTAGCGCGGGTTGCGGGGATTTCCCTTGGAGCCATTTTTCCCGATGAAAGTCCTCGTTGCCGATAAGATCTCACCCAAGGGAGTAGCCTACCTGCGCGCGCAGCCGGGCTTTGAAGTCGTCGAGGCTTACGGCTCTTCTCCGGAGAAGATCCTCGAGCTCGTGAAGGATGTGCATGCCATCGCGGTGCGTTCGGAGACGAAGATCACGGCGGCGGTCTTTGCCGCTGCGCCCAACCTCAAGGTCGTGGGCCGCGCGGGCGTGGGCATCGACAATGTCGATGTCGAGGCCGCCACCAATCACGGCGTGGTGGTCATGAACACTCCGGCGGGCAATACCATCGCCACGGCGGAACTCACGTTCACGCATATCCTTTGCGGTGCGCGCCCGGTGCCGCAGGCCGCCGCTTCGATGAAGAAGGGCGAGTGGGACCGGAAGACGTTTTCGGGCATCGAGCTTTTCAAGAAGACGATCGGCATCGTGGGTCTCGGCCGTATCGGTGGCGAAGTCGCCAAGCGCGCGCAGGCCTTCGGCATGCGGGTGCTCGCGTACGATCCCTATCTCGCGCCCAGCCGCGCCAAGGCCATGCAGGTCGAGGGCGTGACAATCGATGAGCTGATCAAGCAGTCGGACTACATCACGGTGCACATGCCGCTGACCGACGACACGAAGTACATGATCGACGAGGCGGCCTTCGAGAAGTGCAAGAAGGGCCTGCGTATCTTCAACTGCGCCCGCGGCGGCATCATCAAGGAGAGCGCGCTCATCGCGGCGCTGAAGAGCGGCAAGGTCGCGGCTGCCGGCCTCGATGTCTTCGAAGACGAGCCCCTCGCGAAGGACAGTGAGCTCCGCTCGCTGCCCAATGTCGTGCTGACGCCTCACCTCGGCGCCTCCACGGCCGAGGCGCAGGAGTCGGTCGGCATCGAAGTCGCCGAGCAGATCGCCGACGTGCTCAACGGCGGCGTGATCCGCAACGCGGTCAACGTCCCCTCGATCGACGCGGCGACGATGAAGGTCCTCGGGCCGTACCTCGACCTCGGCGCCAAGCTCGGCACGCTCGTGCAGCAGATCGCGCCCGCGCAGATCGCCCAGCTCCGCATCACCTACTTCGGCAAGCTCGTCGACGTCGATGCCAACGCGGTCACCCGCTCCATCGAGCGCGGCTACCTGCGCAAGATCAGCGGCGACGAAGTGAACTTTGTAAATGCGCCCGTCCTCATCGAGCGCCTCGGCATTCGCGCCGAAGTGGTGAAGTCGTCCGATAATTCGGGCTACAGCGAGCTCATCCAGGTCGAGGCGATCGCGCCCGATGGCACGGTCTACTCGGCTTCCGGCACGCTCACCGGCAAGGGCAACCAGCCCCGCATCGTGAACATCAACGACCGCGAAGTCGAAGTGCTTGCCGACGGCAAGCTGCTCGTCCTCGAGAATGTCGACCAGCCTGGCATGGTCGGCGAAGTCGGCACGATCCTCGGCAAAGACAAGGTGAACATCGCCGACATGTCCCTCAGCCGTCTCACTCCGGGCAGCACGGCCTACATGGTCGTGCGCGTGGACACCGAGCCGAGCGAGAGCGCGCGCAAGGTCATCAAGAGCCACCCGGCGATCAAGATGGCGAAGTTTGTGCAGCTGTAAGGCTGCGCCCTGACGGATGCTCACCCCGATCCTCATCACGCTCGCTGTCGGATACCTGCTCGGCTCACTGCCGTTCGGGTATCTCGTGGCGCGCGCGAAGGGCGTGAACATCTTCGAGGTCGGTTCGAAAAATCCCGGCGCGACCAATGTGCGCCGGGTGCTCGGCCATGGGCCCGGCAATCTCGTTTTGTTTCTCGATGCGCTGAAGGGCGCGGCCGCGACCGGAGGACCGCTGCTCGCGAAAGGGCTCGCCGGCGCGAATTGCCCCTTCGATAGGGCGCAGATCGAAATCCTGATGGTGACCGGCCTCGTGGCCGCGATCCTCGGCCATAGCTTCTCTTGTTTCACCCGGTTCAAGGGCGGCAAGAGCGTCGCGACTGGCGCAGGCGGATTTCTTGTGCTATTTCCCGCCGGCGGGGGGATCGCGCTGGCCATCTTCCTCGTGATCATCGGCCTCACGCGCTACATCTCGCTTGGATCGATGATCGGGGCGGCGTCACTGCCCATCACTGCCGTGCTTATGCAGCGCTCGACTGTGCTCATCAGCGTCTCGGCGGTGGTCGCCCTCTTCGTCATTCTCCGCCACCGTGCGAATATCTCGCGGCTTCTGGCCGGCACCGAGTCCAAGATCGGACGCAAGGCTGCCGCCAGCGCCGCACCGAAATCATGAGCGAACCTCTCACCCTCAACATCGGCCTGTGCGGCTTCGGCACGGTAGGCCAGGGCGTCTGGAAACATCTCTCGGGCCATCGGGCCGAGCTCGAGGCGCGTCTCGGCGTCACGCTCAATCTGGCCCGCGCCTCCGTGCGCGACCTGAAGAAGAAGCGCGACGTGAAGATCCCGGCCAAGGCGATCACCGACGATCCGCTGTCGATTGCCAACGATCCCTCGATCCAGATCGTGTGCGAGCTGATGGGCGGGACGACGCTCGCCCGTCAGGTGACACTCGCGGCGCTCAAGCGCGGCGCGGTGGTGGTCTCGGCCAACAAGGCGCTGATCTGCGAGCACGGCTCCGAGATCATCGCGACGGCACAGAAGCATGGCGGGCATTTCTTCTTCGAAGCCTCGGTCGCGGGCGGCATCCCGATCATCAAGGCCCTGCGCGAGGGGTTGATCGCGAATCGTTTTTCGCGGATCTACGGCATCCTGAACGGCACCTGTAACTACATCCTCACGCAGATGGAGGATCAGGATGCGCCCTACGCCGCGGTGCTCGCGGAGGCCAAGCGGCTCGGCTATGCCGAGGCCGACGAATCGCTCGATGTCGATGGCTGGGATACCGCGCACAAGGCTTCGGTCCTCGCCTGGCTGGCGCACGGTGTCTGGGTGAAGACCGACCAGATGATCGTCGAGGGCATCTCGCGGATCACGCCTTCGGATTTCAAGAACGCCTCGATGCTGGGCTTCGGCATCAAGCTCCTCGCGGTCATCACGCGCGACTTTGCGAAGAACGAGCTGAGCGTGCGCGTGCATCCGACGCTGTTGCCCGAGGGCAATGTGGTCGCGAATGTCAGCGGCGTCTTCAATGCCGTCTCGGTCACCGGCGATGTTGTCGGGACCACCTTCTACAGCGGCCGCGGCGCCGGCCAGGATGCGACGGCGAGCGCGGTGATCAGCGATATCGCGGACGCGGCTTCTCTCCTCAAGCACGGCAAGGGCGGCCACCTGCTCGGCGAGGTCACGACCCCGGCGGGCAACGGCTGCAAGCTCGCGCCGCCGGAGAGCATCCGCTCGCGTTATTATCTGCGTCTGACCGTGAAAGACGAGCCGGGCGTGCTCGCTCGTGTCGCCTCCGCGATGGCGAAGCAAAAAGTGAGCATCGCGAGCGTGATCCAGAGCCCGGCTGACCAGCCCGGTGCCGCCTCGCTGGTGCTCACAACTCACGAGAGCAACGAGCGCGCGATGAACGCGACGCTCAAACTCCTGCGCTCCCTCGGCGCGGTGCTGGATGACCCGGTGCTGCTGCGAATCGGAGACTTCGAGCGGTGAAAAACCAGCTGAGGGCGAAGAGCCCAGAGCTGAGAGCCGGAAGGCTTTTGGTATTTCTGGCTCCAGACTCTTGGCTCCAAGCTCCAGACTTTCTCTAACCTTACCAATGGCCAGAATCGTTCAGAAATACGGCGGCACCTCAGTCGGTGACGTCGATCGCATCAAGAATGTCGCCAACCGCATCAAGGCGAGCCGTGACGCCGGCAACGAGCTCGTCGTCGTCGTCTCGGCCCGCGCGGGCGTGACCAACGAGCTCATCGCTCGCGCCAAGGCCATCACGCTGCTCCCGAGCGAGCGCGAGATGGACCAGCTCCTCGCCATCGGCGAGCAGGAGACGATCGCGCTGACCGCGATGGCCCTGCACGCGATCGGCGTGGATGCGGTGAGCTACACCGGTGCGCAGGCCGGCATCTTTACCGACACGGTGCACACCAAGGCGAAGATCAAGGACATCAACGCCACGGCGCTCGTGAACGACCTCAAGGCCGGCAAGGTGATCATCGTCGCCGGTTTTCAGGGCACGAATGAAGTCGGCCAGACCACGACCCTCGGTCGTGGCGGCTCCGACCTCACGGCGATCGCGCTGGCGGCGGCCATCAAGGCCGACAAGTGCGAGATCTACACCGATGTCGACGGCGTCTACACCGCCGACCCGCGCGTGGTGAAGGATGCCCGCAAGCTCCAGGAAATCAGCTACGACGAGATGCTCGAGCTGGCCTCGCTCGGGTCGAAGGTCATGCAGACCCGCTCGGTCGAGTTCGCCTCCAAGTACAACGTCGTTTTCGAAGTCCGCTCCTCTTTTAACAATAACCCAGGAACCATCGTGAAACAGGAAGTCGCCTACATGGAAAAGGTCGTCGTCCGCGGCGTCGCCGTCGACAAGGACCAAGCCAAGGTCGTCGTCAGCAATATCGCGGATAAGCCCGGCACCGCCGCCACCGTCTTCAAGGCGCTCGCGAACGCCAATATCAACGTCGACATGATCGTGCAGAACGTCGGCCGCGGCGGCGTGGCCAATCTCACCTTCACGGTGCCGCTCTCCGAGAAGGATAGGGCGGTCAAGGCCCTCGAGCCCGCGCTCAAGGAAGTCGGCGGCGAGGCCACCTTCGACGAGAAGATCGCCAAGCTTTCCGTCGTGGGCGTCGGCATGCGCACGCATAGCGGCGTCGCCGCCACGCTCTTCGAGACGCTGGCCAAGGCCGGCGTGAACCTCGAACTCATCAGCACCTCGGAGATCAAGATCTCGGTCGTGATCGCCAAGGACAAGGCGGACGAAGCCGCCCGCGCCACGCACGCGGCGTTTGGCCTCGAGAATCTGTAAGTAGTAGCGAGTAGCGGGTAGTGAGTAGCGAGCATCTTCGCATGCCAGCTACTCACTACTCGCTACCCACTACTCGCTACTCGGCCATGCGCTTCATTTCCACCCGGGGCCAGACGCCCGCGCTCAGTTTCTCCGATGCCGTCGCCACGGGCCTTGCGCCCGATGGCGGGTTGTTTTTGCCGGAGCAGTTGCCCGATCTCTCGGGCTCGCTGGCGACCTTCGAGCGCTGCGGCTCGTACGCGGAGCTGTGCTTCGAGTTCATGCGCGTCTTCGCGACGGATATCCCGGCGGAGACGCTGCGCGGGATCGTCAACGCGAGCTACACGCGCTTCAACGATCCGGCGATCGCGCCGCTGAAGCCCCTCGCCAAGAATCTCTATGTGCTGGAGCTCTTCCACGGGCCCACGCTTGCCTTCAAGGACTTCGCGCTCCAACTCCTCGGCAATCTCTACGCGCACCAGTGCAAGGTGCGGAAAGAGTCGATCAATGTCCTCGGCGCCACCTCCGGCGATACCGGCGCGGCGGCGATCCACGGCCTCATTGGCCGGCCGGGCACTGCGATTTTCATTTTGTATCCGGATGGCCGCGTGGCTCCGCTGCAGGAGCGGCAGATGGCCTGCACCGGTGCGGAGAATGTCTTCGCGCTCGCGGTGGACGGCACCTTTGACGATGCGCAGACGGCGCTGAAGGAGGTCTTCGGCGATCAGGCGTTTCGCCTGCGGCACCGGCTCTCGGCGGTCAATTCCATCAACCTCGCGCGCGTGCTGGCGCAGTGCGTTTATTACCTGCACGCCTGGCTCAAACTGCCGGCGAGCGAGCGCGGCAACGTGGAGTTCGTGGTGCCGACGGGGAATTTCGGCAACGTGCTCGCGGGCTGGATGCTCCAGAAAATGGGCGTGCCGATCCGTGGCTTCCGCGTGGCAACGAACCAGAACGACATCCTCTACCGGCTCTTCACGACCGGCGAGTATCGCGTGGGCGCGGTGCAGCCGAGCCTCGCGCCGTCCATGGATATCCAGGTGGCCTCGAACTTCGAGCGCTTCATCTACTTCGCGGTTGGCCGCGATCCGGCGAAGGTCCGCGCGGTGATGGATACGTTCAAGCAGACGGGCGCGTACAAATTCGAGAACTTCAACCGCGACACCTTCTCCGCCTCGCGGACCGACGATGCGGAGATCGCGGTGATCACGCAGCGCGTGTATCGGGATTATGGTTACGTGAGCGACCCGCACACCGCCTGCGGCTTCAAGGACCTGAGCGGCGACCGCGTGAACGTGGTCCTCTCGACCGCGAGCCCCGCGAAGTTTCCCGAGACGATCAAGGCGGCCATCGGCGTGGAGCCGACGGACCCGAGCCTCGAGGTCTTGAAGACGCGCCCGATCGTGAAGCACAAGATCAAAGCCACGCCGGACGCGATCCGGGCCTTCATTGACGCGCGCGCGGTGTGAAGAAAGACAGGGAAGCTCAGGGCAGCCGCGTCAATCTGCCTGTCAGCTCTGAGTTCGTAGTTCCGCCTTCAGGCGGAATCCGAAAAACCTTCCACCTAAAGGCGGAACTACAAACGCGCTTTGAGTTTACGCGGGCTGTTATCGCGCCGCCGGCGTCTCCGACTCTTGATAGTGGATCGGCGTGGCGTTGATGTTCACGTTCGGCGCCAGGATCGGGAAGTCCCCGGGATTGTTTAGCGTGTAGCGCTGCGATTTTCCTGCGGAGTGCGTGTAGACGAAGAGCAGCGCGGTGACCCCGATTTCCTGGGCAAGCTCCTGCGCGGCGCGGATTTCTTCGAAGCTGTCGTTCCATTCGAAGAGAATGTATTTCCAGACGACGATGGGCGGGAACTGGCACGTATCCTTCATCGCGTCGCGCATGAATTGGAGCGGCCGCTCTACTTTGCCGCCGATGCGATAGCGTGCGTAGCTCTCGGGGTATACGCCGTCGCACGAGACCATGAGCTCATGCGGCGGCACGCCTTGCGTGACAGCGGCGTAGTCGAAATTCCCGCTG
>JAZKEV010000083.1:0-235 GCA_040386765.1 Verrucomicrobiota bacterium | reverse complement strand
GGCGTGATCGGAAAGAAACGGTGTCCGAGCCGGACGAACTCGGGAAACTGCGGATGAAGGAGCGGTTCACCCTGCCCGCAGTACTCGATGCTCTCGACCGCATACTCCCCGGCCTGCAACTGGCGCAGCAGATTCTCGAAGAGCGATACATCCATCTGGAGCGTGCCGGTGCGGATGCGCGATTGCGCCCAGTTCGAGCAGCCGGGGCAGCGGAGCCGGCAGGAGAGGGAGGGCT
>JAZKEV010000082.1:31064-31485 GCA_040386765.1 Verrucomicrobiota bacterium | reverse complement strand
CCGCACGGCGCCGGCCGCAACCTCTCGCGCACCGCCATGCTCGCGCCCTACAAGGACGCCGAAGGCGAGATCGACCCGTCGCGCGTGCAGCAGGTGCTCGCCGAGACCACCGGCGGACTCGATATCCGCTGGTACAACGGCGCGCCCGACCTCTCGGAGTCGCCGCTCGGCTACAAGGACGCCACGAAAGTGAAGTCCCAGATCGAGCGCTTCGGCCTCGCGAAGGTCGTCGGCGAAATCACGCCGCAAGGCTGCATCATGGCCGGCGAGGCCCCCGAGCCGCACTGGCAGCGCAAGCGCCGCGAAAAGCGCGCCGACCACAAAGCCGCCCGCCGCGAAGCCGCGGTAGAGATCGGCGAACTCTAATCCAGGTAGGGCGCGTTACGCGTGTTGCCGTAGCTTCCAGCGAAGGCACATCCTT
>JAZKEV010000082.1:0-31054 GCA_040386765.1 Verrucomicrobiota bacterium | reverse complement strand
GCCCGTCAAACGACGGCGCTCGGACACCCGCTCATTCTCAGCTCCAGTCTCTCAGCTCTAGACTCTAAGCTCTAAGCTCTCAGCTCTCAGCTCCCTCCCCCCTTCCCTCATCCCTTTGCTCCGGCAACGTCACGGCGAGAACCTCCAACAAGACCCATTCTCACACGATTCAATGGGACCGATATGAATCGGTTCGTCCGCCTCCTAGTCGTTCGCTTCGGAGCTCCATTTAAAAAAGTCAGTCCATGAAAAGCAGCATCATCATCAAAGATTCCCACCGCGCCCTCTGGTACGAAGACGGCGTCATGACGCGCGTCCTCGGCCCCGGCCGCTACCGCGTGCCCTCGCGCTGGAAGCGCCTCTTCCGCCGCCGCCCGACCTACGAAGTCGCTCTCGTCGACGTGCGCGAGCGCGACCTCACCATCAAGGGCCAGGAAATCCTCACGGCCGACAAGGTCGCGATCCGCGTCAGCATCATCGTGCAGTTCAAGGTCAGCGACCCCGTCGCCGCGCTCCACCACGTGAGCAATCACGACGAGCGCCTGTACAGCGATGTGCAGCTCGCCGCGCGCCGCTCGCTCGCCTCCATGGCGCTCGAGCAGATCCTCACCAATCGCAACCAGCTCAGCGAAGACATCCTCAACGAAGTCAAAGGCGTCGCCGCCAGCTATGGCGTCACGATCCTGCGCGCCGATGTGAAGGACCTCGTGTTTCCCGGCAACCTCCAGGAAATCATGAACAAGGTGCTCGCCGCCGAACGCCTCGCACAGGCGCAGCTCATCGAGACGCGCACGCAGGCGGAGCAGCACCGCATCGAGGCCGAAGCCAAGGCCCAGATCAAACGCATCGAAGCCATCAGCACCGCCGAGACCGACGCCAAGACCGCCGACTCCCTCGCCTCCTCACGCCTCAAACAAGCGCATGCCGAAGCCGAGGCCCTCCGCATCCAAAACGAAGCCGAGATGAGCGCCCTCCGCGAGCAAGCCAGCGCCGCCGAAGCCTACGCCAAGCACCCCGCCCTCCTCCGCCTCCGCGAACTCCAATCCCTCTCCGAAACCGCGAAGAACGCGAACGCGCGGATCTTCATCGGCTTCGACAAGCACGCGGAACTCAGCTCCGATACGAAAGCGCTGATGGCGTGAGCAACAAAACGTTGACCAAGGATACAGCATCGGAACGCACTGACCATTCTACGATGAACGAACAGCCCATTACTGAGGACGAAATATTGACCCACATCGGAGTGCTGCTCCTCAACGTCCAGCACTTTGAATTTTTGCTCACAGCAGCTTTAAAGCAAATCTACGCTCCCGCGGAAGATCTCACACCAGAGAAAATTTTCGCTGGTGAAAAACGCACGCTCGGGATGCTAATGAGTGAGCTCCGAAAACGGACCACCCTAGAACATGACGCAGATGCCCTTCTGGCCGCGGTACTGAAGGATCGAAATGTATTTGTTCATCACCTCAGTCAACGAATCGGTTTCGATATATCTAGCGATATTGGCCGCGATCGCCTCTGGGAGTTCCTTGGCCCATTCACACTAAATCTCAATCGCTTAATTCATCTCTTTGTTGCAATACACATCAAGCACGGCGACGAAATTGGTTTCGATTCGGCTGATGTGAGACAAATCAAAACCGATCCCGGCTGGAAGATAGACGCCTATTATCCGCAGGCAGGTAAAATCCGTAAAAAGACTTAGATAGCAGGGTCTCTTCGATAGTTGTCGCCGTCGAAATTGAGCCATCACGCTTAAGCTCCTGTCGCAATCCGCTCAATCCGCCGTGACCACGCTCCTCCTCCCACCACGCCACACCGACGACGCCCGCCTCATCTGGCGCGCGGCGATCGCGGCTGGTTGGAAGACAGAGCGGCTTGCAGGCTGGAGCGTGCCGGAGGTCTCGACCCGTGATCTCGCTTTCTATGGCGAGCCGCTGCTGGCCCAGCATCTCACCCAGACGCTGAAGCTTCGCTTCATCGAGCCCCGCCTGGATTGGCTGGTGTCACTGCCGCAGCATTATCGGCAACGGGAGATTCAATTCACGACGCTAGCGCACGCGCGCCACCTTCCCGGCCCCGCCTTTTTCAAGCCCGCCGACGACAAGGCCTTCACGGCCCGGGTCTATCCCAACGGCGCGGCCATCGACGCCAAGAATGTCTTCGAAGACGAGCTTGCCGTCCTCGTCTCCGGGCCAGTGCGCTTCGACCTCGAGTATCGCTGCTTCGTCCTGCACCGCGAGATTCAGACCTTCTCGCTGTATTGCCGCGGCCCGGAGGTCGTCGAGCATGCCGTCGAGTATGACCCCGCAGCCGATCCACATTCGGCGGCCGCGCTGGCGTTGGCGCAGTCTCTCCTCGCCGACGAAAGCATCTACCTCCCACCCGCCGTCGTGCTCGACGTTGGCCTGCTTTCGACCGGCCGCTGGGCCGTCATCGAGTGCAATCCCGCGTGGGGCTCGGGCATCTACGGCTGCGATCCCACCCGCATCCTCCCCGTGCTGAAGCGCGCGTGCATCCCGGAGGAACACATCGTGGCGGAAGACCCTCGCGCCTTCGTCATCCGCAAATCCACGCCGCGTGTAACGAGCGAGATCGTGAAAGACGCGCCGTGACCACCCGCGTCTCGGCCGGCACCCAAGTCATCGTCGCAGCGGATATGAACACAGACAACATCTCGCAATCGCCTTAGTGACGAAGAATCTATAACTACTTCCGTTAGGCTATTAGCTATTTCATCGTTATGACATGCCCCCTTCTTCCAGTTGAGCGTCGACTTCAAGATTCCGTCAGTCTCTGGACCGAAGCTTTGGAGAGTTATTTCGATCCAGAGCAGTTCCGGGTGAAATTGCAGGCGGCAATTCAGAGCTTTCGTAGTGTCACATGGGTCTTGCAGTCCCAGAAAGCGCTGATGCCTGATTTTGATAAATGGTACGCATCAAAGCAGAACTTGATGCGCGCCGACCCGAAGATGCGTTGGCTGGTTGAGGCAAGGAACTACATCGAGAAACAGGGCGATCTGTCGACGCGCAGCCGATTCCTTGTGACGTTTTCTAATTCATGGAATCCCGAGCCGGAGCGCGAGTATAAGTTCGGACCGGACGTAGTACCAAAGGATGTAGCCAAGCTCATTGCCAACTCCATCCCCAACGCCAAAATCAACGAAGCGGCATTGTTGAAGTTTGATCGTACTTGGGTAGACAGTATGCTTCCGGAGGAAGAGGTGCTTACCACTCTTATTCACTGCTTCCTGGTTCTGCGCTCGGTGGTAGATTCGGCACACGAACTGATCATACCCGAGGTGGCGTGCGCCGACCGTAGTCAACGCAGAAAGACCAACGATACAATGCCCGCAGCAATGGCTGGCGTAAGCTTTCCCGCCACTAAGTGGTTTAAGCTGCTCCATGGCCAACTACTCGATTACAGTGTCAAAAAAGTGACCATCGATCGCGAAATTTTCGAAAAATATGCGGCTGAGAACCCTGGTATTAAAAAAGCAGCTAAAGGACTTACAAGGACAGGGACATTCCGTGAGCAATGTCAGGGATTCTTCGAAATGGCCCGATTCCTTCTACAGAAGGACGGCTACCACATACCAACCGTGATATATGAGGCTGGCGGCATGCCACAATTCTGTCAGGTCAAAATGGACGACCGCGCAGAAAAACATGTCCTAATGCGAGAGCTTGCTGCTGTTTGTCGCCGGCACCAAGCGACTTGGTTCATATTCATTGGTGAGGCTTGGTTGGCAACTCTAGACCCCCGCTACGGCCCTCATGCCGTCGACTATCCAAATCGTAAGGAAATGCTTGTACTGCACGGCGTCCACCGCGACGGAACACAGCTTTCTATTCAAGCAGTGTTCTCGAAATTCGGAGGCAAGGCTATTGTCGGCGCCACAAGCATAAATGATGAGCTAATGCCCGGTGTCATGAGTCCAATCATTGAAGCGATCGTAACACCTTCGCGGAAGCAGCACAGTCGTTAGTTACTATTATAGAATATATTTGGTGCACTACTTGTCCTGCGCGAGCGCTCCGCCGTTATATAGAGTTTCACCCCCTTCACCATGGGCGCCTCACGCGATAACTTCGTCAAATACCCGCGCACGCCGCATCTCTTCGGCTCGACGGGCACTGCCGACGACAAGCATCTCGGCCACAAGGAATCCGAGCGCTTCATCGCGGACCCATCGCTCATCGTCGAGGAGAAGCTCGATGGCACCAACGTCGGCATCCACTTCACCTCGGGCGGCCGCATGGTGTTGCAATGCCGCGGTCACGAGATCACGGAGGGGATGCACCCGCAGTACGACCTCTTCAAGCAGTGGACCTCGGTGAAGCGCGCCACGCTCGAGCACATGCTCGGCTCGCGCTTCATCCTCTACGGCGAGTGGCTGTATGCGCAGCACTCGGTGCACTACCGCGCGCTGCCGCACTACTTCTTCGAGTTCGATATCTACGACAAGGATGCCCCGCGCTTCCTCGATCTCGCCGCGCGCCTGGGGCTCCTGGCCGGCACGGGCCTGCAAACGGTGCCGGTCATTCATCGTGGCCGCGCCACCGTCGATGAGTTGCAGGCGCTCATCGGCACATCGGCTTTCGAGAGCAATTTTTTCCACCCAGCCTCGGCTCGCACCGATGCGGTGATGGAGGGTATCTACCTGCGCACGGAGGCGGAGGGCTTTGTCACGGCGCGCGCCAAGATCGTGCGGCCCGAGTTCGTCGAAAAAGTGAAGCAGAGCGATCACTGGCAGCACCGCGCAATGATCCCCAACGGCCTCGCCGCGGGCGCCGATATCTGGAGCTGATGTGAAGACCTGGTTCGAGCTGCAAAATGCGCCGCACGCGCAGATCATCGACTGGGCCGCAGCCCAGCCGTGGGGCCGCGCCATGGCCGCCTGTCAGCAGGACGCCGAGTGGCACGCCGAGGGCGATGTGTGGACGCATACCCGCATGGTCTGCGCCGAGCTGGAAAAGCTCGCCGAGTGGCCCGCGCTCAATCCCCGCGCGCAATTACACCTGCTGCTCACCGCGCTCTTTCACGACTCCGGTAAACCCGCCACCACCACCCGCGACCCCGCCACCGGCCGCATCCGCTCGCCGCATCACGCCTTCGTCGGCGCGGCCGTCGCCCGCCGGGTGTTGCGCGACCTCGGGTGCGATTTCACGACGCGCGAGCAGATCGCCGCGCTCGTACGCTATCATGGCCGCCCCGTCTACCTGCTCGAAAAACCGAGCCCGGAGCGCGAGCTCATCGCGCTCTCGTGGCTCGTCGACAACCGGCTGCTCCACCTCTTCGCCGTCGCGGATACCCGTGGTCGCGACACGCGTGAAATGAACCGGCCCGAGGAAAACCTCCACCTGTGGAAACTCGTGGCCGAGGAGTGCCAGTGCTACGATCACCCCTACGCGTTTGTGAGCGAGCACGCGCGCTTCCTTTTCTATCGCGAGCGGCTCAGCAGCCTGCACTACGTGCCGCACGAGGACTTCCGCTGCACGGTCACCTTGATGGTGGGCCTGCCCGGCTCGGGGAAAGACACCTGGCTTGCACGCCACCGCCCCACGCTGCCCGTCATCTCGCTCGACGCCGTGCGCAGCGAACTCGACATCGACGCGACCGACAATCAGGGCGAGGTCATCCAGGCCGCCCGCGAGAAATGCCGCGAGCACCTCCGCGCCCACCGCGACTTTGCCTTCAACGCGACCAACATCACGCAGCAGACCCGCGACCGCTGGGTCTCGCTGTTCGACGATTATCATGCGCGCGTCGAGATCGTGTACCTCGAGCCGCCCCTCTACGTCGTGCTGGCGCAGAACCGCGCGCGCACGAGCCCGGTGCCGGAAAATGTCATCCACCGGCTCGCCGAGAAACTCGATCCACCCACCGTGACCGAGGCGCATCGACTCATCGTCGCCGAGCGTTTCGAATAACAGCTCTCCCGCCATGAGCGAACCTCGCACCGAACTCTCGCATTGGACCACCCTCTGGCAGGCGCTCGGCGCCCGCGGCGAAGCGGAGCCGTGGCATCGCCGGTTGATCGAGGCCTACTCGGAGCCCGCACGACACTACCACACGCAGCAACATCTCGCCGAGTGCCTGCGCGAATTCGATTCCGTCCGCGCGCTCGCGGCGCACCCCGAAGCCGTGGAGGCCGCCCTGTGGTTTCACGATGCCGTGTACGATCCGCCTTCGGCCACCAACGAGGCCGATAGCGCCAGCCTCGCGGTCGAATGCCTCGCCGCCGCGGACATCTCGCCTGAGCTGATCGTCCTGATCCGCGACCTCATCCTCTGTACCAAAACGCACGAACCCGCCCACATCCCCGACGCCGCGCTGCTCCTCGACATTGACCTCGCCATCCTCGGCCAGCCCCCGGCGCGCTTTTGGAACTACGAAGCCGCCATCCGCGCCGAGTACGCGTGGGTGCCCCTCGCAACATATTGCGAGAAACGCGCCAAGATCCTCGCGCGTTTTCTCCAGCGCCCAGCGATCTACCGCACCGAGCCCCTCCACGCCAAATACGCAGCCGCCGCGCGCGACAATCTGCAAGCCGCCATCGCGCGACTGAAATCTCCTCAGTCATGACCATCGATCCCCGCCTCCACCGCATCGTCGCCGCGCAACCTTATCCGCTCCTCTTCGCGACGATCAGCGGCGCGCACCTCTATGGGTTCCCGTCGCCCGACTCCGACTTCGATTTGCGTGGCGCGCATCTCCTTCCTCTCGAAAAGCTCGTCGGCTTGGAAACGCACGATGAGACCGTGGAAGACTCGCGCGTGATCGAGGGGCTCGAAATGGATATCGTGAGCCACGACGCGCGGAAGTTTTTCCATCTGCTGCTCAAGAAAAACGGTTACGTGCTCGAGCAGCTCTACTCACCGCTCATCGTGCAGACCACGCCCGGCCACGCCGAACTCAAGGCGCTCGCGCGCGGCTGCATCACGCGACATCACTCGCACCACTACTTCGGCTTCGCGGAGACACAGTGGAATCTTTTCTTCAAGGAGTCCCCGCGCCGGGTGAAACCCCTGCTCTACGTGTACCGCGTGCTGCTCACCGGCACCTGGCTGATGCGCACCGGCGAGATCGAGGCCAACCTCGTGACCCTCAACGACACTTTCCGGCTCCCCTATCTGCCCGACCTCATCGCACGCAAGACTGGCGGCCCCGAGCAATCCACGCTCGCCGACGCCGATCTCGCTCTGCACGAGGCCGAGTATCACCGGCTGCGCGCCGAGCTGCAGGCCGCGCACGAGGCGAGCCGGCTCATCGAGCAACCAGCCGAGCAGACTTGCGTCGCTCTCGACGCCCTGCTCGTGCGCCTGCGGCTCGGGAAGTAGGGCGGGTTTTTAACCCGCTGTCTCGCCTGCGCACAGCAGGCGGAAGTCCGTTCCGCCGAGACATTTTCTCCTGTAGCGGCGGTCTGTGACCACCGATGGGTTGCCTGCGCCTGTCCACGTACAACCACATCACATCGGCGGCCAAGCCGAGCATTCTGAGCGCTGCACGTCGCGACCGCTGACACCGCCAAACTCCGAGAGTAGTTATACCATATCAGCCCTGTGGATTCCACTCGTGACGCCGCCCCCGCTACGGCCTCACGCAACGTGAGGGTAAAGCCCACGAGCCTATAAAAGAGAAAATATTTTTCTGCGCTACCCTTTGTCCACCGCACGCGTCAGGTGGCATAGTCCCTGGCTTCCATGCTATTACCACCTCGCGCTCCACTCGATTTCACCTGGCGGTTTCTCTCTCTGCGGCTGCGCAATGCCCGCACCACTGGCGGCTTGCTCGCGATGAGCAGGTTTATAGACTGTATCCGTTTTCCGCTTATTTTGTCAGGCCGCCGCCTGCACGGCGCCGGTTTTTTAGCACGCCACCCCGTCTCTCCTTTTGCTTTAGCTTCACATGCTTGAGTCCGAGAAAAAGATCCGGATCCTGCTGGTCGACGACCATCCGCTGACGCGTGAAGGCATTCGTGCCTGTCTCGCCGATGTGCCGCATATCGAGATCGTCGGCGAGGCCGCGGATGGGCAGGAGGCGGTTGAATGCGCGCGGAGATTTCTGCCTGATGTGATCGTCATGGATGTGAACATGCCGCGGCTAAATGGCATCGCGGCCACCACGCTGATCCTCCGCGAGAATCGCGAGGCCCGCGTGCTGTTCCTGACGATGCACGACCACATCGACTATATCGTGGAGATCATTCGCTCGGGTGCGCGGGGCTGCCTCTCGAAAGCCGAGCCGTCCGAGCATCTGCTTCGCGCGATCGAGAAAATAGCCGCCGGGGAGACTTGCTTTGGCATCTCCGAGACCCTGCGCTATCTCCGCCGCTATCACGCCACGCCGCCCTGCGAGATTGCCACGC
The DNA here is from genome assembly GCA_040386765.1 of Verrucomicrobiota bacterium. Classification (GTDB taxonomy): domain Bacteria; phylum Verrucomicrobiota; class Verrucomicrobiia; order Opitutales; family Opitutaceae; genus ER46. Next base: position 22,683 of record JAZKEV010000082.1, on the reverse strand, counting down.
CGCTCCACGCGCTCACCACGCGCGAACGCGAAGTGGTGCAGCTCGTCGGCGAAGGCTTAACCAATCGCCAGATCTCCCTGCGACTCAATGTCGCTCTCCGCACCGTCGAGACCTACCGCGAGCGCTTGATGCGCAAGCTCGATGTCCACGATGCGGCGGGTCTGCGCTCGTACGCCGCAGCCAGCGATTGTCTGGCCGAGCTGGGCCCGAACGGGCCTCCTATCGGAAACTGACCCGACAACGATTTGAGGTGTCTCCGGCTTTGCGCCCTAGGGAGTATTGCACAGACTCAGCTTCAGTCAGGCGGCGGTCCACACTTCATCCGGCGGGATGTCCAGGTGAGGCCCGCCTTTTTGTATCATGGGATCCATCCAGCCACTTCGCTATTCCCAGACGGGCATCCTGCTGGCCGCCATTGTGCTGCTGGGTATTTTTGCGTTGGCCTTCCAGACCGTGCGCTCCTTCCGCACGGCGAGCAACGCCGTCCTGCGCCACCAAGAGCTCCGCGTGCTTTTTTCCGAGACTTCGGTGCACCTGAAGGATGTCACCAACAACACGCGCGCCTACCTGACGAACGGAGACGAACGCCTCCTCCCGGTGCAGCGGCAGAATGCCGAGGATTTAAAGCGCAGCATTGCCGAGGTGCAGCGGAACGTCACCGACGATCCCGTGCTCATCCGCGGAGTGGAGCGCTATAGCGAAGTCGTCCGGGAGCTGCTCGCGGCGCTCGATTCTTATATCGCATTGCGACGCGAAAAGGGCCTGCCGGCAGTCACCGCCCGGCTTGCTGGAGATGGTGAGGCCAAGCGCCTCGGCGACGAGCTGCGCGTAGTCGGTAACGATCTCCAGAATCACCTCGCGGAGCAGATCAAGAGCCCGCTCAAAACCGTCCATCAGGATACCACGCTCACGCTCACCGTGCTCGGCAGCGGCATCGCGCTGGCGATCGTGCTCGTCGCCACCGTCGTGTTCGTGCTGCGCCGCGACTACCGCATGCGCGAGGAAGCCGCCGCCGTTCTCCGGCAACACGCGGACGAGATCAAGGATCTCTACAATCGCGCCCCTTGCGGCTATCACTCCCTCGATGCCGGGGGCCGTTTCGTCGCCATCAACGACACCGAGCTCACGTGGCTCGGCTACACGCGTGAGGAAATGATCGGCAAGATGGCCATGACCGATCTGCTCACGCCCGCCGCGCAGGAGAATTTCCGCGCGGGCCTCGCGCAGCTGAAGGCCGGCCAGGAGGTGCGCGACCTCGAGGTGGAGCTGCGCCGGAAGGACGGCAGCGTGTTTCCCGCCTCGCTGAATGGCAGCGCGATCCACGATGCGCAGGGCCGCTTCGTCGCCACGCGGACCACCCTCTTTGATCTCACCGAGCGGAAACGCATCGAGCGCATCACCGAGCAGGCGCGCGTGTTTGCCGAGAATATCTTCGATACCATCCGCGAGCCCATCGTCATCCTCTCGCACGATCTGCGCATCACCACCGCCAACCGGATGTTTTATGAGATGTTTCGCCTCGAGCCCGCCGAAGTCATCGGCCAGCCGCTGGCCGAGATCGGCGGAAAGATCTGGGCGATTCCGGAGCTGCTCTCCGCCCTCGCCAATATCCTTCCCGAGCACACGGAGTTGAAGGCTTTCGAGATCACGCGCGAGTTCCCCGGCCTCGGCTCCAAGGTGCTGCTGCTCAACGCCCGCAAGCTCTATCGCGTCGGCAACGGCACCACCATGATGCTCCTCGCCATCGAGGACATCACCGACCGCAAGCTCGCCGAATCCCGCCTGCAGGAGGCCAATGTCTCGCTCCGTGCCCGCACCGTCGAGCTCGAGGGCGCCAATCGCGAGCTCGAGGCCTTCAGCTATTCCGTGTCGCACGATCTGCGCGCGCCCCTGCGCCATATCGATTACTTCTCCACCACGCTGCAGAAGCAGATTCCGCCCGAGCATCTCGATGCCAAGGCCCAGCGCAGCCTCAGCACCATCACCACCTCGGCCCGCAGCATGGGCCAGTTGATCGACGACCTGCTCTCCTTTGCCCGCATCGGCCGCGCGGAGATCCGCCACTCGCAGGTCAGCCTCGATGAACTCGTCGCCGAGACCCGGCAATCCCTGCAAACCGAGGTCAATGGCCGGGCGCTCTCGTGGTCAGTTGCACCCCTGCCAGCCGTCGCGGGCGATCCCGCACTCCTGCGCCAGGTGTTCGCCAACCTGCTCTCCAACGCCGTCAAATACACCCGGCGCTGCCCCGAAGCCCGGATCGAGATCGGCACGCAACCAGGCGCCGAGGGGGATGTCGTCGTTTACGTGCGCGATAATGGCGCGGGCTTCGACATGAAGTACGCCGACAAGCTCTTCGGCGTCTTTCAAAGGCTCCATAGCGCCAAGGAGTTTGAAGGCACCGGCGTCGGCCTTGCCAACGTCCGCCGCATCATCGAGCGCCACGGCGGCCGCATTTGGGCGGAAGCGGCCGTCAATCGCGGAGCCACCTTTTTCTTTACCCTCCCTGTCGCCCGAACCGCGGTCTGAACCGTCTCGGTATATATACTATGACCACGCCCCTTGGCCGCATTCTCTTTGCCGAAGACAGTCCTCTCGATGTCGAGATGACGCTCGCCGCCCTCGAGGAGCATCGCATCGCCAATGAAGTGGTCGTCGTCTCCGATGGCCAGGAAGCGATCGATTACCTCACCTGCACCGGCAGCTTTGCCGGCCGCTCCGATGGTAATCCCATCCTCGTCCTCCTCGACCTCAAGATGCCGCGGGTCAATGGCCTCGAAGTCCTGCACGTGATCAAGCAGGACGAGCGCCTCCGCGCCATCCCGGTCGTCATGCTCACCTCCTCGCGCGAGGAGCCCGATCTCGTCCGCAGCTACCAACTCGGAGTCAACGCCTACATTGTGAAGCCCGTCGACGTGCCGTCGTTCATCGATGCCGTCAAACAACTCGGTATCTTCTGGGCCATCCACAACGCCCTTCCCCGCGCCGCTTCGGCTGGCGCCTCCAACCCGCCGCCACCGGCAACTACGACATGACCATTCTCCACCTCGAAGATTCCGATAACGACGCGCTTTTCGTCGAAACCCTCATCCACGACGAGTGGCCCGAGTGCAGCATCCACCGCATCGCCTCGCGCAAGGAGTTCGAGTCAGCCCTCGAGTTCGACCAGTTCGACATCATACTCTGCGATCACCAGATGCCCGGCTTCGATGGGATGCGGGCCTTGGAACAGGCGCGCATCCAGCGGCCGGACAAGCCGTTCGTGTTCATCTCCGGCACCATCGGTGAGGAGCGCGCCATCGAGGCCCTGAAGCGCGGCGCGGATGATTACGTGATCAAGGATCGGCCCGCTCGTCTGGTGCCCGCCATCCGGCAGGCGCTCGACCGCAATGAGCAGAGCGCGCATCGCCGGCGGATCGAGGAATCGCTGCGCCAGAATCAGGAGCGCTTCCGGCAGATCACGGAATCCGTCGCCGACATGATCGCCGTCCTCGATCGCGAGGGGCATTATATCTACCACAATCCCGCTCACGCGAGCCTGCTGGGCTCGCTCGACAAGCTCCGGGCCACGGCGCCTTTCGCGGAAATCCACCCCGATGATCGCGAGCGGGTCCGTGAGGTCTTCCACGGCACGGTGCGCACCGCCGCGCCCCAGCGGCTGGAGTATCGCCTCCTCCTCCGCGACGGCGCGGAACGCTTCCTCGAGTCGCAATTCGGCGTGCTCCGCTCCGCCACCGGCGAGGTCGAGAATGTCCTCGTGGTCTCGCGCGACGTCACGGAGCGCCGCGCGGCCGAGCTGCGCCTCCGCGAGCAGGCCTCGCTCCTCGACAAGGCGCGCGACGCCATCGTCGCGAGCGACCTCGAGCACCGCGTCACCTACTGGAATGCGAGCGCCGAGCGCATCTACGGCTGGACCGCCGAGGAAGTCGCCGGCCGCGATCTGCGGACCCTCGATCTCGACACGAATCCGCAAGCTCTGGCCTCCGCCCGCCTCCAAGTCCTCGAGAAAGGCGAATGGCACGGCGAGCTCCCGCGCCGCTCCCGCCACGGCACCAAAGTCCACATCGCCACCCGCTGGAGCCTCGTGCGCGATGCCACCGGTCAGCCCCGCGCCATCCTCTCCATCGATACCGACATCACCGCGTCGAAGCAGCTCGAGACCCAGCTCCTCCGCTCCCAGCGCGCCGAGAGCATCGGCGCCCTCAGCAGCGGCATCGCCCACGATCTGAACAACATGCTCGCGCCGATCCTTCTCGGCACCGAACTGCTCCGGATGGAGCCTCTCTCCCCGACGGGGCAGCGCTTCGTCGACTCGATCTTCGCCAGCGCGAAGCACGGCGCCGATCTGGTTCGCCAGCTGCTCACCTTTGCCCGGGGCTCCGATGGCGCGCGCGTGCAGGTGCCGCCGAAGATGCTGCTCGACGAAGTCTTCGCTCTCCTCCGGCAAACGCTCACGTCTCGCATCGATCTCCAGCTCGATGCCCCCGCCGCGCTCGGTCCGATCCTCGCCGACGCCACGCAGTTGAAACAACTCCTCCTCAATCTCTGCATCAATGCCCGCGATGCCATGTCGGGCGCCGGCTCGATCGTCATCGGCGCGCGTGATGTCGTCGTCGACGAGGCCCAGGCGCGCACCATGCCGGAGGGCCGCGCCGGCGCGCATCTCCATCTCCGCGTGAGCGACACGGGCACCGGCATCCCGCCCGAGATTGTCGACCGTATCTTCGATCCCTTCTTCACCACCAAGCCCGTCGGCAAAGGCACCGGCCTCGGCCTCTCGCTCGTGCAGGGCATCGTGAAGGGCCACGGCGGGTTTCTGCATGTCGAGAGCAAGCTCGGCGCAGGCACCACGTTTCATATTTTCATTCCCACCATGGATGCCGGGCCGGCTTAGTCAGACTTGCCGTCGCCGCGCTTAGCCCGTCTGCTCATTCCTGCATGGCCTCCGTTCTGTTGATCGACGACAACGATCCTCTTCGCGAATTGATGAGCCTCGCGCTCGCTCGCGAAGGCCACCAGGTCTGGAACGCTTCCAACAGCAAGGACGGCATCGACCTTTTGCGCCAGCACACGATCGATCTCCTCATCACGGATATCGTGATGCCCGACAAGGATGGCTTGGAGACGATGCAGCTCGCGCGCAAAGTGCGCCCGGACCTGCGCGTCATCGTGATCTCGGGCGACTCTCCTCGCCACGCGCCCCTGTATCTCGGCATCGCCAGCAAGCTCGGCGCCAATAAGACACTGATGAAGCCCTTCGCCATCACGACGCTTCACGCCGCGGTAAACGAGCTCTGCCCGCCCGCGCAGACTCCGCCTCCCGTGCCCCCCGACCAATCTCCGTCGCCGGCCGCCTGACAAAAGAGTAGATATAGCGACCTAAGCTATAGCTTTTCGGAGTATCCGCGGCGTCCGTCCCAAAACCGTCACGCAAAACAGCTCGCCCCAGCCGCATCCGTCCTCTCATCGTTCGGCCCGTGCCCCGAAGTTGGACCAGCGAACAAGCTGCCTCCCTCGCTCCCGACGCTGCGTCGCTTAAAACCGCGCAAGGCGTAGCCTCGCCGCGCAAATGGACGACGCTGGGCCGCGATGATGACTTTGTCTGGGGCCTCGCCCAAGGCTCCGGTGCGCAGCCGTATCAGGTGCAGATCGATCTCACCGAGCCCGCCTTCAAGTGCTCCTGCCCAAGCCGCAAGTTTCCCTGCAAACACGGGCTCGGCCTGCTCCTCCTGTTCGCCGGTACGCCGTCCGCCATCCCTGCGGGCTCACGCCCCGAGTGGGTCAACGAGTGGGCGGCGAAGCGCGCCGAGAAATCCGCCAAACAGGAAGCCAAAGCCGCCGAACCCGCCGCCGCGCCACCCGATCCCGCCGCCCAGGCTAGACGCCGCGAGAAGCGCGGGGCCAACGTCGCGCAGGGCGTCGCTTTTCTCGACGGCTGGCTGCACGATCTCGTCCGCCAGGGCTTCGCCGCCACCAGCACGGCTGGCTATGGCTTCTGGGATGAGCCCGCGCGTCGCCTTATCGATGCACAGGCGCCCGGTCTCGCGCGTCGCGTGCGCGCGCTCGGCGCGGTCGCCAGCTCCAGCCATCAATCCTCCGATCGCACGCTCGCCGAGCTCGGCCGGCTCCACCTCCTCCTCACCGCGAGCCAGCGGCGCGACACCCTGTCGCCCGAGTGGCAGCAGGAGGTCGATCTGCAGCTCGGCTGGAGCATCGATCAGGACGAGCTGCGCCAGCGCGAGGGCGTGAAGGGCACGTGGTTCGTCGGCGCGCAGACCACGGTCGAGGAGGACAAGCTCGTCACGCGCACCTCGTACCTGTTCTCCGGCGCGGGCGAGGTGGCGAAGTTCATGGAGTTTCACCCCGTCTCGCATCCCGGCGTGGCATCGCTCGCGCTCGGCCGCTGGTTCGACGGCGAGCTTGTTTATTTCCCCGGCGTGGAGTCGGTCCGCGCGCTCTGGAAAGCGCCCCCGCAGGATTCGGCCGGCGGCCAGTTGGGCTTTCTCCAGGCGTGTGACGACCTCCTCACCGTGCAGGCCGCGCGGCTCGCCGCCAATCCCCTCGCGGACCCCTTCCCCGTCATGGTGCAGCTCACGCCGCAGCGCGAAGGCGACCGCTGGTGCCTGCGTGATGACAGCGGCGCCACACTGCCGATCGCCGAACATTTCGCCGCGGGGTGGGAGCTCTTCGCCTGCGCCGGCGGCCAGCCGCTGGAGATCATCGGGCTGTGGGATGGCTTCGCTTTCACGCCGCTCACCGCCCTCGTGGACGGCGGGCTGTATCAACTGAGCCTCCGCCCCGCCTGACGATGCCGACGCTCGCCCAAGCCCTCCTGCTCGGTGGAGAGCGCCTCAGCGCTCCCCCAACTCCGCCGCACGCGTCCCTCGCCTCAGCGTGGGCGCAGCTCGATTGGGCGGGAGCCAAAGAGAACACGCTCCTCTCCGCCGCTGCTCTCGCCGGCACCGCGCGCGCCGCCGGTCCAGTCGCAGCGGGGCCGATCCCGGCAGTGGACCCAGCACCCGCAGAGACGCTGCCATCCGCGCCACCCCGCGCCGTCGCGGTCCTGCGCCAGCTCTTCGCCGAGGAGGCCCGCCCCCTGCTCCCCGAGTGGCTCGAGCTCTGCGCGCAACGCGGCGCGCGCGTGCCCCCGTTTTTTCTGCGCACGCTCCTCGATCTGGCCCGCACGTCCGCCGAACGCGCCGCGCTCCTTCCCGTCCTCGGCGAGCGCGGCCGTTGGCTAGCCCTTCACAACGAGAGCTGGTCATGGGTCCTCGCCGCCGCGCCCGCCCTCGATCCCTCGCTCTGGGAAACTGGCAGCGAGGAGGAGCGCATCGCCTGCCTCCGGCAGCTCCGCGCCAGCGATCCCGCGCGCGCACTTGAGTCCGCCACCAAAACGTGGGCCGACGATACGCCCGAGTTCCGCGCGCGCGTGCTCGAAGCGTTCGCGCCCACACTCTCGCCGGCCGACGAGCCTTTTCTCACGCGCATCCTGACCGAGCGCCGCAAAGAGCTCCGCGTCACCGCCCAGGCATTGCTCGCCACCCTGCCCGGTTCGGTCCTCGCCGGTCGCATGCGTGCCACCGCCGAACTGCTGCTGCAGTTTCAGAACGGTTTTCTCAGCAAGAAGCTCGAAGTGGCTTTGCCCGCGGCTTTCGACCCCGCGTGGAAAGCCGATGCCATCGAGGAGAAGCCGCCCGCGGGCGTCGGCGAAAAGGCTCACTGGGCCCAGCAGATCCTTGGCCTCGTTCCCGTGAGCGCTTGGACCAAAAAATTTAGCCTCAACGCCGCGGACCTCATCGCGCTGGCCGGTAAATCCACCGAGTGGTCCGCACTCCTCCTCGGGGCCTGGACGCGCTCCGCCATCCTGCATCGCGATGCCTCCGCAGCCGCGGCGCTCATCGACGTCCTCGCCGCGCAGGCCCGACGCTCCGTCGTCAACGCTCACCCCAACACCCACCCCACCGTCGTCGCCGCGTCGCTCCTCGCGGTCTGCACCGACGAGGTCCGCTGGCGCGTGCTCGGCACCGATGCCGCCATCGCGTGGCACGCCCTCGCGCAGCTCCAGGGCACGCCCTCGCTCGCACAGGGCCGCGCGCTCCTCGAGCAGCTCGCCCCCGCGATTCGTGATGGCTTCAATCCCGGGGGCTCGCCCACCGCCATGCTCGCCGCGCGCCGTATCCCTGTCGCGCTGCGCGAAGAAGCCGCCCGTCTCTTCACTCGCGACAACGGTCTCTCGAAACCCGCCGAGGCCTTTCTCCACGCCCTCGAACTCCGCGCCGCGATGCAAGCGGCCTTCAGCTAAAAAATTTTCGTTCTCCCTCACGCCCACCCGACCATGACCCAAGTCATCCGCGATACCGCCGAAGCCGTCTACGCCACCGAAATCGTCGCGCTCGCGCGTCTCGACGAGCGCCCCAGGCCGCCGAATTGGAAGCTCTCCCCCTGGGCCGTCGCACAGTACCTCCACGGCGGCACGCTCGCCGACGGCACCGAGATTGTGCCGAAATACATCGGCGACCGCCGCACCGTGGAGATCGCCATCGCCACCCTCGCCACCGACCGCGCGCTCCTCCTCCTCGGCGTCCCCGGCACCGCCAAGACCTGGGTCTCCGAGCACCTCGCCGCCGCGATCAGCGGCGACTCCGCCCTCCTCGTGCAAGGCACCGCCGGCACCGACGAATCCGCCCTGCGTTACACTTGGAATTATGCCCTGCTCCTCTCCGAAGGCCCCACCGAGCGCGCGCTCGTGCCCAGCCCGATGATGAAGGCCATGCGCACCGGCAAGCTGTGCCGCGTCGAAGAGCTCACACGCATCCCCTCCGAGGTGCAGGATACCTTGATCACGCTCCTCTCGGAAAAGACGCTGCCCATTCCCGAACTCGGAATCGCAACGCAAGCCGTGAAGGGCTTCAACGTCATCGCCACCGCCAACAGCCGCGACCGCGGCGTCAACGAGCTCTCCAGCGCGCTCAAGCGCCGCTTCAATACCGTCGTCCTCGCGCTCCCCGACACCATCGACGACGAGGTCGAGATCGTGCGCATGCGTGTCGCCAGCCTCGCCCGCGCCCTCGAATTGCCGTCGGAGATTCCGGCGCTCGAACAGATCCGTCGCGTCGTCGCCATCTTTCGCGAGCTCCGCGCCGGCGCCACCGAGGATGGCAAAGCCAAGGTGAAATCGCCCAGCGGCTCACTCAGCACGGCCGAAGCAATCTCCGTCGTGACCAACGGCATCGCGCTCGCCACCCATTTCGGCGACGGCGCGATCAAAGCCTCCGATCTCGCGTCCGGCATGATCGGCGCGATCGTGAAAGACCCGGTCCAGGACACCGTGGTTTTCAAAGAATACCTCGAGACCGTCGTAAAGGAGCGCGACGGCTGGAAGGACCTCTACCGCGCATGTCGGGAGCAGTTGAGCTAAGCATCACCTATGTCTCTCGAACACGCTGCGTGGTTAACCTTGCGCAATGCCGGCGTCGCCGCGGTACGGGATGGTTCTGTCGATGGTAGTTCGGCCAACCGCAAGCACCTCGGCTTCGTTGAGTTCAAGTTTACCCGCATGCCAAGTTTCGAGGTTAATGAGACCTTCGAAATTGCACGCATCTATTCCCAAGCTCAGACTCCGAATACATACGGCATAATCCGTACCCGTTGGCGTATTGATCTCGATTCGGAGAGAGCCGATCCGTTGACACTCCTGCGCAACGCGCAACCGCTCACTCCTACTCTTGAAATAGAGACTCGACCATTTTCCGTAGAACGTCGCGATGCTCTGCGCGCAGAGATTGGCACACTGCAAATCCCACTCTCGCTCGATCTTGGGTACGGCCTTGACGGTACGTTTTATGAGCTACGCGTCGGAAGTTCGTTTACCCACGTGACCGTTGGTTGGTGGGAGAAACCTCCCAAAGGCTGGGAAAAAGGTGCCGAGCTATTTCATCGAACGTGCGATGAGCTCGCACTCGACTTTGCCTGACCATGGCTGCGCTCCTTCGCATTCTCGGCATCCGCCACCACGGCCCCGGCTGTGCGCGCAGCGTCCTCGAGACGCTCGAGGCCAATCCGCCCGCTGCCGTGTTGATCGAGGGCCCACCGGAGGCCGACGAATTGATCGTCTCCGCTGCACTCGAAGGCATGACGCCGCCCGTCGCACTGCTCATCCACCGCGCCGACGATGCAAAGCAGGCCGTATTCTATCCCTTCGCCGAATTCTCCCCGGAGTGGCAGGCCCTGCGCTGGGCGCTCGCGCGCGGCGTGCCCGTCAAGTTCATGGATTTCCCGTGGATGCACCGCTTCGCGCTGCGCGATGTCCCACCAATCCCGCCAGTAAACGTGGAGCCGGGCGCACCAACGGCCGCTGAAGACACCGAGCCCGCCGCGGAACCGAAGCCGGCAGAGGCGCCGGCCGATGCCGCCATCCGCCGTGACCCGTTGCGCGTCCTCGCCGAGGCCGACGGCTACCGCGACAGCGAGCGCTGGTGGAATGACCGCGTGGAAGAGCGCGGCGACCCGGCCGGGATGTTCACCGCGATCCTCGAAGCGATGACCGCCGTGCGCACGGAGCTCGCACTGCCCGAACCGCTGGAGGAGCGCCAACGCGAGGCGTGGATGCGCCGCGTGATCCGCGAGACGCAGCGCGATGTGCTGGGCGAGATCGCCGTCGTCTGCGGCGCGTGGCATGCCCCGGCGCTCGCCCACCCGCCCAAGGTTTCGGCCGACAACGAGCTGCTCAAGGGCCTCCCAAAATGTAAAGTCGGCGCCACGTGGGTGCCGTGGACGTTTCAGCGGCTTTGCAGCGCAAGCGGCTACGGCGCCGGCATCGACTCTCCCGGTTGGTACGAACACCTCTGGAAACACCGCCGCGATCCCCAGCTCACCGCCCGCTGGCTCGCGCGCGTCGGGCGGCTGCTACGCGAGCGCGACCTTGATGCTTCGACCGCGCAGGTGATCGACGGCGTCCGCCTCGCCGAGCATCTCGCAGCATTTCGCGGCCGCGCGATTCCAGGTCTCCCCGAGATGAACGAGGCGGCGCTCGCCGTCTTCTGCCACGGCGACCGCGCGCCGCTCCAGCTGGTTTCGCGCGCCCTGATCGTCGGCGACCGCCTCGGCACTGTCCCCGAGGGCGTCGCGCGCGTTCCGCTCCAGCAGGACATCGAGGCCACCCAAAAACGCCTCCGGCTCAAGCCCGCCGCCTCGCAAACGCCTCTCGAGCTCGACCTGCGCGAGCCAACCGGGCTCGAACGCAGCCAGTTTCTCCACCGGCTCTCGCTGCTCGATATCCCGTGGGGCCACAGCCGGCCCACCGCCGCGGGCAAGGGCACGTTCAGGGAGAACTGGCTCCTCGAATGGAAACCGGAGTTTGCCGTCGCGATCGTCGACGCCGCCCGCCTCGGCAACACCGTCGAGCTCGCCGCCACCGGGGCCGTCGCCGCCAAATCCGCCACCGCTGCGCTCGAAGTCCTCACCACGCTCCTCGGCAGCGTCTTGCTCGCCGATCTCCCCGCCGCGGCCACCGCCCTCCTGCAACGCATCTCGGCCGAGGCCGCGCGCGGCGACGACGTGCAGCGCTTGTGCCTCGCCGTGCCGGCGCTCGCCCGGCTGGCCCGCTATGGCAGCGTCCGGCAGATCGACGCGGAAGCAGTCGTCGCCATCCTCGATGGCTTCAGCGCCCGTATCCACGCGGGCATTACGGGAGCCGTCAGTGGTATCGACGACGAAGCCGCCGGCAACTGGCGCAAGGCCCTCCTTGATTATCACGCCGCACTCGCGCTCCTCGAAAGCGCACGGCTCGACGAATGGCGCGGCGTGCTGCGCAAGCTCCTCGACCACACCGGCACGCACGCGCTGCTCTCCGGCACCGCCGCCCGACTGCTGCTCGATGGCGGCCAGCTCGCGCCACCCGAGGCCGCCCGCACCCTCGGCCTCGCGCTCTCCCGCGGCCAGGACCCGGGCCGCGCCGCCGCGTGGCTCGAGGGCTTTCTCAGCGGCCAGGGCGCCGTGCTCGTCCACGACACCCACCTGCTGCCGCTCCTTGAGGACTGGGTCGCCTCGCTCACCGAGGATGCGTTTCTCGCCGTGCTCCCGCTCGTGCGCCGTACCTTTGCCACGTTCGAGTCACCCGAGCGTGCACGCATTGCCCAACGCCTCGGTCGTGCCCGTTCCGGTTCCGGCTCCGCCGGTGTCTCTCTCGATGCCGAGTGGACGCTTCACGCCGACCGCGTCGCGGCCACCCTCCCCGTGCTCGGCCAACTGCTCGGTAAAACCTTCACTCCATGAGCGCCGTCCCGCCTCCTCCCGCTCACACCCCGGCCGAACGTTGGCGCCTCATCCTCGGCCGCGAAGCCGCCGACCTCTGCGAGCGCCCGCTCGCGGCCGACGATGCCGCCATGGATGCCGCGCTCGATGCGCTCTATCGCGAAGACGAGACTGCAACCGGCCCGCGCTCGCGCCGCGGCGGGCTCGGCGGCTCCGCGCCCAATGTCGCCCGCTGGCTCGGCGATATCCGCACCTATTTCCCCGCCGGTGTCGTCCGCGTGATGCAGAAGGACGCGCTCGAGCGCCTCAACCTCCAGCAGATGCTGCTCGAGCCCGAGATGCTCGCCGCCGCCGAGCCCGACGTGCACCTCGTCGCCACCCTGCTCTCGCTCAGCCGCGTGATCCCCAACAAGACCAAGGACACCGCGCGGCAGGTCGTGCGCAAAGTCGTCGAGGACATCGAGCGCCAGCTCGCCGAGCCGCTGCGCCAGGCCGTGCGCGGCGCCCTCGCCCGCTCCGTGCGCAACCGCCGTCCGCGCCTCCGTGAGATCGACTGGCACCGCACCATCCGGGCCAACCTCAAGAACTACCAGCCCGACCGCAAAAAGCTCATCGTCGAAACGCTCATCGGCCACGGCCGCAAACGCAGCTCAGTGAAGGACGTCATCCTCTGCGTGGACCAGAGCGGCTCGATGGCGACCTCCGTCGTCTACTCCTCCATCTTCGGCGCCGTGATGGCCTCGCTGCCCGCCCTCACCACCAAGATGGTGTTCTTCGACACCGCCATCGCCGACATGACGGCGGAGCTGAAGGACCCGATCGATCTCCTCTTCGGCGCGCAACTCGGCGGCGGCACCGACATCCACCTCGCACTCACATATTGCACCGGCCTCGTGCAGCGTCCCGCCGATACCACGCTCGTCCTCATCACCGATCTCTATGAGGGTGGTGACGCCGCTGGCATGCTCCGCCGCGCCGCCAGCCTCGTCGCCGCCGGCGTAAACCTGATCTGCCTCCTCGCGCTCACCGACAGCGGCTCGCCTAGCTACGATCATCAACACGCTGCGCAACTCGCCGCGATGGGCGTCCCCGTCTTCGCCTGCACCCCCGACAGCTTCGCCGACATGATGGCCGCCGCCCTCAGCCGCCAGGACCTACACCTCTGGGCCGAGCAACGCGGCATCAAACTGGAGCGAGGCGAACCCACTGCGCCCGCATAAGCGCCGAAAAAGACGTCTTTTTGTAGCGGCGGTCTATGACCGCCGACGAACGGGAGAACGCGTTCGTACCCAATCGGCGGTCTATGACCGCCGCTACAGCACGACCTGATTTCCGACAACGCCCGGCGACCCGACTGTATCCAAGTTCTACTTCGCAAACATCGCCTCGTACGCCGGCTGCGGCTCGAGCACGCCGCCACTCCGCGCATAGTAGTCGGCATCGAGCTCGAAAACGCCGCGCTTCGTCTGCGTCCAAGGCGCCTCGGGCGACGGCAGGCGCGTCCGGAGCGCCTCCCAGTTCCGGTAATTCTGGTGTCCATTCGTCTCCACGAGCCCGAGGCCCAGCCCGGGGAAGGCCGCGAGGCGCGCGGCGACGTTCTTGTTCCACTCGACGAGTGTCGGGCTCACGGTGAGGTCCGCGCAGAAGCACGGCACGCCGCGCTCGTGCGCCAGCTGCGCGATCTTGAGCGACATGCTGAAGGTCTTCGCAATCGGCTTCAGCGCGATCGCCTTGTAGCCCATCTCGATCCGCTTGAGCGCATCCTTGTCCGTGTGCGCGCTCTCGTCGGCCGCGAGCCGTACCGGGATATCGGATACATCGACCTCGAGCTCCTCGGGAAACGGCTCCTCGACGAGCGCGATCTGGTCAAAGGCCCCGATGGCCTTTGCGTGGTCGAGCAGCTTCAGCAGCGTCTCCTTGCTCTCGTAGCGGCCGTTCGCATCGAAGTAGTAGGGCAGCTTGCCATTGGCCGTGTAGGGCGTCCGGGCGTCGCCGATGGCGGCGTGGATCGCGCTGAGCCGCGCCTTGTCCTTCTCCAGCATCTCGGCCTGCGTCCCCGGCTGGCCGAGCTTGATCTTCATGAAGAAATAACCGGCATCCACCGCCGCCTTCAGCTCCTCGATCGGGATGCCGTAGGCCATCAGCGGGATGCTCGCGATCTTCGCGTGCCGCGTCGCCAGCGCCGGCTTGTAGGCCGCGGGGATGAGGTCGTCGAAACGCGTGATGCCATTCTCGCGCGCATAGAGCACCCACGCCGCGAAATCCACGCCCACGAGCGCATTGAGCGCGAAGGTTTCGCGTAGGGCCGGGTTTTCCGTGATCTTCTTCGCATACGCAAAGACATCGTGCCGCACCGCATCGAGCAGCTCGATGGGATTGGTGAAGCGCTGGCCCTTCAGCCGCTGCAGCGCCCACTCCGTCGTAGCATACATGAGCGCGCTGCCGCCGGTCTCGGCGTGCGCGGCAAACACCTGCGCATCGCTCCACAGCACGCCCTGCGTGCAGAGCCCCACGCCGCGCTGCCCGCTCTCGCTCTCGAGCATGGAAACGCTCTGCCAGATCTCGGTCTGGTAGCCGCCCTTGAAGCCGAAGGGACGGACGAGCGGCTCGCGCTCGAAGTTGGAGCCGACACGGGCGATGGTGATCGAAGAACTCATGCGGTGGTAAATCTCAAAGGTCCAAAGCGCCAAACGCCAAAGAAATCCCAATCCTCAAATCTCAAAACCCTGCGCGCTCATCCGAGGTGCAGGCGACCTTTTGAGATTTCTTTGGGCTTTGCCCCTTTGGCGTTCGGGATTTCCGAGCATCAGCCCAGCTGATGCTTGGCGAGGTGCGGCTTGAGCGCCGCGAGATCCTTCTTCATCGCGGCCAGCAGCTTCGGACGCTTCTCCGCCTCCGGGATCTGCGCGCGCTCGAAGGGGGGATACTCGAAGTGCACCGAGGCCGGCCCGTTGATGCCCAGCTCGCGCACCAGCTTGAAGTACGCATCGAAGGGCACGATGCCCTCGCCGATTGGCACATTGTCGATGTTGGCCTTCCCGGGAAGTTGCTCCCACTTGAAGTCCTTCAAATCGATGCACTTGATCCAAGGTGCGAGCAGCTTCAGCGGGACCGACCACGACTGGCCGCCTTCGGCGACCGCGTGCCGGATATCGTACTGCACGCCGGTCCACTTCGGATCGGACTCGCGCAAGATCTCATAGAGATCCCACAACGCGGCGCCCACGCGCGTGCCCGCGTGATTCTGGATCGCGCCATGGATGCCGAGGCTCTGGTTGAGCGCGCCCAGCTCCTTGATCGTCGTGCGGTGTTTCGCGAGCGAGCCCATCACGCCCAGCTTTTCGTCGTAGGCAAAATTCCCAAAGCGGTAAACCTTCACGCCGAGCCCGGCCGCCGTGCGGAGCAGCGGCTCCGTCAGCGGATCCTTTGCGCTCACGATATCGGTCGTGATCATCTCTACCTTCAGCCCGGCCTTCTTGGCCGCCTCAACCGCGCGTGGCAGGTCTTCCTTCACTTTTTCCGGCAACACGTGGCCACCCTTGCGCACCGTATAGTCGATGCCGCCGAACCCGGCTTCCGCGATCATCTTCGCCGTATCCTCGTAGGAGAGAAAATGCAGCGGCTTCGAAAACACGTGCAGCGCGCCGACTTTGCCCGTGCCGGACGTCGGACCCGCGGGCGCGGCCTTCTTCTTCGCCCCCTCGGCCTGTGCATAGGCGGCCGAGCCAGCGAGCGGCAGCGCCGCACCGGCAAGCGCGAGCCGGGAAACGAAATCGCGCCGCGATACCAACGATTCGGAAACGGGGTGGTTTTTCATAAAGATAAAGAGAGCAGGCGTGAGTGAGGCGAGCCGGTCGCGGAAAAGCAATCACGCGAGAATCGCGGCTGCGTTCGCCTGCGCTCACCCCTTCCCGCCGCGCAGCACCACGAGGTGATCTACCCCGCTCACCTCGAATTCGCGCCAGTAGCCATCCTCGAGCGCGGTGAGCTTCTCCTCTTCGTCCTCGGTCAGCTCGTCGCTTAGCTTGGTGGAGCCCAGCTCACTGCGCAGGTCGCGCTCGCCCAGGCGTCCGGCGAGCTCAGCCCAGAAGACATCCTCTACAAACTTCACCATCTCGTCTTTTGCCCTGCCTTCGGTGAGTTTTTCGTTGGGGAAAAATTGTCCGTTTACGTCGACCTCCACCATGTCGGCGCAGCCAAACTGCTCGGCGAGGCCGTACACCTTTTGCGAAATTTCCGCATAGCGCTCCGGCATGGTCGCAGGGTCATCCGCCCGCGCCCCCGTCACCGACAAGCCGAGGTGAACGAGCTCGAGCAACCGCGCGTATTCCTTCTGAGTAAACGAAACCTTCATCCCGCAAGAGAGGATGCTATCGCGCGATGCGCGCAAGGGCGGAAATGATCGCGAAACTCTTTCCGGTACGCGCCGGGGCCGACTGACGGCCGAGTGAGAGCGCGATCACGAGTAAGAGTACGATCACGAGCACGAAACAAACCCGATCGAACCTCCGCCAATCGTGCTCATGCTCTTAACTCGTGCTCGTGCTCTTACTCGTGCTCGAGTCTGCTCGCATTCGAAACTTGCGCCCTCGACGAGAAGGCCCGATTCCGCCCGCCGTCCTCGGCCCCGGATTGACCCGCCCCCACAAACCACGTCTGCTCCGCCCCGACCCCGCCCACGTCCGCTTTCGGCTCCCTCAAAAAAATGAGCGCGTCCGCTCTTCCTCCGTCTGCCTCCACCGCCAGCCCGGCCACCTTGGCCTCCTCCTCCGTTACCACAACCGCGCCCGCCACGCCGGCGGGCCGCACGCCTCCCAGCGCGCGGCTTGTCTCGCTCGATGCACTGCGCGGCTTCGATCTGTTCTGGATCCTCGGCGGTGATGCGGTCCTCCAGCTGCTCGGCGGGGTCATCCCGGTGCAGCCCTTTTCGTTTCTCGCCCAGCAATTCAATCACAAGGGGTGGGCTGGCTTCGCGTTCTACGATCTCATCTTTCCCCTGTTCGTCTTCATGGTCGGCGTGTCGTCCGTGTTCTCGCTCACGCGCCTGATCGAGCAGCAGGGCCGGGCCGTCGCCATCCGCCGCGTGCTCGTGCGCTTCGCGCTGCTCTACGCGCTCGGCTTATTCTACAGCGGCGGCTTCAGCACCGCGTGGCCGGATATCCGACTGCTCGGTGTGCTCCCGCGTCTCGCCCTCGCGTACCTCGGCGGCGGCTTGCTGTTCTGCTTCTTCAAGCCCCGCGCGCTCGCGGGAATCTTCGTCGCGCTGCTCGTCGGGTATTGGGCGCTGCTCAGCTTTGCTCCGATCCGCGATTTCAAGCTGGAGAAGTCCTCCATCGCCGCGCGGCTCGGCACCGACAAACCCACGCCCGCTCAAATCCGCACCGCCTACGAAGCCACCACCGAGCGCGTCACGGGCCGCTTCGAGCCGGGCCTGAACCTCGCTAACCACTTCGACTTCGAGCACCTCCCCGGCCGCAAATACGATGTCTACTGGGACCCCGAGGGCATCGTCAGCACGATCCCCGCTGTGGCCACGTGCCTCCTCGGCATCCTCGCCGGCGTGCTGCTGCGGCGGACCGATCTGCGCGATCCTCAGAAGCTCGCCTGGCTCGCCCTCGGCGGCGTCGCCGCTCTCGCCCTCGGCTGGCTTTGGCACCTGCAGTTCCCGGTGGTGAAGAAGATCTGGACCTCCTCCTTCGTCCTCGTGGCCGGAGGCTGGAGCCTCCTCCTCCTCGCGGGCTTCTACTACATCGTCGACATGCGCCGCTGGCGCGGCTGGTGCCAGCCCTTCGTCTGGGTCGGAATGAATGCCATCACACTTTACCTGATCAGCGGCATCGTCGGCTACCGCCGCCTCGCGCAACGCATCGCGGGCGGCGACGTGAAGACCTGGTTCGACACCACGGTCGGCGCCCGCACCGGCGACCTCATCATCGCCATCGTCGGCCTCGTGCTGATGCTGGCCCTCGCACGTTTTCTCTACCGGCGGCAGATATTCCTGCGCGTGTAATAGAAGGATAGGTCGGTGCTTGAAATCGCCGCTGTCGCCCCGGACGACGCTGCTACCTGCGTTTGTAGTTCCGCCTTTAGGCGGAAGGTATTTCGGATGCCGCCTGAAGGCGGGACTACGAACAAAACCTGCCTTACTTCTCTTCCGCCTTGCCCGCGGGTTTCGTTGTGGCCGCTTTCGCGGTCGCGGGCGCCGGGCGCTTGAATTTAAACGGTATCTCCTCGCGCACCACCACGGCCTTGCCGGCGACCGTCGGCGCTTCGAACAGCCACCCACTCGCCGCCTGCACCGCCGCGTAACCAAAAGCCTCGTGCGTCGCGGACTTCACCCGCGCCAGCCGCACCCAGCCGCCTTTGTCGACCAGGCACTCGATCACCGCCTCGCCCTGCATCACATCCTCCGGCACGAGCAGCGGAAATCTCGCCTCACGCTTCGATACGACCTTGAGCGGCGCATCGAGCTTGGTTTGCGCGATGATCTTGTCGGGGCTCTTCAACTCGAGCGTCATCAGGTCCGACCCCGCCTCGTCGGGCAGATCATACACGGAGAAATTTTGCTCGAAGGTCACCATCTGCGGCACGGGCTTCCCCGCCCGGTAAGCGGGATCGAATTTGAAGCCTTGCAGCGCCGCGGCCAGCGCCTGCCCAAACTCGGGGCGTACGGCCTCGAGTATCTTCACGCCCGTGACGACGCCCCGCGTATCGACCCACATCGTCGCCTTGGCCACACCGCGCACCGCCTGGCGCCGCAGCGCATAGGGGTAGATCGGCAGCGAGACGCCGCGGATTTTCACGGGCGTATCGTAGCGCAGCTCCGGCGGCAGCTTCGATTGATCGGCCTTCTCGTTGATGCGAAACGCCCCCGCCCCTTCCGCGTAACTGAACGCCACCGGCTGCCGCACGCGTGAGCTCACCGGCTGCCCGTTGCGCATGGCCGGATGATATTTCCACTGTAGCAACGCCGCCAGCGCCGGTTCGTCGAAGGCGGGGTTGTCCGACTCGGACACGACGGGATTCTTCACCTGCCCGGTCTCGTCGACGGTATAGTCGAAGATCACGTTGCCGCTGATGCCGTAGCGCCGCATCGCGACCGGGTACTCCGGCCGCACCGATTCGCGCAGGCGCACGGGCGAGGAGTTCGAAATATCGCGCCTCATCCCGTGGCATAACACCGGCACCACGATCTCAGCCGGCACCGGCTGCCCGCCCTTCCGCGCCGGTGCGAAGCGCCACTCCTTCAGTGCCTCGGTCACGGCCTTCAGCAAATTGGGCGTGGCCTTCTGGGCCGGTTCGCTCGCCGTGATCGCGCCCGCCGCATCAAGCGAAAGTTTCATCCGCACGACCTGGGGCTCATTATCCGGCGCCGGCTTGAGCAAGGTCAGCGCCGGGGCCGCCATCAAGAGTCTGGGCGTGGCATCGGGGCCCTTGGCCGCGGCCGACTTCGGGTTGAAAATCACAGGGATCCACACACGCGCCGCCACGCGTTTCCCGTCGCGTTTCACCGACGGCAGCGTCCAGCCGAGCCGGTAGGCCTCCTCGACGGAGCGCTGCAGCGGCAGATGCGTGGCCTTTACCGCGGTCGAGAGATTCTTGCCGGTCTCGTCGACATGGCGCGACAGCACGACGTAGCCGACTTCGTCGAGTTTCTTGAGCTCATCGGGCACATGCGGTTTCAAGCTGCCCGACTTCAGTTCTTCGCTGGGAGCGGGATCGGCGGAAAACCACACGGGGTTTCCGACGGTGATATCTTGGGCGCGCAGGGGCGCGAGGAGACAGATGCAGCAGCCAGCCGCGAGGCCGGCCACGCCACGAAGGGGTAAGGGCATGGGGGTAGGTGGACCTGCCACCACCTCAAATCATCAAGCCCGCGGCGCGCAACCGTGAAACAGTTACGGCTCTGAAGTAGGCCGGATTTCTAACCCGCCCTCTCGCATCTTCGAGTGCAATGGAAGCCACAGATAACACCGATGGGCACGGATAAAGACATCCGTGATATCGGTGTAATCAGTGGCTATCGTTTTTATAAATCGAGTGCAGCCGGGCTCGCGCTGCACTCCCATTACACCCGCGGCACCGATTCCCGCTCCGTCAGCACCGGCCGGATCAGCAGCGTGACCGGCGTCGCGTCCATCGGGTGCGCGACGCGCCAGAGCACGCGCGCGACCGCGTTGCGGCCCACCGCATCCGCCTGCACGTCCACCGTCGTCAGCGCAGGCGAGAGACCCATGATGAGGGACTTCTCGTCGTTACATGAGATAAGACCCACATCCCGCCCCACGCGCAGTCCAAGGCGGCCAAGCGCCGAGTAAATTTGCACCGCCGTCGTATCGGCGCCGACCGCGATGGCGGTGGCGCGTTTCGTCTTCGGTTGCGATGCCCAGCGTTGCACCAGCGCATCGACCTTCTCCGCCGACGTCGTGCTCGGCAGCGGCCAGACGAGCGGAGCGGTTTTCTCCGGCTCGAACAGCTCCACGGTGCTGCCGAGCGCGCGGCTGCGCTCGGTGAAGCCCAGCTTCACATTCTCGAACTGCGCGTGCCCCGGCTTCGGGTTGAGAAACGCCACGCGTCGGTGCCCTTTCACATGGAGGTGCTCGCCCGCGATCCGGCCAGCGGCATACGCGTCGAAATTACAGTGGTCGCCGATGGCATTGGGCGGGCAGCCCATGAGCCACACGTGCGGCACGCGGTAGATCTGCCGGAGCAGCTCGCTCGTCTCCACGCTCGGCAGCTCGCCTTGGTTCGGGCCCTTCACGATCACGCCCGCGATCTTATTCTCCGCGAGAAATGCCGGCACACGGTCGCCCTTCGGAATGCTCGCAAACATCAGTGTGCCGCCCTCCTCGCCGATCGCGCTCTCGATCCCATGCATCGCCGCGCTCACCACCGGCAGCTCCACGAGTGCGTCTTCCATGCCGAAGCAGATCAGCCCGATGTTGCCCGGCATCGCCGCGCGCCGCGCCGCCGCCGCGCCGCCCACCCGGCGTTTCCGCAGCCGCGTGTAGTTGAGAAATTTCGCCGCCGCCAGGATCCGCTCGCGGATGTCGGGCGTCACATCCGCGTGGTTGTTGAGTGCCCGTGAAACTGATCCCACCGCCACGCCTGCGGCCTTGGCGACGTCGTGGACGGTCGCGCTTTTCTTCGGTTTGGTCATGCAGGTTTCGCGCTCAACGCACTCGTAATGCGGAATCGTCGCCCGGTTTTCACTCACAATCTTGCAACGGCCCGCGTCTAAGAAATTTTCCTAGGAACTATTAGCGCAGGAACTCCGAATCGCGTTGTAAGCCCGCCACTTAATTGCATCGTCGCGTTTGATGTTGGGCTCACTCCGGCGCCTTGCCTTAGGCATCTCCCTGATCGCGGCTGTGTCCGCGTTGCTTCTTTTCTCCGATCTTGGGTCGCGCGTGCAACCCGCAGCAGCCACTACTGCCGCCGTTGCCGCCACGCCACCCGCTGAGCGTCATGTGAAGATCGCGGTGCTGCAGCACGCCTCGCAGCTTGTGCTCGATCAGGGGCGCGCCGGCATGTTTGGCGGCCTCGCCGAGCGCGGCTGGGAGAAGGACCGCAACTACACACTCAAATACTACAATGCCGAGGGCGACATGGCCACTGCGCAGACCATCGCCAAGGAGATGGCCGGCGGTGGCTACGATCTGCTCATCACGATCAGCACGCCTTCGATGCAGGCCGTCGCCAACGCCAACCGCGCCGGCAAGACGCCTCACGTCTTCGGCCTCGTCACTGATCCCTATGGCGCGGGCGTCGGCATCAATCGCGACAACCACCTCGATCACCCCGCGCATCTCGCCGGCTACGGCACGATGCAGCCCGTCGCGCTCGCGTTTAAAACCGCGCGCGAGATGAATCCCGCCCTCTCCACCGTCGGCGTCGTCTGGAATGCCGCTGAGTCCAACTCCGAAGCCCAGGTGAAGCTTGCCCGCGCCGTGTGCGCGGAGCTCGGCATCACGCTGATGGAGTCCACGATCGACAATTCCTCCGCCGTCGCCGAAGCCGCCGCCGCCCTCGTCGCGCGTGGCGTCGACGCCATCTGGATGGGCGGCGACGTCACGGTGATGAGCGCCGTCGATTCCGTCGTCGCCGCCGGCAGGAAGGGCCGCATCCCCACCTTCACCGTCATCCCGCCCAACGTGAAGCGCGGCACCCTTTTCGACCTCGGCGCCAACTACGATGAGGTCGGCCGCCTCACCGGCCTGCTCGCGGGCGATATCCTCAACGGCAAGAATCCCGCGACCCACCCCATCGATAATCTCATGCCGGAGGTCCTCGCGCTCAACCTCCAGGTGCTCTCTGGCCTCAAGGCGAAGTGGACCATCCCCGCCGCCCTCCGCCAGCGCGCCCAGATCACGATCGACGAAACCGGCGTCGAGCACACCAAGGCGGCGCCCGCGGCCGCCGCCAAGCCCGGCG
>JAZKEV010000081.1:5608-6615 GCA_040386765.1 Verrucomicrobiota bacterium | reverse complement strand
AGGTGGTTGGAATCGGAAACGGCAGTCATGCGGAAAGAAGAGGAGTGGCGGGCGGAAGGGGCAGGGCAAGTGCTCGGTGCGTGCGACGGAGCGCTATAAAGAACCTTTTACCCACTGCGCGCGGCGGTTCGCCGGTTGTACTGTAGCGGCGGTCTATGACCGCCGACCGCGTACGAAGACGATATCTCGTTCGTCGGCGGTCACAGACCGCCGCTACAGTAATGCCCCGTCGCGCTTTGCTCGCTTACCCACCCAATCCCATCCCTCGCCGACCGCATCTCACGGCACTTCATAGATCTCGAGCAACGCGAGGCCATTCGCCCCGTTGGCTCCGGAGACCTGCACCGTGAAATTGCCGGGCTGCAAAGTTACGAGCAGCGCCGCGTCTTTTGAACCGGCTGGAAAAGCAAACGCGCCCACGCGTCCGAATGCCGCCTGCAGGCGGGCGGCGCTGGCTGCATTACTGTCATCGCCGTTGTCGCTCGCCTCCCAGTCGTCATTGCCGCTGATACGCGTCTCACCGAAATACAGGTTGAGCTGCGGATCGGCGACCGTGCCCGACAGCTCAAACGGCGCAGCTCCCAGCGTCGGGCCCGCCGCGCGGATGAGGACGGTCTTGCTGCCATTGCCGGCGATGACGAAGCCCGCGGTCAGGCCGCCCGCAATCTGATGCAACACCGACACATTGATGAGCCGCGGCGTGTTCGGGCCAAAAGTAACCGCGGGCGTCGCATCGTAGACCTCGGCGAGGACGAGCCCGACGGCACCGCCCACGCCGGATACGCGCACCGAGTTGCTGCCCGCTGGCCGGGAGAGGACCGCGGCAGCATCGCGCGAGTTGTGCGCGGCGTAGGCAAAGGCACCCACGCTCGCGAAGGCTTCGCTCAATGCGCTCGTGCCGCCCCAATCGTCGTTTTCGCCCATTCCGGTGGGGCCGGCAAAGAGCTCGAGCGTCGGATCCGGGATCACGCCCGCCGCGCCCAGCGCCGCGAGGGACGGCCCGGCGG
>JAZKEV010000081.1:0-5552 GCA_040386765.1 Verrucomicrobiota bacterium | reverse complement strand
CAAGAGCGGCTTGGTGCCCGTCGTGCCCGCTCCGCCGACCACATAACCGAGGGTAAACATATCGCCGGGTGAGCCGATCGCGGTGAGGATCGAGATATTGCTCAACCGGCTGCTGGAGAGCGTGCCGCTGCCCACGACGAGCACGGCGGCTTGGCTTGTGGTGGAGTCGAGCAGGTTGGAGACAATACAGCGGAAGGCATCCCCGTTCATGGCGAGAGGTACATTTCCCAACGTGAGCGTGGGCGTGGTGGTCCCCGAATAGTTTCCACCGTCGGTCAGCGGACTCCACGAGAGCGATCCGCGCGGGAGATATTCCCATTGGTACGCCAGTGGGAGGCTGCCTCGCGCCACGACGGTAAACGTGGCGCCCTGGCCGATCTCCGTGCTTTGGTGCGTCGGATGCTGGACGACCGTGGGCTGCGCCTGGTCGACGCTCGTGACCGTGAGTTGGGCCATCTCGCTGGCCGCCTCCGCCGTCACGCCGATCACCCGCACGCTATACGCACCCGCATCGCCCGCCTCCGCTCCGGCGATGGTCAGCGAGGGGCGGGTCGTACCTGAAACGCGCCCGCCATCGCGCAACTGCGTGCCCCCCTTGAACCACTGGTAGCTCCACGGTCCCGGCGTAGCCTCAATCGCGAACGTCACCGACGTGCCCGTGGCGACAGCCTGGCTGATAGGCTGCTTCGTGACGCGCGGGACATTGCTGCTCCAGCTTGCGCGCAGTGTGTAGTAGAAAATCGCCGCCGCGTTGCCCTTGGACTGTATATATAAATAGTAGGTGCCCGGACCGAGCGTGGCTTGCGTGATGAGCGACCAGCCACCGGTGGGGACGTTGTCGTTGTAGACGATCTGCCGGATGGAGCTGTTGGGTCCGAGCAGCCACATCTCCGTATCGCCTTCGCCGCCCTCGGTCTCGGCGCGGAAGTCCGAGGCGCCATCCGGCCCGATCGAGAACGTCACCCAGTCGATATCGACGTGCGCGTGGATCGAGCGATTTTGCGCTCCGCCATTGGCGATCGCCTTGGCGGTGGCCGCGGTGCCGTCGACCTCGTAGCTATCGGGTGGCGACGAGTTTTCGATCCAGCTCACGCGCAGCGTATAGCCATCTTCGATCGCCTCCTCGTCTTCCGACTGCACGAGCACGTAGTAGGTGCCCGGCGCCAGCGAAGGCTGCGTGATAAGCGATAGCGGGCCCGGCCCGCCATTGTCGTCGTAGGCAATCCTCCGTGATGAGCTGTCAGGCCCGTAGAGCCAGATCTCGGTGTCGCCGTCAGAGTCGAGCGTCTCCACGCGCAGGTTGGTCGCACCGTTGGCGCCGACGACAAAGAAAACCCAGTCGGTGTCGTCCCATACATGCAAAGTGTGATCCTGCGCCTGCCCATTGGCGATGAAGCGGGCTGCTTTCGGACTGTTGTCGTCTTCATAGCGGTCGCTCGCAAAAGCCGTCGAGGCCATGAGGAGGGCGGTAAGAAGCACGATCGTTGAGGGGAGAAAGCGGGCTTTCATAGCGGGGGAGGGTGGGGCGGGAAGCGGCGGCGCAAAGCGCGGCGTCGGCGGCGGTGGAGGGGGATGATTTCTGGCACCAGGCAACGGCAAGCCCACGAGCGCCGTGAGCCGCCGGGCTAAAAAGCTCCATGACGGGAAATGAAAAACGATGTAGTGGCCAACCGGATACTCCGGCGCCGGGGTTATGCTAGAGACCTGTAACAGGTGTGCTGCGTGAGATAAAGGTGACATCAGGCAAGACGCAGCACGCGAAAGGACGATGCGCAGAATTCGCACTTTAGTGCGCGGGAGGTGCGGACGCGCGGGAACCCGGAAAGCCGCATGCACCGGAAAGCCGCGGAGTCTCAGGACGCGATTCGGCACGCATAGCGGCGCTAAGTGGAAACGATATTGTGCCGGTAAATAGCCAGGTGTTCAGCCGTGCGTCTAATAGATAGAGCAACGTCAAGTAATGGGTGCGTAAGCTCTTAACCGTCAGGATGGAGCGGCCGCCGAAACTTGATTTGCTATATGCTGGATGTGATCCACTAACGGGCGCTAAACTCCCAGGCGGATTTTCCGTTTCGCGTGGAGATCACGCGCAGGCGTGGGGAGGTGGAGGTGGGGGTGTCGACGACGTGGCTCGTCACGGTATCGAGGCCGAGGGCGGTCTCGATTTCGACGACGTCGGGGCTGCGGCGGGTGACGTTGCGGACGAAGGGTTCGGAGCCGGAGTGACCTTCGAAGACGGAGGCGAAGGTCTTGAGGCCTTCGCCCGTCGTGCGGCGTACGATGTAGGGGAGGGTGGCGCCGAGGTCGGAGTTGCGCCAGTCGCGCTGGCCCCAGCCTTCGGTAACGAAGGCTTGCTCGCCGGGCTGGGGGAGACTCCACGCGACCGCGGTGATGCCGCCGCCGGCCTGCCATGTCGTGCACCAGGCGCCGGTGACTTCGAGCGAGCGCGCATGGGCCATGTCGTAGAGGCGCGTGTCGGTGGGCTGCGCGGTGGCCCCGGTGAACTCGACCGTCGTGTGCGAGACGTGGAAGACGAAATCCTGCGTCGCGCCGCCCTGCACCCGAAAGAAATCCACCGCATAGCTGCGGCCCTCGCCGTGATCGATGAGGACGGACGTGCGGCGATACACAGTCGCGCTTTCGTACGCGTGCGAGGCGGCTTCCATGGCTTTTACCTGCGGCGACGTGCGGAAGAAGATGACCTTGCCGCCGCGTTCTTTGGTCCGCTGGTCCTTTTCGTCGAGGAGCACGGTGTTGTGCGCGAGGGTGCGCGCGGTCTGGCTTTTCTTCGGGTGATCCCAGAGGTAGCCGAGATCGGAGAGCAGTTCGCGGCCCTTTTTCCAGTAGGTGAGATTGAGGCTGTCGAGGTGGTGGTGGCCGCCCCAGTGGCTCGCGCTGAGGAGCAGCAGGCTCTCGCGGCCGTCCTGGCCCGTGCGCATATGGCCGATGCGGAGATCGGGCGGGCACCAGTCGGGGAGGGTGAGCGGCGGCGCACTCTTCTGCTCGAGGCCGGGCTCGCGGTAGTAGAGTGCGAGCGAGGCCTGGCCGCGGGTGAGATCGGGGCCGCAGACTTCCTTGAGCAGCGCGAGATATTCCGGGCGCTCGGGATAATTCGCGGCCATGAGCTCGACGAACTGGGCGCCGAGACCCGAGGTGCGATACGAGTCGGCAAAGGCGGGAAACGTCAGATCGCCCTGCAGGCCGCGGAGGAGATTCTCCCAGATCTTTTCGTAGGCGGTGCCGTGGTAGAGGTCGACGGCGACGCGGCGCTGGCCATCGGGGCCGCGGTAGCCCTCGGGCTCGGAATAGCCGCGCAGGGCCTGCGGCATATCCCAGATATTGCCGAGGGTCATGGTCGCGTAGGCCTGCGATTCCGAAGTGGTGCCATCGGGGAGGAACCACTCGTCGATCGTCTTTTGAAAACCATCCCAGCCGAAGCGCACCAGGCCGGGGTGGCCGACGCAGAGGCCGACGAGTGCGGCGGCGGTGCGGTTGCCGACCGACTTGTTATTGATGGCCTTGTCGCTGACGAAGAGCGCGGTGCCCTCGAGGAGCAGGTCGCGCTCGATCGTGCGGCGGTCTGCATCGGAGTAGAGCGGCGCGCCGGCGTCGTCGCGCGCGGTGCAGGTGAAGTCGTAGGCCTCGACGACGCGGCGGATGAAACCTGACTCTTGGCCGACACCACCCGCGCGGCCCGCGCTCCAGTAGCCGGTGTGCAGGCGGCGATCGGGGCGGTTGGGCGGCGGGCAAAGCTCGTCGGTGGGCAGCGCGTTGATGTGCTGGGCGGCGAGCTTCGGCTCCATGTCGGCGTACTCGCCGTAGCCGGTGTGCACGAGCCAGCCGGGATAACAGGCGGCAAACCGCAGCAATATGGCGCGCACGGCGCGGGCGTATTCAGTTTTCCCTGACAGCAGGTAGGCTTCGCTCAGGGTGCGCGCCGTCGTGGCGAGATGGGAGACTTTGCGCGCGCGGATATTGGCCGAAAAGCTCGGCCGGCCCGTCTTGTAGGTGAAAATGACGAAGGGCTCGCCACCCGCAAAGGTGAGGGTCTGCGGCTTGCCCCACGTGGTGCGGAGGACGACGCTCTCCGGATATTTCTCGTTGGGGAAAACCGTGCGGCACTGTTCGCACGCCAATTGATCCGGCGCGCTTTCCCGCCACGTCCACAGGCCGTGCGGATGCACGGGCTTGGCGAGATCGCGGCACGCGGGACACGGCGTGAACTTGGGGTCGCCGGGCGTAGTTTCCGGAATCATCGCCGCGAGGTACTCGGGCGTGATCCTGGCAACAGCCGCGCGGGCTCCGCGCTCGAGCGTGGCCGCATGAGCCTGGGCCCACGGGTAACGCGCGAGGTTTTCGCGGGCACGCGCGACATCGGCCGGCTTGAAGGCCCCGCTCGGATGCTGGACGGTGCCGCGATATTTTTCCCAATCGGACCAGTCGAGCAGGGGCTCGGCGCCTGCCAACGAACAGGCGAGTGCGATGAGCAAGAGGGCGGGGGCGACGAAGGTGATGCGGCGCATCATGAAGCAAGCGGACGCTGATTGGACGCCGAGCGGCTTGCACGCGCAAAGGCTCGGAATCGGTCACCGCTGGGTGCCGTCACAGCCCTCTCCATTTCAGCCAACCTGTTCATTGCTGCAGGGTAGACGATAGACCGAGAGCGCTCCTCGACTCGAGCCAGCCCCTCGTGCGTGCGAACCAACTACGTAGGAAGTGTGGGTGAAGTCGCTGCGATTCAAATTGAGCAACGGCACATGACTCGTGACATTGGATGCAAACGAGAACGCTATTGGAATGAGAATGCCCCTACCTGTCAGCCGTGCCGTATTGGCCACCCTTCTTTTCGGCTTCGCTCTTGCTCGTGCCCAGCCCGGCCCCGCGGAGCCTGCGACCGAGGGGGATGCGGCGGCGCTGCAAGCTCAGGTCAAAAAGACGTTTAACGATCAGGTAACTCCCTTCCTCAAGTCCTATTGCGTGAGCTGCCACGGCAGCCGGCCCAAAGGCGGAATCAATTTCCTGGCGACCTACAAGGACCCGGGCAGTCCCGCCTTCCGGCAATGGTGGAAGCAGGCGCTCGCCAACGTGGGGGCGCACGACATGCCGCCGGACGATGCGGACAAGCAGCCTACGGAAGCGGAGCGCAAGATGTTCCTCGATTGGATTGGCCAGATCAGGTTTCTCAGCCCGAAGGATCCGGGGCTGTTCGTCATTCGCCGTCTGAGCAAGGTGGAGTACGGGAATACTCTGCACGATCTCTTCGGCGTCGATCCGGCGATCGCCCGCGAGCTGCCGGATGAAGTCGTCGGTCAGGGCTATCTGAATTCACTCTCGCCGCTCCAGTCAGAGCAGTATCTGGGGATCGCCAACGCGGTCGTGGATAGCGTCCTCGCGCCCGCCGATAAGCCGCCGACCGCGGTGCAGAAGCGTCTGTTCGGTGAGCCACTGACGCCCGGGGCCGATGCGCGCGCGGCGGCGAGAAACGTCGCCCGCTCGCTGGCGCGTAACGCCTATCGCCGCCCGCCCACGGAAGCGGAGTTGGATGTCCTGCT
>JAZKEV010000080.1:5140-8222 GCA_040386765.1 Verrucomicrobiota bacterium | reverse complement strand
CCGCCGCCACCGCCTCGATCCTCGCGAGCATTTACAATTCCATGAATGAGCGGCGCCGCGAGATCGCCATTCTCCGCGCGCTGGGCGCCCATCGCGGCACGGTCTTCAGCGCGATCGTCCTGGAGTCTGCGGGCATTGCCGCTGTCGGCATGGCCTTCGCCTATATCTTCTACGCCATTATCGTCGTCGTCGCCTCCTCCATCATCCGCGCCCAAACCGGCGTGGTGATCGATCCGCTGAAAGCGCACTGGGTCATGCTCATCGCACCCGCCGGCATCATCTGCCTCGCCGCCGTGATGGGAGTCTTCCCCGCCATCAAGGCCTATCGCACCGATGTCGGCGGCGGCCTCGCTCCCATTTCGTGACCGCTGCTCCTTTCCCGTCATGAAGCGTGTCGTCTGCCTTTTCTCACTCGTAGTCCTGCTCGCCGTCGCGCTCGGCTGCGGCCCAAAGCACGATCATCACGCTCATGGTGCCCACGGCCACACCCACGACGCCAAGCATGGCGGCGTTGCCGTGGAGTTGGGCCAGGAGGAATTCCATATCGAGTTCACCTACGGCGATAAACCCGGCGTCCTTCAGGCTTACATCCTCGATGCGCACATTGAAAATTATGTGCGGGTCGACGCCCCGTCGTTCACCGCCATCGCAGTGACCGGCGGCGCGTCGCACCCTCTGCTCTTCACCGCCACGGCAAGTGCCGCCACCGGCGAGAAAGCAGGCGACTCGTCGCTCTTCGAAGCTCCGCTGCCCGCCGCCATCGCCGGCCGCCCCGCGCTGCAGCTCTCCGTGCCGGCCCTGAGCATCAAGGGTCGGACCTATTCCAATATCACCGCGAAACTCGCGGCCAGATAGCCGCCCGCGTCTCACCCGTCGTTTCATTTTTCCGCGCCGCCCATGCACTCGGCCTCATTTCTCTCCCGCCTCGCCTTCGTCCTCCTCGCGCTCTGCGCTGCTCTCTCCCTCTGCGCCCAGATGGCTCCCCCGCTCCAGCCCAAGGAAAAACTGCGCGAACAGGAGAAGGTCAAAGTCGACGGCGAGGAAATGTTCGCCATCGGCTTCGACAAGCTCGCCGCCTTCGACTACACGATCGTCGACGCCGCCACC
The DNA here is from genome assembly GCA_040386765.1 of Verrucomicrobiota bacterium. GTDB lineage: Bacteria > Verrucomicrobiota > Verrucomicrobiia > Opitutales > Opitutaceae > ER46. The sequence goes on along the minus strand of JAZKEV010000080.1, from coordinate 7,115 downwards.
GGCGCCAGCCCCGAGGAAGTCGAAGTTGCGAAGAAGCGCGACCAGATCCCCGACTGGGTGCGGTTCTACGATCAGAAGCGGGTCGCGCTCACCGGTTTCATGCTTCCGCTCAAGGTCGAGAACGGTCTCGCGAAAAAACTCATCATCATGCGCGACATCACCACGTGTTGCTTCGGAAACGTCCCGAACATGAACGAGTACGTGATCGTCACGATGAAGAACGAAGGCATCAAAGCCATCCAGGATGTCCCCGTCGTTCTCACCGGCGTCTTCAAAATCGAAGAGCGCTACGAAAACGGCTACATCGTCTCCATCTTCCAAATGGACGGCGAAAAATTCGTCGGGAAAAAATAGCGGCAAATCTGAACGAGAGAAAGCCGGAGGGAAAGCTTCGGTGGCTTACTTCTCGATGATATAATCGTCGATCACCAGCACATCGAGCCCTGTCGTAAGGAAGACCCCCACCGCATCCTCCAGCGAATGGATGATCGGTTTGCCCATGATATTGAAACTCGTGTTGAGGAGCATGGGCACGCCCGTGATGCCGTGAAAGGCCTTGATCAGATCGTAGTAGCGCTCGTTCCACTCGCGGCGGACGGATTGCAGGCGGCCGGTCATATTGACGTGGACGATCGCGGCGACCTTCTGCTTGGCCGACTCCTTGAATGTCAGCGTGCGCTCCATATAGGGCGTCAGCTGATAGTTCTCGAAATACTCCGGCCCGTATTCGTCGAGAATCGAGGGGGCAAAGGGGCGGAACTCCTCGCGGAATTTCACCCGGGAGTTGATCTTGTCCTTCATGTCCGCTGGCCGCGGATCGGCGAGGATGGAGCGATTCCCGAGCGCGCGAGGGCCATACTCCGCCCTCCCCTGCACCCAGCCGAGCAGCTTGCCGTCCGCGAGGAGTTGTGCGGCCACCTCATGCACGCGACCCGGGTGATGGTGCAGCTTCGGGAATCCCGAAAACTTGACCAGATGCTCGACCGCGCCGCGCGAAAGCGACGAGCCGAGATAAGGACTCTGGATGCGCGCCGGAGCCTTCCGGCTGGGATTGTCCTGATAGAAGGCCAGCAACGCCGCGCCGAGCGCATTGCCATCGTCGCCGGGAGCGCAGGGCACGTGCACCTGCTTGAAGGGCGTGAGGCCCACGATCTGGCCGTTGTAGGAGGAGTTGAGCCCGCAACCGCCGCCGAGCACGAGATTATCGGAAAGGCCGAGGCGGTGGAAATTTCCGAGCAACCGGTTCATCGCCTCGCAGTAGAAGGCCTGCGTGGTGTAGGCAAAATCGGCCCACGCCATCGATGAGGCTCCCTCCGGCCGGGCACGCCGTTTCAGGCGCTCCACCCAACTCTCGAGCGTCTTCTGTGCGGGGTACTTCACCTTGAGCCCGTCGATCGTCACGAGCTCGCGAAACTCATCCATGAGCGCCGGGTCCAGCTTGCCGTAGGGTGCGAGGCCCATGAGCTTCCACTCCTCGCCGCCCTCGCTGTCGAAGCCGCAGGCGTCGGTGCACACCGAGTACAGGATGCCCAGGCTCTCGGGTCCCTTGGCCTGCTCGATAAGCCGGAGGCGTCCGTCGGAGTAGTCGAAAAACGACATCGCCCCCTTCTCGCCCTGCCCGTCGATCACCATGCAGGCGGCCTTCTCGAAGGCGCTCGTGTAGCACGCCGTCGCCGCATGCACCGAGTGGTGCGGCAGCTTCACGAAGCGGATCTTCCGGTTGCCGTGATCGCGGATCAGGATGTCAGCCAGGTGACCGCCCGACAGCCGCAGGCTCGTGTGCTGGAGCCACAGCGCGTAAAACAGCTGATGCTTGTCGACGAGGAATCGCGTCAGCCCCCGGGGGCGGGTCGAGAACTTCTCGTGGTTCGTGAAGCCCAGCATCGAGTGCAGCTCCATGAAGCGCGAGAAGGGCCCGCTCCATGCCTTGGCCACCACGAACTCCCCCTGGGGATCGCAGTGCTCGGCCAGCACC
>JAZKEV010000080.1:0-5130 GCA_040386765.1 Verrucomicrobiota bacterium | reverse complement strand
CGTCGCACGACGGTGCGCGGGTCGGCCGCGGCGCCATAGGCGCGCTTGTCCTGATAGTAGCGCTCGGAGGCCTCGGCAAACAGCACCTCGCCCCGCTCATCGACAACAGCGAGTGCGGGATCGTGAAACGTGGCCGCCAGGCCTATGTAGTATCGTGGCATGGAAACATGCGGTGGACGACGAGCTCTGGTGATTCGTCTACACTTAAAGCTCCACGGTCTCGAAGCGGCCGGTCTTCATCGCGTCCGCCGTGACCTCCGCGATGCTCTTCTGGGGCACGCCGGGCTTGCGCCGCTTCGACCGCTTCATGATGTGCCGGTAGATTTTGAAGAAGGAGCGGCCGTTCTCGATCTTGATTTTCTCGACGAAAGGAAGGCCCTTGAACGCGAGCTTTTCCCGGAAGCTCAGCGAAGTGTAGATCATCGCCTGGCCGAGCCAGCCCGCGTGCGAGATGTCGCGCTTGTCCCACGAACCGTCGGATTTCGACGGACGCTGCACCGCGGCGAGAGGGTTGAGATGCACGATCGCATCGTTGCGATTGACGATGGTATAGAGCGTGTCGATGGAGAAGCCCGCGTAGTTCGCGCTCTCGCGCAGGAGGGTCTTCGCATGCTCGAGCGTCACGACGTAGCCGTGCGTGCACATGATGCCGCCCCGGAGAAAGTGGCCGCCGATCCGCTCCACTTCGCGGAAGATGAAGCCGCCGAGATGCACGAATTTCCAGCCCGGCCGCGTCCGAAGAAAATCGATCACGCGAGTCATGTGCGCGACGTGGTCGGGCGAAAACGCGATGTCGTCCTCCATGATCAGCGCGTAGGGCGCACCGCTCTCGACCAGGCGGGAGAGACACGCCATGTGCGATTCCCAGCAGCCGCGCTCCTTGTCGGGCTGCCGTTCCGAGCGGAAAAACTCGACCCTCTGGAGCCCCACCCGCTTCAGCTCTGCGCGCACCTCCGCGAAGCGATCTTCACGCTCGCGCAGGTTGATGCACATGATCAGGGGAAAAAAATCCCAGGCTACATCGGTGGCAGTGTTCATGGCGGGAAAGGCTAATCGCGGAATATCGTGCGGATCCGCTCCTGCACCGCCGGCAGCGGGAAGGTGATGTTCTGCATCTCGACCTCGCGCTGGACTGCGGACTCGAACTCGGCCCGCGTGATTTCGAGCCGGCGACGCTTCAGCTCGCGCAGCGACTCCAGGGGCTTGCGGGCCAGCACGCGCGCCTGGTCGAGAGCGTGACTGACCACGTCGGCCCGCGGACGCACGACGATGGGCGCGCCGCGCGCTTTCAACTCCGCGCCGCGATAATTCCCCCCCGTGAACAGCATCTCCCAGCCCAGCGCATCGCCGAAGATCTGCGGGATCGTGAATGTGCTGCCCATCCCGGGCGTGAAGCCGTACTCCATGAAGTTCGCGCTATACACGCTCTCTTCGCCGAAGACGTGAAAGTCAGCATGAAGGGCAAACGCCAGCCCGCCGCCGATCGCGTGCCCCTGCATCGCAGCGATCGTGGGGATCGGACAGTGTCTCAGTCCGTCAAAGAAGGTAAAGTCGGTGTACTTCGCCCGGCCTTCGGCGATCTTGATCAGCTGATCGCGGGTGCCACCGCAGCAGAAATAGTTGTCGTAGCCATGTATCACCGCGACGCGGATAGAGGCGTCGGTGGTGATCCCGGCAAAGGCCTCTGTGATGCCGGCGACGCATGCGTCGGAAAAAAAGTTCTTCGCCTCGCGATCTTCGAGGGAGATGACGGCGATGCCGCCGTCGAGCCGGGTAACCTTCACCACGTCTCCAGAAATCATGGCCGGCCCTCCCAGGGAAATCGCCCCGTGGCGACGTAGTCTCCGATGCCCTGGCGCACGCGGGGCTTCTCCACGAGCCGGGAAATCTCGGCGACCGCCGCCTGCTCCATCTCCGGCGAGAGCAGCCACATTTTCCGAAAGTAGTTCTTCAGATCCAGAACGGTCTCGTCCTCGAGCAGGCCGAGGCGAAGCATCAGCTTGCGAATGGCCTCGTCCGGCGCCTCGGTGACATCGTCGACCAGGTGGATCGCCGCCGCCTCCGTCGCCGACCACGTGCGGGTGGTGAGCGTCATGGCATAGGCCTTTTGGAAGCCCACCCGACGTATCAGGAAAGGAATGACGCAGCACGGCAGGATGCCCCACAGCGCCTCGGAAAGGCTGAACTCGGTGCGAGGCGTCGCCACCACGAGGTCGCAGGCCGCCGCAAAGCCCACGCCCCCGGCCACGACCTTGCCGTCGAGCTTGGCGATGATGGCCTTGGGCGAGGCGGCAAAGCGCTTGAGGATGCCCATGTAGCCATCGATCGCCATCATGTCGCGCGCGCCGCCCTGCGACTGCGCGGCTTCGACGAAATCCATCCCCGTGCAGAAGAGCCCCGGCCGCCCCTGCAGGATCACCGCACGGCAGGTCGCCGAGCGCTCGGCGGCATCGAGGGCGGCCGTCATGTCGCGCAGGAGAGCGGCGTTGATGCTGTTGTTACGCTCGGGCCGGTTGAGCGTGATCGTCACCACTCGCGGTGTCGTCTCAACGAGGATGGTTTCGAAGCTCATCGCCTCAGCTCCAGACATACTCACGGTGGTAGCCGCTGATCCGCTTTAACACGAGCAGGCCGCGCCCAGCCATCGCCTGATCGTAGATCGTGCGGTAGGCGCTGAGGTCGACTTCCTTATCCTTGATGCCGAAGAGCCACTCCATCGCGGCGTCGAGGAGCAGTTCGTATTCCGGCAGGGAAAGGGCGTAGCGGTCACGCAGCGAGTCCTCGCGCCGCAGCGCGCGCAGCTTGGCCTGCGACTGCGGGCCGGCGACGCCGCTGAAAAACTCCCCGCAGCAGCCCGAGCCATAGGAAAACAGGCCGATCCGCCGCGGCTGGCTGAGATCCGCGTGGTCGATCAGGCCGCACAGGGCGAGGTAGACGGTGGCGGAGTAGATATTGCCGATCTCGGTGCAGTAGCGGAGCGAAGGCGTCACCCGCCGGGTGAAATCCGCGTCGGCCACCGCCGGCGCCGCGCCCTTCAGCTTGCGCAGCAGCATCCGGTGCGCGCCTTTCACCATGCCCGGAAACGGCGTGTGAAACGCGAGGTAGTCGAAGGTCTCGATGAAGTCCGCCCCCTGCACGCGCCGCGCGTACTCCGCAAAGGAGTGCTCGAGGCAGTCGAGATATGCGATGAGCGAGAGGTCCGAGTCGCCGGTCTCGATATCCGGCGCGGGCCGGCACGTGTCCATCACCTCGTAGCCGTGGTAGCCATTGGCGCCGAAATCCAGTTCGAAGATCTCCGGGTTGTCGCTCACGATCATCGCGACCGCCCCGGCGCCCTGCGAAGGTTCCACATAACTGCCGCGGATCGTCGCGCGCCCGATGTCGGTGCCGATCACCAGCACCTTGGCCCCGGGCGAAGCCTGCGAGGCCACGAAACCCACCGCCATCTGCAGCGCCGCCGTGGCGCCGTAGCACGCCTGCTTCACCTCGAAGAGCCGGCAGGTGCGTCCCAGCCCAAGATAATGATGCACGTACGTGCTCATCGACTTCCCGAAATCCACCCCGGATTCGGAACCCACGACCACCATCTCGATGCGCGCGCGGTCCTCCGCCGACAGCGCGTCGATGAGCGGCTTGGCCGCGTTGACGGCCAGCGAAACGGCATCCTCGCACGGCAGCGCGACGGACTTTCGCTGCAGCATGAGATTGTCGAAGCGCCGCAGGTCGAGCTGCCGCGCTTCGAACAGCGAACGGATGTCGAGCACCGTCCGCCCGCCGTAAAAATTGATCGATTCGATGCCTACGCTCATGAAATGCCTTCTTTGCCAATCACCACGCTGCTGTTGAAGCCGCCGAACCCAAAACCGTTCGAGAGCACCGTCCGCAGTGCCGCCAGCTTGGCGTCTTTCCCCACAAAGCGAAGCTGTTCATCGATAGGTTGTTCCAAGCACGGATTTCCATGCACAAAACCACCGTCCATTTGCAATAAGCAAGCCAACACTTCGATCACGCCCGCCGCGCTCAAACAATGTCCGGTCAGGGCCTTGGTGGCGTTGATCCACGGCCGGCCCGCCAGCTCACCGAAGACGCTGCGCAGGGCCTCGCACTCCGCCCGATCGCCCGCCGCCGAACCGGTGCCGTGCGTATTGACGTAGTCGATCGCCTCGCAGGACAGCCCCGCGGCGGCGAGCGCCGCGCGCATCGCCCGCGCTTCCGCGTCCGCGCTCGGCTCCGGCCCGTGGCGCGCATCGAGCAGCAGCGACGCGCCGAGGAGATAACCATGGATTTTGGCGCCGCGCGCCTGGGCGATATCCGCCCGCTCGAGCACCACCGCTGCGGCACCCTCCCCCCAGACAAAGCCATTGGCCTCGCGGTCGAACGGCCGGCAGCCAGCCTCCGGGGTTTCCGCGAGTGACGCCGCGCCAAGGATCGAAAATCCCTCCAGTTCCGCCGCCCCTAGCGTGGTGCTGGCCCCAAGCACGAGACACCGGTCCACCACTCCGCTTTTCACCCAATGCCAGGCGTGAAACAGCGCGGCATTGCCGCTCGCCGACGCTGCGCTCACCGTCGAGCCCGGTCCGCACAGCCCGAGAATCTCGCTCACGCAACCGACGTGATTGCTATCCGAATACGAGAGCGCGTATTTCGGATTGGGCCGGCGCGCGCCCGACGCGACCGCGAGGACATTCTCGGCGATGTAGTCCTGGTTGAGATTGCTGCCCGCGACGATGAGACCGGTCCGCTCCGGCTCGCCGGTGGGCGCACCCGCTTCGCGCCAGGCCTCCACCGCCGCCGTCACACCGAGCCGCGTGGCATGCGGTGCATTCTTGAGCACCTTGCGCGCCCGCCCCCAGATTTCGGGCTCGGGCCCTTGCAGCGTGTCGAGCCAAGCCGCGAGATCGAAGCCCCCCACCCGCGCCGCCAGCCTCGGCTCTCGTGGTCCCGCATCGGGCCGCACGCGAATGCCGCTCCGGCCCTCGCGCAGTGCCGACGCCAGCGCCGCCACCGTGTCCGCGATGCTGCAGCGCACACCGCGCCCGACAATCGCGACACCCGCGTTGCGCTCGTCGCGTCTCTCCATCGCGGGTCCGCCGGAGCCTTGCATCACTTCGCGAGGTGGCGCGCGAGGCC
>JAZKEV010000079.1:2312-4736 GCA_040386765.1 Verrucomicrobiota bacterium | reverse complement strand
AAAAAATCGAGATTTCCGCCCTCGGTTTCGTCCTGCGCAAACTGCAGCTCAACCGCCACCGCGAAGCCGAGGTCGCCTCGCACACGCACCCCTACACCCAACTGATCCTCTACCTCTCCGGAGAAGGCTGGCAGACGATCAAAGACCGCAAACGTGACGCCCACGCCGGCGACCTCTTTGTCATCCCTCCGAATGTCCCCCACGGCTTTTCACAACAAGGCACCAGCCGCCCCCTCTGCCTCGTGCTCGACTACGACCTCAAGGACCGGGACCGCACGCGCAGCAGCCACCGCAAGCTCCCGCAAAGCACGCTCAACGAACTCCACGACCTCCTCGCCCGCGTCCCCCGCAAAGGCCGCCTCACCCTCTCCGACTACCCCCCGATCATCGCCGTGATCGCGCGTCTCCTTGAATCCTCCCCCGAGCAAGCCGCCCCCGCCGGCCCCGTTCCGCTCTTCGAACGCGTGAGCAACCTCCTCCGCACGCCCACTCCGCTCGCCGTGGTCGCGAAGGAAACCGGCTACCAGCCCGACTACCTCAATCGTAAGCTTAAACGCGAAACCGGCGTCGGCCTCCGCGCCCTCCGCGACCGCCTCCGCCTGGAAGCCGCGCAGCAATCCCTCCGCAGCGACGCCACCATCGCCGACGCCGCCGCCCGCGCCGGTTTCGAAGACCCCAACTACTTCGCCCGCTGGTTCCGCAAGCAAACGGGTTCGACCCCGAGCGACTGGCGTCGTTAAAGCGATCCGCACTTTAACATTCTTTTTCATCCACTTACACCGCTTTGGGCGTGCGTTCACCGCCGCCCTCTCCTACTTCAAACGCCATGTATCAGAGTTACTACGGGCTGAACGAAATGCCGTTCAACATCACGCCCGATCCCAAGTTTCTCTACCTGAGTCCCACTCACCAGGAAGCCCTCCAGAACCTCAAATACGGGGTTCATGAGCGCAAAGGCTTCATCGTGCTCATCGGCGAGGTCGGCTGCGGCAAGACCACTCTCTGCCGGCGCTTCCTCAACGAGCTCGATCCCGCCCGCTTCGACACCGCGCTCATCCTGAATCCCCGCGTCAACGAGAAGGAGATGCTCAAGGCCATCCTCACTGAGCTCGGCGAGACCAAATTCGGCCGCAGCCAGAACGACCTCGTCTACCAGATGAATCAGCTCCTCCTCGAACGCATCGAGCGCGGACGTGACATCGTTCTCATCATCGACGAGGCCCAGAATCTCTCATTCGAGGTCCTCGAACAGGTCCGCCTTCTCTCCAATCTCGAGACCGACAAACAAAAGCTCCTGCAGATCGTCCTCATGGGCCAGACCGAGCTCAAAGACGTTCTCGCCCGTGAAGAGCTCCGCCAGCTTCGCCAGCGCATCCTCGTCCATCACGAACTGCGCCGGCTGACCTTCTCCGATGTCGAGCACTACGTCCACCACCGCCTCACCCTCGCCGGCGCCAACGGACGCCCCGCTTTCACCAAACGAGCCCTCCGCTCCATTCACCGCCACAGCAAAGGCATTCCCCGCATCATCAATAATCTCTGCGACAAGGCCATCCTCGCCGCCTACATCCGCGACTCTGACGAAGTCAATTGGTGGGACGTCCGCCGCGCTTACCGCGACGTCCGCAAGCTCACGCATTAATCTCCAATCACCCGCTTGCCGATTGCCGTAGCCATCGCCCGCGCTTACTTAATCTTAATCTTTGACCTTAAACGGAGGCCCTGCGCCTCCCCTCTTTCACCTTAATCTGGCGCGACGGTCCGCGCCCCATCCATGAGCCTAATCAACGAAGCACTCAAAAAGGCGCAACGCCAGCGGACGGATGAACCTGCCCCGGCCGCCCCCCCGCCCGCGCCCGCCGCGGAGGGCACGGCCACCGTGCCCGTTGCCCGCATCGCCAAACGCCGTCCGCCCATGCCCGCCCGCACCCTCGTGCTTCTGCTCGGAGGCGGCGGCTCGGTGCTCGTCATGGCCGGCGTGCTCGTGTTTCTGTTTTATTTTTCCGACTCCCCCGAGCCCGAGGTTCCGCACAAACCCGTGGTCGCCGTCGTATCTCCCGTCGTCCCGGCTCCCGCCCCCGCTCCAGTCCCTCCGACTCCCGTTGTGGTGACTCCGCCCGCTCCGGTTGTTTCCGTGCAGCTCCCTCCGATCGTCACTCCTGCCCCGACGCCCGCTCCCGTTCCCACGCCTTCCCCCGTTGTAGTCGCACCGCCCGTCCCCAAACCTGCGCCCGTGGTCGTGATTCGCGAACCGGTCGCCAATCCCGCGGTCTACGAATTCCTTGAGAAACTCCGCGTCTCCGGTGTCCGCGCCTCGCCCACCGACCCCAAAGTCATCATGAACGACCGCGTCTTCCGCCTGAACGACATCGTGGACAAGACCACGCAACTCCGCCTCATCCGCGTGGAAAATTCCACCCTCAC
>JAZKEV010000079.1:0-2212 GCA_040386765.1 Verrucomicrobiota bacterium | reverse complement strand
CCCCGCTTCCCCGCCCCGACTCGTCGTCCGTGCTACAATCCTTCCGGGGTGACGCCCGCGTCTCGGCCGATCTGCATCCTCTGGAAACCTCTCTGCTGATCATCGCCGGCGCGCTGCTCTGCTTCATGCCTTGGGCTCTCGGCACGATGCACGTATGGAGCCAGTTTATCAGCCTCGGTCTCGCCGCGGCCGCCTTCACGGTCGCGATCATCAATCGCCGTTACACCGGCGACCTCGCCCCTCGCGGCGATTTCCGTCTCGTGATGTGGCCCAAGCTCATTCGCTTCCCGCTTTTCTGGCTCGGGCTGCTGCTGCTCGCTTACATCCTCGTGCAGGCGCTCAACCCCGCGTGGGTTTACATGAGCGATGGCAAATACCGCTGGATAGAACCGGTCGCCCACCTCTCCTGGCTTCCCTCCGGCATGGAAACGCCTTTCGCCGACATGAACGCCTGGCGCGTGCTCGTCATCTACTCGACCGCCTGGCTGTTCGCCTGCGCCTTGTGGGTCGGCGTCACCCGCCGTGCCACCGTCCAATGGCTTTTCACCGTCGTCGCCGCCAACGGCGCGTTGCTCGCCCTCATCGGCATCCTGCAAAAGGTCACCGGGGCAAAATACATCCTCTGGTCCCTCGAAAAGGCCAACACCGGCAGTTACTTCTTCGCCACGATCATCTACAAAAACCACGCCGGCGCCTACTTCAACCTGGTGCTGATGCTCTGCGTCGCCCTGCTCTACTGGCATTTTTCCCGTGCCGAACGCCGCATGGAGCGCGCCAGCCCCGCTCCGGTGTTCGCCTTTGCCTCCGTCGTCCTCGGCCTCGGCGTGCTGCTCACCAACTCACGCGGCGCCATCCTCCTGCTCATGCTTTTCACGTTGATCGCCTTCATCGGCTTCATCGTGCGTTGCACTCTCTATCGCGGCGAGGGCCGCAGTCCGTGGACCATCGTCGTGCTCTGCGCCATCTTCGCCCTCTTCATCGGGCTCGGCTCCTATTTCCTGAACACCGGCAAGGCCTTTGACCGCATCAGCAAACTCATCAGCGACGGACGCGAAGACAGCTCCGTCATGACGCGCACCTTCGCCCGCGAAGCCACCCTCGACATGGCGCGCGACAACCTCGTCACCGGCTGGGGCGCCGGCAGCTTCCGCCACTACTTCCCCGTTTACCAACGCCATTATCCCGAGATCTACGACGTTCCGTGGAACAAGGACGCCAAGCTCCGTTGGGAATACACCCATAACGACTACGTCCAGCTCCTCGCCGAACTCGGTCTGATCGGCGCGGCGATCATCGCCGCCATGCTCGGTTGCGGTGTGCGTCATCTCGTCCGCCACCGGGTCTGGCAACGCCCCCACCTCATGTTCGTGCTGCTCGCCCTGGTGATCACCGCGATGCACGCCTGGGTCGATTTCCAATTCCACAATCCCGCCATCCTGATCCTCTGGTGCGCCTCCGCCGCTCTGGTCGGACGCTGGGCCGAGCTTGAAGCGCGCATGGCGCGCTAGCGCCGTTCGCCCTTCAAGCAGTTAAAGTCAGAAGTTTAAGTTGAAGGGATCGGAGGCTCGGATGGGTCCGAAACTTAATCTTAAACTTTCATCTTAAACTATTGTATAGCCCGTGCAGCATGCGGGAGATCTCACGCAACTCATCGACCAGCCTGCCGCCATCGACATTCGACAAGTAACTTAACGCCATTGCGCGAAGCACTTGGGATCGTGCTTCCCCTGCGGATCCTTTCGCATAGCCCAGAAACTGCCGGTATTCCGCCGGCCCCGGACGCTCGGCTCCCTCGGCAATATTATCGGCGATACTGTTCGTCGAACGGGTGATCTGATCCTTAAATCCCCAATCCCGACAATCTCCGAGCAACCGATAGACCTCGATGCTCAGCGCGTGACTTCGCTGCCAAACAACCAGCTTCTCAAACGTCTCGTTATTCATACGGTTGCACAAAGCAGCACCAGTGCCGGACTACTGCCCCTTCATCTTAAACTTCGTCCTTAAACTTGGCCCATGCCCACCCGCCGTATACTCGGAGTCGATTTTTTCACCGGCCCACTAAACGACGCCGTGGCTGCCGCGATCGACGGTGTCAGTTTAAGTGAGAAGATGAAGTTTAAGAAACCGGAAGGATCGGATGGATCGAACGGATCGAACCTTAACCTTAATCTTAAGTCTTCATCAGGCGCCACGATGAGCGTCGCGGGAA
>JAZKEV010000078.1:1145-6397 GCA_040386765.1 Verrucomicrobiota bacterium | reverse complement strand
GCCTGCTCGAACTCGAACTGGCGGGTGTCACCGCCGAAGCTGGCGGAGGGGGCGCTGGCCATCGTCATGCCATCGACGCTCACGCTGGCGTAGCGCGGATCGAGGCCGCTGATGCGGGCGGTGCGGGCATCGGAGTCGACGTAGTCCATGACGACGCCCGGGAGATACTTGATGAACTCACCGACGGTGCCGCCGGTGATATCGCCGAAATTATCGGAAGCGACGACGCTCTTCACGTTCACCGCGGCGCGCTGCTCCATGATGGCCTTGGCATTGCCCTCGCGCTCGCTGTTGACGACGAACTGCTGGAGCTGGACGACGGATTGATTCTGCGCGGCCTTGGCGCCCGGCTGGTAGACGGCGCCCTTCAGCTCGAAGTCGCGCGTGGCGGTGAGGCCGGGGCTGACCGTGAGCTGGGCGGAGGCGGTTTCGTAACCGGTGTAGGTGACCGACACGCTGGTGGCGCCGGCGGGCACACCGGTGAGGAGGTAGGTGCCGTCGTCGGCGGAGTAGGCGACGAGGTTGGTGCCGGGGATGGCGACCTCGGCATTGCGCACGTATTCCTGGGTAGCGGGATTATAGATACGCCCGGAGATCGTGCCGGTGGCAGGCTGGGCAAACGCGGGCGCGGCGAGCAGGAGAAAGACACCGAGGAGCGACGTGAGGAGGGACGAGAGGCGGAGACGCGGCGCGGTAAGCGCGAGGGGACGCGATGGGGTTTGCATAAGCTGGGGTGGGGTAAAGCGACTCAGGATGAAGCGCGTTTTTATTCTGTTGGCGAGACACGGCTTCCGGCCAGTTTCGGGACATGCCCCTGCTTCGCTTTCTCCTCGGTTTTCTTGGTCTCGTAGCGCCGCTCATCGCGGCGGAGTCGCTGGAGGGATTTCGTTGGGTGAATCCGCTGCCGAAGAATGCGGACGTGGCGCTGAAGCATCAGACCTTTCGCAGCACGGCCAACAAGGTAGACGTGGGTTTTGTGATCGCGCTGCCCGCGGGCTACGACGAGCCGGCGAACCGCGGGCGGCGGTACCCGGTGCTCTACTGGCTGCACGGCGGGCGGCCGGGCGGCGAGACGAAGAGCCTCAACATGTTTCCCACGCTGAAGCGCGCGCAGGAGACGGGAGCGCTGCCGCCCGTGATCATCGTCTTTCCCAATGGCGGACGGCTGAGCCACTACGACCACGGCGACGCTAAGGGCGAGCAGGCGTTTCTCGAACTCATCAAGCATGTGGATGCGACGTGGCGGACGATCCCCACGGCGGCGGGGCGCGCGGTCGAGGGGATGTCGCAGGGTGGGCGAGCGGTGGGGCGGTATGCGTTCAAGCATCCGGAGCTCTTCTGTTCGGCGGTGGCGATTTCCGGTGGCAACCAGCGCGAGAAAATCATCAGCGAAAACAAGGGGCGCGAAAGCGACGCACTCACGCTCGAAGATCCGAAGAACAACGTGTTCGATGCGGCGACGGCGTACGCGGCGCGGAAGGACCGGCCGGTATTCAAGCTCATGGTCCTCGTCGGGGACCAGGACGAGAACATGAAGGGTAATGTGGAGTGGAGCGCGCACCTGAAACGGCTCGGACTGGAGCATGTCTTCATCACGGTGCCGGGCGTGGGGCACAACGCGCTGCAGATTTATGGGAAGGTGGGGCCGCAGATTCTGGCGTTTCACGCGGAGAATTTGCGGAAGGCGGCGGGAGGCAAGTGAGGCCAGGTGAGTGGAGGGTGGGAGCGTGCTCTTCGCTTCAGGCGGGTTTGACGCAAGAGAACAATGCCCTGCAAATCGCGCTGGTAAGGCGGGAGGCGTGGGGTACAGGATAAGGGAAACATGGATACCCCGCCCGACCACACGGCGATCCTGCGCCGGTTGAGAGCTGTGCTGCCGAAAGGCCGCGTGCTCGAGGGCATGGGGCCGCTCGCGGCTTACGAGAGCGATGGGTTGGCGGCGTTTCAGTCGAAGCCCATCGCGGTGGTGGTGCCGGAGACGCAGGACGAGGTCGTGACGGTGGTGCGGTTTTGCAACGCGGAGAAGCTGCCGTATGTCGCGCGCGGGAGCGGGACGAGTTTGTCGGGAGGAGCGTTGCCGTTTGCGGAGGGCATCGTGATCGCGCTGAACCGGCTGAACAAAATCGTGCGCGTCGATCCCGAGCGGCGGATCGCGGTGGTGGAACCGGGGACGATCAATCTGGCGGTGACGGCGGCGGCGATGCCGTACGGGCTGCACTACGCGCCCGATCCCTCGAGCCAGTCGATCTGCACCATCGGCGGCAATGTGGCCTTCAACGCGGGCGGGGCGCATTGCCTGAAATATGGAATGACCTCGAATCACGTGCTCGGCGTGAAGGCGGTGCTGGCGACGGGCGAGGTGGTGACCTTTGGCGGCGAGAGTCGCGAGCAGGTGGGGCCGGATTGGACGGGGCTTTTTGTGGGCAATGAGGGATTGTTTGGTGTGACGCTGGAAATCACGCTGCAGCTGCTGCCGCGCGCGGAGGTTTTTCACACGGTGCTGGCGGGCTATCGCACGCTCGAGGAGGCGGGCGACGCGGTGACGGCGGTAGTGGCAAGCGGGCTGCTGCCCGGCGCGATCGAGATCATGGATGCGCTCGCGCTCGAGGCGGCGGTGGCCGCGGTGCATGCGGATTATCCGCCGGGGTGCGCGGCGGTGCTGATCGTGGAACTCGAGGGGCCGCGCGAAGTGGTGGCGGTGGATCGGGTGCGGCTGGATGAGATTCTGGCGGCGAGCAAACCCGTCGAGGTGCGGCCGGCGCGCGATGCGGCGGAGCGGCTCGCGATCTGGAAGGGGCGCAAGAGCGCCTTCAGCGCGGTGGGGCGGCTCTCGCCGGACTTCATCGTGCAGGATGGCGTGGTGCCGCGGCGGAAGCTGGGCGAGGCGCTGCGCAAGATCAGCGGGTGGTCGCGCGAGATGAATATTCGCGTGGCCAACGTGTTTCACGCGGGCGACGGCAACCTGCATCCGCTGATCCTCTACGATGGGCGCGAGCAGGGAGCGCTACAGCGCGCGGAGGAACTCGCGGGCCGCATCCTGCGGATGTGCGTGGAGATGGGCGGCTCGATCACGGGCGAGCACGGCGTGGGCGTGGAGAAGCGCGACTACCTGACGGACATGTTTTCGCCGGACGAGGTCGACTGCCTGAAGCGGTTGCGCGCGGCGTTCGATCCGTTGGGGATTTCGAATCCGGGGAAAATGTTTCCGGTGGAGGGCGCGCCCGCGCTCGCGCAGCACGGGCTGCATCCGCTGGAGAAGGCGGGGGTTATTTCGAGGGAATGAAGGTAATGAAAATCTTAAACGCCAGACTCCAAACGCTAAAGAAGCTCCAAATATCAAGGGAGAGTGGGAGTGCTGTAGATGGGATTTTTTTGGCGTTTGGAGTCTGGCGTTTGGGATTTACCCGGAGGGGCATGTGATGGTTGCTTTGAATACCGTGCAGAGTCCTTCGTCGGTGCAGGAGCTGGTGGAGGCCGTGCGCGCGACCCCGCGTGTGATTGCGGTGGGGGCGGGGACGAAGGCGCGGCTGGCGCAGGTGGGCCGGGAGTTTACGCGCATCTCCACGGTGGGCTTGCGCGGGATCATCGATTACGAGCCGAGCGAGTTTACCTTTACGGCGCTGGCGGGCACGCCGGTGAAGGAGATCATGGCGGCGCTGGCGGAGCGCGGGCAGTACCTGCCTTTCGACCCGATGCTGGGGGATGCGGGGGCGACGCTGGGCGGGACGGTGGCGGCGGGGTTGAGCGGGCCGGGCCGGGTGCGGTTTGGGTCGCTGCGGGATTTTATTCTGGGTGTGCGCTTCGTCGATGGAGAGGGGCGGCTGCTGCGGCTTGGCGGACGCGTGGTGAAGAATGCAGCGGGCTTCGATATCCCGAAATTTTTCGTGGGGAGCGCGGGGCGGTTTTGCGCGCTGGCGGAGATCACGTTCAAGGTGTTTCCAAAGCCGCTGACGTTGCGCACGCTGCGGCTCGAGGCGAAGGATGCGGAGACGAAGGCGCGAATTTTTTCGGAGGCGGCGCGCGCGCGATGGGAACTCGATGCACTCGATGCGGCGCTGGAAGAGCAGGCGGTGTATGCGCGGATCGGCGGACCGGCGGAGGCGCTGGACCCGCTGGTGGCGGAGATCCTCGGGAGGTATCGCGGCGAGGCGATGACGCCGGGCGAGGGCAGCTACATCTGGCAGAGCGTGGTGGGGTGTCGGTGGGCGCACTCCGGTGGGACGCTAGCCAAGGTGGCGCTCACGCCGCTGGACGTGCCGGACTTTGCCGCGACGTTGCGGGCGCAGGCGGGCGTGCGCGGCTGGATCAGTGCGGGCGGGAATGTGGGCTACGTCTCCGTGGCGGCGGGCGAGGCGCTGCCGAAACTGAAATGGCCGGGCATGACGTTGCGCGGCGAGGGCCCGCTGTGGCTGGGGCCGCGGCGCAGTTTCGAGATCGAGCGCGCGGTAAAAGCGGCGCTCGATCCGCAGGGGCGGTTTCCGGGGCTGGAGGATTAAGCGGGAAGGTGCCCGGAAAAAGTAACCACGAATGGACACGAATGCACACGAAGGCAGAGCCCCGGCTCGCGATGGCGCGCGGCGGATGAGCGGGATTCGGGCGCCCGGCTGATTTTCCAATGCTTCACGCGATCAAGACAGAACAGTACGGGGCGCTGGGTGAGCCGATGGCGCATGCGGTGCAGGCGTGCGTCCATTGCGGGTTTTGCCTCGCGGCCTGCCCGACGTATCAGGAGCTCGGTCAGGAGATGGATACGCCGCGTGGGCGGATCATCCTGATGAAGCAGGTGCTCGAGGGCACGCTGCCGGCGGAGTCGGCGCAGGTGCACATCGACCGCTGCCTCGGCTGTCTCGCGTGCGAACCGGCGTGTCCGAGCGGTGTGCCGTATCGCGACCTCATCAGCCCGTACCGGGCGGTGGTGCAGGAAAAATTACCGCGAACCAGCGGCGAGAAATGGCGGCGCTGGCTGGCATCGAAGACGATTCCGTATCCCGCACGCTTCCGGCTGGCGCTGGCGGGGGCGAAAGTGGGGCGCGCGATGGAGGCGCTGGTGCCGGGGGCGTTGCGACCGATGCTGACCCTGGCGCCGAAGAACGTGCCGGCGGCGGTGACGCTGCCGAAGGTGGCGGCGGCGAAAGGCGAGCGGCGGGCGCGCGTCGCGTTACTCGCCGGTTGTGCGCAACAGGTGCTTGAGCCGGATATCAACGTGGCGACGATCGACGTGCTGACGCGCAATGGCGTGGAGGTCGTGATCC
>JAZKEV010000078.1:0-1135 GCA_040386765.1 Verrucomicrobiota bacterium | reverse complement strand
GCTGCGGCGGGCTGGCGTGGCACACGGGCGACCTGACGGCGGCGCGGGAATTTGCGCGACGGAATCTCGAGGCGTTTCCCGCGGAGGTGGACGCGATCCTCACCAACGCGGCGGGCTGCGGCTCGGCGATGCACGAGTATCACCTCATTCTGCGCGGGACTCCGGACGAGGCGCGGGCGGAGGCCTTTCGGAAACGCGTGGTGGATGTGAGCGTGTTTCTGGCGCGGCTGGGGCTGCGCGAGAAACCGGCCGGCTGGACGAAGCCGCGGGCGGTGGCGTATCACGATGCGTGTCACCTCGCCAATGCGCAGGGTGTGCGGGCGCAGCCGCGGGATTTGCTCCGGGCGATTCCCGGCGTGGAACTGCGGGAGATCGCGAATGGGCATATCTGCTGCGGGAGCGCGGGGACCTACAATCTGGATCAGCCCGCGATCGCGGACTCACTGGGAAAGCAGAAGGCGCAGGCCGCAGTCGCGACAGGAGCGGAAGTGGTGGCGACGGGGAATATCGGCTGCCTCACGCAGGTGAAGAATCACCTGGAGCGGTTGGGTTCGCCGGTGCGCGTGAAGCATACGATGCAGATTTTGCGCGATGCGTATGGCGATGCGGCGGCGAAGGGGTAGGCGACTGCAAGGCGAGGGAAGAGGGAGACGGAAGGAGAGGAACGCTCATCTGCGCTAATTTTCCGGAGCCGTGAGGTGATGCTAATGTTGGCAGGCGTCGCCTAATCGGCGAAGCGCGGGGCCGGAGGGAGGGGTGTGCTTCATTCAGCGGGCGAGCAGCCTGCGCGGCACGGGGCGGTTGAGAGTTGCTTTCGAGGAGGGGGTTGGCGAGGGATGGAGGCTCTATGAACTGGATGACTGGCTCGAAATTCGTGCGGACGATGGTCGTGGGAATCGCGTTGTGCGGCGCATGGGCGTTTGCGGCGCCGGCTGGTGAGCCGGCGGTGATCGCCGTGCTCAAGGCCGACAAGGCGCGGCTGGCGGCGATGATTGCGGGCAATGGCGCGGCGCTGGCTGACTTGATGTCGGACCAGCTGCAGTTCGTGCACTCGGATGGTCGCGTGGAGTCGAAGGGCGACTACGTGAAGAACATGATGGCGGACGACACCGAGTATAAGGATGCGAAGACTTCG
>JAZKEV010000077.1:0-5995 GCA_040386765.1 Verrucomicrobiota bacterium | reverse complement strand
AGGGTGGAAACTACGCTGACACGGGATGCCGGGGGTAGTCTCCGCGCGTGAAGTCGGCTTCGCGCCGTGAACTCGCACTCAGGTCAGCGCCGGGCGGCAACGCGAGCAGACTGACATCACCGGGCTCCGACCTCTTCACGAACGACCCTGACACCGACCGCGGTCGATAGTCTCAACAATCGTGCCGAAAACATGAGATTCCTGGCGCAGGCGGCGCTCCGGAGCAGAGGTTTTTTCACGTTGTACGTGAAGTGGAGCTCAGGCGAGTAGCTTTCCGTAGGACCGGCTGGCGCGGCCACCGCGACCCAGCCAATTGAGCATCGGCTGTTTAGGGGGATTTCTTCCACGTTGACTGCCCGGCGATTTTTGACGGATACAACGACCATGATCGAATGGTTTCGCCGCCGGTCCCGGGCTCAGTTCGCCAGGCGCGTTATGCGGGCGATCGCCGAGGCCGGTGGTCCGGCGGACTTCGTCTACGACCCGGAGAATTTTCTGCTCAGGCGTCCGGAGACCTTTGCCAACTTAGGAAATACGTATCAGGCTTACCAAGCCGCCAGGGGTGAGCTGCGAGAGCGCGTGCTGCACAACTTCGCCGCCGCCTTTTCCAGCAGCTCCAGCGACATCCCGACGAACTTCGATGAGGTGCGGGACAAACTCGTGGCGGTCGTCCGCGAGCAGTTTTTTCTCAATGTGACACGAGGCGGCCAGATCTGGCAACTGCCGGCGCCGACGGATACGAAGTCTCATGCCGTATCCGAGCCGCTGACGCGGTGGTTTGCGAAGGCCCTCGTGATCGACTTTCCGACGCACGTGATGGTGGTCAACGAATCTCATTTGAAGGACTGGGGCGTGACGTTTGACGAGGCGTTTGCGCTGGGGCTGGAGCGGCTCAAGGACGCCACGATGCCGAAATTCCGGCATGAGGGTGGAGTGTACGCCGGGACGTGGAACGACGATTTCGATTCCTCGCGCGTGCTTATCCCGTCGCTGTTCGATGACCTGCCCTTGAAGGGCGATCCGGTCGTCTGCCTGCCCAATCGGCTCACTCTGCTTGTGGCCGGGTCGGACGAACCCGAAGCGATCAAGGCGATGCTCCAGCAAGCGGAGGAGATCGTGCGCACCGTCGCCAAGCCCCAGAACCCGGCCCCGCTCGTTATCCGCGATGGCTATGTTTTCGATTATGAGGTCGAACCCGATTCGCCGGTGTTTCAAGCGGTGCAGCGGGCGCGAGGCGTCGCGGCGCTAGCGGTGTACGATGAGCAAAAGGCGAACCTCGAGCGCATCTACAAAGAGAACGGCAAAGACCTCTACGTGGCGGAATTTATTCTCGGCCAGGATAAGGACGGGAAATACACGTCTCATGCGGTGTGGAGCAAGGGCGTGAGGATGCTGCTGCCGAGGGCCGACGTGGTGATGTTTTTCGACGAAGAAAAAGCCGAGCCGGAGCGAGTTTTGGCGCATGTGCCGTGGAGCCGGGTCGAGGCCGTGATGGGCGAAGCGATGCTTGATACGAAGATGTTTCCCGAACGGTACTTCGTCTCGGATTTTCCGTCGGAAGAGCAGTTGGAACGCCTGCGGTAAGTCGAAGCGCGCGACTGACGTGCTCGGCCGCGCGGTGCGTAGCTGAGGGCATCGTTTTCGCGGACATTTCACGCGCACTTCACAGTCCGTTCATGCAGCGGGCCTACGCTGGGTGGACAAATGCGCCCCGCTCTCACCAGAATGCCAGATGCAGAGTCGGTCGTGTCCAGCGGTAATCGCCGCGTCTCACGCTTTTATGATCGGGTCCATGGCCTGTATCCCTTGATCGATTTCTTTTGTGCGCCGGGACGCCGCCGGTTGGTTCAACACGTAAGCCGCGAGCCGGCGGGAGCGCTGTTGGAGGTGGGTGTAGGGCCGGGGCGGCACCTGCGATTTTACCGAAATCACCGGATCACCGCCATCGATTGTTCCGCGAAGATGGTTTCTAGCAGCCGGCGCCATTGTCCGGGTGCGGAGATCCTGCAGATGGACGGAGAGCGGTTGGATTTTCCGGATGCGACCTTCGACTACGTCGTGCTCTGCCACGTGCTCTCGGTGACGGCAGATCCCGCTCGCATGCTGGCGGAGGCCTATCGCGTCCTGCGGCCGGGAGGGCGGCTCTTCGTCCTTAACCATGAAACGCCGGCCAATGGATGGCGGCACCTCGACCGGATGTTGGTTCCGCTGGCGGGGTGGCTGCGTTTCCGCTCGTGGTTCCGGCTCGGTGATGTCGCGGGTGTGGAGCGTTTCCGGAAGAGGCGTTTGGAGTGCGGCGGCTTGTTTGGGTTGATGAAGGCCTGCTCGCTCGAGAAATGAGTAGCGCACGTCTGCTCTGCGCGCTCACGGGACTCGGGCTCGGGTTTCTATTCTACCTGGCGCATCGCTCGGATCACACGTTGAGCAATCGCCTGGCAAGCTCCCTATGCGGAACGTCTTACTTCCCGCTCAAACAGGAGCTGAAGCAGTGGCTGCCCATGGCGCCGGCGCTGCGCGGCTGCCTGCCGAGTGCGCTGTGGTGCTTCATCGGCACCAGCCTCTTCGGCGGATGGAAGATTCGGCTCGGGATGCGTCGCGTGCTGCCGCTCGCGTGGCTGTGCCCGTGCCTCAATGCGCTGTGGGAGGTGATTCAATGGATCAGGTGGACGGATGGCCGCGCCGACCCGCTGGACGTGGTGGCGGGGCTCGTGGGGTGGCTGGGAGCGCACCTCATCCTTTTTCGCGCGGAGCAGCCCACTGAAGAAATTGCTACGCTTTGGAACTGGCGGGTGGGCGTCGTGCTGACGGGCTGTGCCTGCATGGGACTGGCCGACGTATGGCGATGATCCCCTCGATACGTCACGAGATCGTCGGTCCCTCGAATGCGAGGCATCGGCTGCGCATCGCGCACCTCAGCGATCTGCATCTCTGGTTCAGCGGACGAAAGCTCAGGCACATCGAGCGGCAGATCGAAGCGGTGAAGCCCGATGTGCTGGCTCTGACCGGGGACTATGCTGATACGCCGAGCGGGCGGCGTCTCGCGATCGATTGGATGCGAAAGATGGCAGCGACGTATCCATTGTGTTGGGTGGCGGGAAATCACGATCGCTGGTGGGGACGCCGGTTTCTCGAGGAATTGGAACGCCTGCCGCGCGCCTGGGCGATTGACCGGCACGATGCGTGGATCACGGGGAAGTTAGGTTGTCGCTATCGCTTCACGTCGCTGGCGCGCGCGGTCAATCCAGAGTTTTCCGAGCCGCGGTGCGTGCCGACCGTCGTACTCTTGCACGATCCCCACGAGATCGTGCCCGAAAAACTACAAGGCATGCGAGACGGCATGCTGCTGGCCGGGCATCTGCACGGCGGGCAGATTAATCTCTGGCGGGATGGTCAGGGGCAGCCGCAACCCGCGGCTAGTTGCTACAAATGGCTGGCGGACCGTTCGATGGTCGGTTCGGTGCCGCTGATCGTGTCGCGCGGCTTGGGCGACACACTGCCGCTGCGCATCGGCGCGCCGATGGAGATCGTGGTGGTTGATTTCTTCACGTGCCCCGAAACACACGTAGTCACCACAACCCACTCGCGAGATGCGAGCGCTCCTGCGTTGCTATGACGCAGGATGTGCTGCGCCTACTTGGCGGCGTAGCCGCCGTTTACGAGCAGGCCTTCCCACCGTAGCGGGCACTAGCCCTCGTGGGAGAAGGCGTGCAGATCAGGCATAGGGCGAACGAGCGGAGCCAGGAGTCTGTGGAGGCAGTGCGCTGATTTCTTTCTGCACCAATTCGAGGCGTTGCTTCACGTAGCCGGAAAGGCCGACGACATCCGCGCCGATGCCGAAGAGCCGGTAACCCTCCTCGACGAGTGTCGGGAAAGGCGCGATCAGGCCAGCGGTCATCGCGTACTTGCCGTGCGCGCGGGCGGCGGCGGCGACGCGCTTGCGGGCGGCGACGACCTGCGGGTCGTCGAGCTTGCCGGGCTTGCCGATGCGGTGGCTGAAGTCGCCGGGGCCGAACAAGAGAAGATCGAAGCCGGGCACCGCGGCGATGGCCTCCACGTGCTCGAGCGCCTCGGGCGACTCGATCTGGAGCACGACCATCCGCTCGGTATTGGAGTGGTGTAGGTACTCCTCCATGGGCACGAGGCAGAACTGGCCGTCGATATTGCCGCCATCGAGTGCACGCTTGCCGATGGGGTGAAACCGCACCCACTCGACGATCTGCCGGGCCTCGTCGGCATTGGCGACGTGGGGCACGATGATGCCGGTGGCATCGGCCTCGAGGGGGCGGATGTAGTCGCTGTAGCTGCCGCGGCCGACGCGGACGAGCGTATCCATATTATGGATGCGAGCGGCGCGAATCTGGTTCTCCAGGCCGAGCCAGTCGTTGGGGACGTGCTCGGTGCAGAGCCAGACGGAGTCGACGCCGGAGAGGCCGGCAATCTCGACCACGCGCGGATCGCTGAGATTGAGCTTGAGCACGGTGGGCATCTCGCCAGCGCGAAGGCGCCGCAAGACGCGACTTGAACGAGGGGTCATGATGAGAGTTGCGATTGGATTTCAGCCGTCGAGACGCGACGACCTCCTTCCTGCTTGCTGACGATGCCGGCGATCAGGACAGACATCAATTCGACTGTCTCGGCAAAAGGGTAGGGATCCACCCCGGAGCGCACGTAGTCGATAAAGCTCACGAGCTGGCGGCGAAAGCCGGTGTAGGTATCGCTGAACTTGAAGTGCTGCTGACCCGCAGTGCCGCAGAGGTGCATGGTGCCGAAGGTCGCGCCACCATCCTTGATGACCGGGAGGGTGACCTCCACGCCGCTGGCATGGATGATATGCGCGATCTCGCAGGCGGCGGTCGATTCGAGGCGGACGGAGACGAAGCCGCTACCGAGCAGGCAAAACACGGGTTCGAGGAGATGGATGCCGTAGCGCTCCCACGTCTTGCAACTTACCGCGGAGATCCAGCGCAGCGCGCCGAGCGAGGTGGGATTGGCGAGCAGGGGATCGAGCTCCGGCGCGTAGCGGAGGCCGCTGGAGGAGAGGATGCGCGCGCCCTGCTTCTGCCAGCGGATGAAGGTGCTAAGATCCGCGACGGTGAGCGCGAGGGGTTTGTCGACGAAGACGGGCAGGCCGGCGTCGACAAAGGGCCGCACGCGCTCTACGTGGTCGAAGCCATCGTCGGTGGCGATAAACACCGCGTCGACCTGGCCGATCACGTCTTCCGGCCGCGCGACGATATTTGGGATGAGTGCCGCGGCGGCGACCTGCGGCGCCTCGACGGCCTTGTCGGTCCAGAGATGAGTGACGCGCGCGCCAGGGATGCCGACGGAGCCGGCGGGCCGCGCATTCATATACTGCGGGATCACCGGGTAGGGGCAGGCGGCCATCTTGTCGCGGTCGTAGCCATTGACGATGGAGGACCACGACCACGGGTGGCCGTTGCCATCGATCATCCCGAGCATCGCGAGCCGGAGTGGCGCTGTGGTGGCGGGCGTTTGAGAGGCGAGAGGGGTGGCGGTCATGAAAGGGTGGCGCAGGAAACGCGGCTGCCGCTCTCGGCCGAGGCGAGCGCCGCGAGGTTGAAGCGAAGGGTCTGGATGCCGGCCTCGAGCGAGCACAGCGGAGGCGAGAGGCCCTCTACCTGGTCCAGAAACGCGTTGGCTTGCGTGATGAAATACCCGTCGCGCACCACCGGGGATGGCTCCCGCCAGTCCCAATCTTTCGACTCAACGTTGAAGGTGCCCCAGCGCTGCCGGTGCAGCTCGATCTTGATGCTGCCGGTCATGGCGTTGAGCTGGAGCGTGGTCTCGTCGGGCGCCTGGAATTGATTTAGCGCGTAGCTGCTGTGTGCTCTCGCGTGACGCGCGCTGATGTGGACAGTATCCTCAACCTCGACATCGGGCAGGGCGAGATGCGCGCAATCGCACAGGACGCTCTCGGTGGGGCCGAGGATGCTTTCGATCCAGTTGGCGGCGTGCGTGAGCGCATCCTGAATGG
>JAZKEV010000076.1:3083-5740 GCA_040386765.1 Verrucomicrobiota bacterium | reverse complement strand
CAGCGTTAGGTTTATCGCAGCCAACCCCAACTGATCCCGGAAATAGAGGAGGATTCGCCGCCGGCGGATCCCACTGCGAGAAGTCTATCTTCAGGTATTCCCGCAGTTGCTCCTCGGTCATCCACGGCTTCGCCCCGCCTCCTTTCCCCTCTCCGCCCTCCGCACTCCGCGCCCCGCCCTTCGTCTCCCGCTTTTTCTCCGCCCGCGCCGCGGCCGCCTGCTCCCGGATCGCCACACGCTGCTGGGCCAGCGCCAGCTTCTCCCGCTCAAGCGCCATCCGCTCCGCCTTCCAGACGATTGCCAGGAGCCTCTCCGCCTTTCGCACCTCCGGCTCGGGCTGGCTGAGCGCCGCCAACGCATGCATCCGCGCCAGCTTCACCGTCGCGTCCGCAAACCTCCCCTCCGTCAGCTCCACTTCCCCGATCGCCTCCACCCCCTCGGCCTCCTCCCGATACCGTCGGGGCAAGACATGCCGCCGTCAGAAGCACCCCACCGCGCTCTTCCCCACGCTCAGCCCAAACTCGTCCTTCACGAGCCCGACCACGTCCGCATAAGTCTGGTTCTCCTCCTCGAGCCAGACGAGCAACCGCTTCTTCTGCTCCGCCTTCAACCATTCCAACTTCGCATCCCCGCGCACCTTTCGTTCGGTAGTCATAATGGGCCCAGTATCCCACATCCACCCCGCCTCGGAAACCCGTCCATTCCGTCCATACCGTCCATTCCAATAAAATTACTAGGGTGTGTCTTCAAACCCCATGGGGTCGGCGTGAGCGGGAAGGTGCGGTGGGCCAAGGCGGCCGAGGTGGAGGTGGGCCAGAGGCCCATGCCACCGAGGACAACGCCGGCCCGGCGCTCCTAACCGCTCACCCACAGGGCTCGCCGATCCTATGAGGTTTGAAGACACACCCTAATCAACCGAGTCCGCCATGGGCGAAACGTGGAAAGACTTCGGCGCGATGTGAAGTGAATTGCCGAGCGCGAGCTCTACTCAGCACCGCAAACATTAAGATTCGACCCCTTCTGCACCTCCGTGATCGTTGGGAAATCCGCGCGGGCGGGATTACTTCCCTTCCGTCGCGGGCTTATCCGCCGGCGGTGGGAAATTCGGCACGTCGAACTGCGGCACGGGGAGCACCACCTTGGCCGGCAGGTTGGACGTGTTGCCGGTTTGGACGAACTCCATCACGGCCGGTACGAGCGGCAGCACCTGGTCGAGCGCCGAGTGCCGTCCGTGGACGGCGACGAGCACGCGGCTATTGGGGAAATACGGCGTCACGGTGAGCAGGTTTTCGATGGGCGTGTTGATGTCCCAATCGCCTTGGATGAAGAGCACCGGGATGCGGCAAACGATCTCGGTGCGGAATTCGTCCCCCACGTCGGCGGTGGGCCAGATATCGGCCGTCGCCAGATGGTCGTCGAAATTCCAGTGCCCCAAGTAGTCCGACGCCGGATCGGTCCGCAGCAAGTGCCTGCGCCGCGGCGTCACTCCCAGGCTCGTATCGATCAAGGGGGCAATGAGCGGCATCTCCATCCCGAGGCTGCGGCGGGAAGCGAGCACCGTTCGCGCCCAAGCATCGTAATGCTCGTGGTACTGCGACAAGAGAAACGCCGGACCGGCGGCCGTGCTGCCCAAGCCGAGCAGACTTACCTGAAAATCCTCTGGACCGAGGGTCACCGTGACCGTTTCGCCGCTGGGGGCAGACTTCACCGGAACTTGCACGGGAGTTTTTTTCAGCCGCTCGAGTACCGCGCGGGCGGCGGCCATCAATCCGCCGGCGGGAAGGTAAGGCGCAAGTTTCGGATCCTGATCGGCCTGCCAACTGATCCGCTGCAAGGCGGCAAAGACATGCGAGGGCATGTCGTATCCGCAATCGAGCGGCTCGACTCCCGCAAGGACCGCCCTGGCGACGATCTCGGGATGGCGGCGCATGATCGCAAAGCTCCATTGCGACCCAAAACTTACGCCGACCAGCGTGATCTGCGGGTAGCCGAGGGCCTTCCGCAGATCGTTCACGTCGTCGGCACATTCCAGGACCGTGTAACCTCGCAGATCGACCCCCTTGGCCTGGCTATCGGCGACCGCGGCCTTGGTTGTTTCCACGAAGGCCGCCGTCGAGCGGGCCAGGCTCCCCGGCTCGCCCGCTGGAAAGCCGGGAGTCTGGTGGCGGAATTGCAGGATTTCCCCCCGCGGGCTAGAACCCCGCTGATCGACGAATACTTGCGTCCCCCGCGCGCGTGAAAAAATCGGCCCGGCCAATTCGCCCACGGTTCCTACCGGGCATCCGGCCCGTCAGATACGATTGGCCCGGGCCGCCGGGCAAGTGAAACGTCGGCGGAGCGCCGGCCCCCTCCCGCCCCTTGAACCTGGCAAAGTCGACGCCGATCAGTCGGCTCCCAGGATCGGACCGGTTCTCCGGGACATAAAGCGTTCCGAGCTCGAAATCGACCATCCCTTCCGGCGAAACCAACGAAGCCGGCTCGAGGATGATCTCGCCGGCCTTGCGCGCAGAATCAGCGCCCCAGCTAACCGCAGGGAGAATGAGCAGAACCGTGAGCCGCATGAAATTCGTTACGATCATGCCGCGATTCAATACCCTCATCGTGTATCTTAAGGATAGACGTTCCGCGCTTAACGCCAGCCGATTTGGGTCCTCATT
>JAZKEV010000076.1:0-3073 GCA_040386765.1 Verrucomicrobiota bacterium | reverse complement strand
AAATCGGGGCAACCTCAGCCTATACCATTTACTACGTGAAATGAGACTTTATACCCACGACGCCAAAAAAGTGCTTGTTGAGAAAATCGTCCGCGCTTCGCCGATCAGGCGAAGCCCGCACGGCCCCATCTGCCGCCATCGCTTCTGAAAATTAGCGCAGATTAGCGTTCCTCCCTCCGAAACCAACACGGCATGCCCTTTCCCTTTTCCCGTCTCTGCGTTCGGATCTATCGCCTCTTTTCGCTCGTAGTTGGTATCGGTCGAGCACTTGCCATGGGTACTACCGATTCCGCGGGTTTATCTTCCGAGGCATCCGTGCAATCTGTGCGCTCTGTGGCTACGTCTTAATTCTTAAACTCCCGCTCCTCGATCCCCAGCAGAGGACCCACATACGAATTCAGCAGCGCCCCCGTCGGGTCCCACCGCTCGCGCAACGCCCTGAACTCCGCCAAGCGCGGCAGGTTCAGCGGCGCCAACTCCCGCTCCCCTCCCCGCCCGCTGCGCGGCAGGATCTTCCCGAGATGATACCGCGGCGCGAATCGCGCCAGCACCTCCGCGATCTCGGTATAGAACTGCGGCGCCGCCGGATACTGCCAGAATTCCAGCCAGCACACCGGCTGCCCGTGGTTGGCGCACAGCCACTGCCCACCCGCCGCACTGCACCGCAGATGAACCGGAAAGAACACCGGCATCCGCCCGCCGCCACGGAAATGCGCCTCCAGCGCCCTTAGCGCCTCGGCCGTCCTTCCATACGGCACCGCGTACTCCAGGTCATCGATCGGGAAAGGCTCCCCTTGCGACAGGTCCGTGAAAGCCAGCAACTCGTCGCACCGCCCCACTCTCGCCTTGTACGTCGTCCCGATCGTCTTGCGGACAAACGACGCGTTGAGCTTCGCGCTGCCCGTCGCCCCGATTCCACGTAGCAGATTTTTGAATACGCTCGACACCATCCGCCGGTGCGCGGGCGAGGCTGGTTTCACCGGCGTCACCACCGGCGCCCACGCCGGCGGCGCGACCCGGTTCATCCGCAGCACTTCCACCACTCCGACCTGCGGAAACCAGCGCGCGTCGGTAAATTCATTCTCTCGCTGCAGCGCATCGAACTGCGCGAGAAACGCCTCGAACGGCATTACCTCTGTCTCCGCCCGCAGATAAAATTCCGGCACGCAGCGCACACTCACGCTCGCCGTCACGCCCAGCAGACCCAGCGACACCACGGCTCCGTCGAAATCCGCCTCCTGTTTCCGTACCACCACCCGCTCGCCATCCGCGCGCACGATCTCGAGCGCCTCAACGCAGTCGGCCAGCGTGCCGAGCGCCAGCGCGCCACCATGGGTGCCCGTCGCGATCGCTCCCGCCAAGGTCTGCGCCACAAAGGAGCCATGCGTCGGCAGGGCCAGGCCGTGCCGCGCCAGCTCATGGTTCAATTCGCCGATGGTGATTCCACCCTCCGCCGTGACCAGCGTCCCCTCGACCGCCAGCACCCGCTTCATCCTGCGCAGGCTCACCACGAGCCCCTCCGTGTCCGGCAGCGGGGCAAACGCGTGCAGGCTGCCGATCGCCTTTATCCGCCGCTCCTCGCCCCTTCGCAGCGCGCGGCTCAATTCCTCGGCGCTGCCCGGTTCCACGCCCGCCCACGGCCGGATCGCGAAATGCCGGTCGTTACTCCACATCACGCGCTCACCGCCTCCGGTGCCCGTCTCGAGCGCCATCAACCCTTCGCCGAAGCCCGTCTGTGGTTCATAGCCAAAGCATTCCTTGGCTTTCGCGCCCGGGTACGCCGCCTCGTTCGCCGACATCCGCAGCGCCATCCCGATGCCCCGGCTCAACTCCGCCGCCGGCCTCAGTACGCGCCCGAGCTTGCGCGTCAGTTCGCCAAAGCCCCGCGTCGTTTTGCTCGCCCCGTACACGGGCGCCTTGTTCACTATCGCGCCGAGCGCTTCGTAAAATTCGCGAAAGGTCATTTCCTCGCCTCCGAGGTTGAACACCTCGCCCGCCGCGCCCTCCGCGGCCGCCGCCGCGATCATCCCGCGCACCACATCGTCGACGTGGACCACATTCAGCCGCCCGTTCCCGCCATCGAGCCCGAAGATCAATGGCCGCCCCTTCTTGATCATCTGCAGCGGCGTTGTCGTCCACGACGCGATGCCCGGACCGAAAACACACGTCGGCCGCACGATCGTCCAGGTTGTCCGCGCCCCCTCGAGTTCCTCTTTCACCACCCGCTCCGCCTCAGCCTTCGTCCGGCTGTACGCGTCGAGCTCCGGCCCCTCCTCGATCAAGATCTCCTCGGCAAAAAAATGTGAGACCTCGCCCGCCTCATTCGCCCCGTTCGCGTGCCGAAGCGGCGGTCGGCTGCCCTACACCGCGATCGAGCTCACGTGGACAACCCGCCGGCACCCCGCCGCCTTCGCCGCCCGCAGCAGCGCGCGCGTGCCCGCCACATTGACCGCTTCGAACTCCGCCGGCGAAAACCCCATGATCTTCGCCGCGCAATGGAAGACCACATCCGCTCCGCGCACCAGCGCCGCCAAAGCCGTCTCATTCGCAAGATCTCCGATCACCACCTCGCCGCCCGCCGCCGCCAGCGCCCGGCTCTTCTCCGACTCGGCGCGAAAAAGCCCGCGTACCGCATGCGTCGCGGCCAGCATCTGACACAGCCGCGCCGCTATCCCGCCCCCCGCTCCCGTGATGCTCGCCAGCGGTCGCTTCACCGCGTGTTCATCCTCGTCGCCAGGCGTTCGAGATTCCGCGTTTCGTGACCAAACATCGTCACGAGCGGAATCAACTCGGAAGCCGCCCCAGGCGGCAGCGTGTACTTGATCGTCGTGCTCAGCCCGCCGCCCGGCCCAAGGTCGACATAGATAGAAGGCCCCGTCGCTTCGAGGGCGCGCACCGCCGCCGGAAAATCCGTCCGCGAGCTGGTCGCGAACCAGAGATGCTCAGCTGAGGGCCGCGACACCAGTCCGGCCGTCGCCACCGAAAACACCGGGAGCTGCGGCGCGCCAAAGCTCACCGGGCTCAGCGCGGCCATCACCGGCTGTGCGGGTGCCATGTATGCGTTGATGGTCGG
>JAZKEV010000075.1:8961-24393 GCA_040386765.1 Verrucomicrobiota bacterium | reverse complement strand
CTCAGAATGACAAACCTTTTTAGACACCCCCAAGGGGTGATGTGGTTCCTGTCCGCTTGACGCGCGGGTCCGGGCGGCGAGCGTGAGGGCCATGAAGATCGTCATCACGGGTGTCACACGCGGGTTGGGGCGGGCGTTGATCGAGGAGTTCATTCGCGCAGGACATACGGTGATCGGCTGCGGGCGGAGCGGCGACGCGGTCTTCGATCTGCGGATGACGCATCAGGCGCCGCACGATTTTACCGTGTGCGATGTGGCGCTGGACAACAAGGTGGCGCTCTGGGCCGCGAAGGTGCTCGAGAACGACACCGCGCCCGACCTGCTGATCAACAATGCCGCGATCATGAATCGGCTCGCGAAGACGTGGGAGTTCGACGACCGCGAGTTCACGAAGCTCGTCGATGCCAACATCCGCGGCACGCAGAATGTGATCCGCCACTTCGTGCCGGCGATGGTCGCGCGCAAGAAGGGCGTGATCGTGAATTTCAGCTCCGGCTGGGGCCGCAGCGTGTCGCCGGAGGTCGGGCCCTACTGCATGTCGAAGTGGGCGATCGAGGGCCTTACCAAGGCGATGGCGGAGGAACTACCGAGCGGGATGGCGGCGGTGCCGCTGAATCCGGGCGTGATCGATACCGACATGCTGCGCTCCTGCTGGGCGGACGGGGCGGCCAGCTATCCAAAGGCCGAGCAGTGGGCGAAAACGGCGGCGCCGTTTATCTTGAAGCTCGGAGCGAAGGACAATGGCCGCTCGTTAAGCGTCGGCGGGTACGATGACTGAGAGCGTCGGGCGCTTGTCCGCGACCAAAGGTTCTGAGTCTTACTGTAGCGGCGGTCTATGACCGCCGATGGCGGGCGTGGGCGTTATCCGCGTGCGCGGGCGTTATCCCGTTCGTCGGCGGTCACAGACCGCCGCTACAGATAAGGCTGCTTCTTTAAATAAACAGCTTTGCGCCGCGAGGGGAGGCACGAGGCCACCCGGGTCGCGGCGCAAAGCCGATTCAACACAACCTACACAAAAGGCAGCTCAGCGCCCCGCGGTGGCCACGGAGGTGGAGGTGAGCTCGGAGGGACGGAGATCGTTCTTCGACCACGGCACCATGAACGATTGCTCGGGCGCGCAGGGCCACGAGCGGCGCTCGAAGGCTTCGAGGAACTGAAGCATACGCCGACGCCGGCGCTCCCGGCTGAAAAGGATGGTGGTGGTCAGACTTTCGTAAGAGGGGCTTTGCATGATTGGCGTCTCTATTGCAGTGATTATGCCAAGTGCTAAAAGTTGTTTTAACAGATTGTTTGTAAGAGGTTTAAGTCTTGTTTCACTTGTTCGTCACATGGGTTAACTTGGGTGAAATTCCCCACTGGCGTCGCATGTCGCGTGCGAAAAAACCCAAAAGATGCGAGTGCAGAAGCGAGTTGGGCGTGCGTGAGGCTTTCAACTTGCCAGCCGGTCGGCGGGGATGGGCGTCATGCTGTGGACGGTGGCTTCGGGAGGCTCCTGCGTCTTGGTGGCCATGAAGTGCTGCACGTCGCCGATGGTGCGGAGGGCGGTCAGTTCCTCGTTGCTGATGGAGACCTTGAGGACTTCCTCGGCGAGCATGACGACCTCCATCATGGTGAGGGAGTCGAGGGCGAGGTCTTCGCGGAGGCGAAGCGGCTCGGGGTTGGTCTGCAGCTTGGCGCGCAGCTCACGTTCGACGTAGCGCTCGATGACGCCGAGGACGATCGCGGGAATCTGGGTGGTGTCGCCCGACTGGCGGAACTTGCAGGCGGCGTAATAGGTGGCGGGCGAGCAGCGTTTGAGCGCCTCGCGCAGATCCTCATTGTCGAGTGACATAGTGTTGTCGATGGGGTTCACTGCGTTTGCCCAAGATGACAAACGAGCAGGGAAAACCCGCTAGTGAGAGATCGAGAAATCGCACGATTTGAACAGGCCATATAGGTATAGCGACGTGCACGGGGGTGAGGTGGTTTCGGAGAGTTGCGAACGGGAGGCGCTACACGGAGTGCGGTAAGGGGGCAGATGACCCGAGTGTGCTGACCTAAATGCTCTGAGCGTCGGAGTGACCGCGGATAACGCCGATGACGCGGATAGCTTCGCGCTACACCGCCTTTATCCGCGATATCCGCGGTCAAAAAATACATACCCGCTCCGCGGGCGCTCGAAACGTCCGTGCGGCTCATCCTCAGAACGTCGACGTGACGGAGAGGGAAAAAACGCGCCCGCGCCAGTCGCCGTAGGCCTGCACGCCGGTGCCGGAGCCGGCATTGGTGTAGCGGGGGAAGGGCTCGGCGAAGAGATTGTTCACGCGCACCTGCACGCGGAGGCCGTCGGGCATCCACTTGATCCAGCGGCCGAGCTCGCTCTGCACGAAGGCGTCGAACTGCCAGTACGGCGCGACATGATCGCTGCCCTGGCTGGCGTGCTCCTTGAAGGGGAGGATGCGGGAGTGGTAATAGTGGCCATCGATGCCGAAACCGTGAAAGCGGTTGGACCAGCCGGCGCCGAACTTCGCGCGATATTTGAGGATGCCGTTGCTGCCGCCCTCGGGGGCATTGATCTCGTCGACGGTGTTGGCGCCGGGGATGAGCAGCCGCTGGTACTTCGAAAAATAGAGGAGCCGGCCGTAGAACTCCAGTGTGCCGCCGGCAAACTCCGTCCACGCGTAGTCGACCGAGGTGCTCCAGTGGTGGGAGCGGCGCCACTCGGCATTGATCGCGCCGGTGACGACGCTGAGGACCTGACCGCTGAGGGGATCGCCCGGCACGATGGGCTCGCGGTTCACGCGCTCGGGGAAGAGATGCTCGAGATTGAGGATATCCTGCGCATCGAGGTCGACGACCTCACCGACTTTTCGCGTATCCACGAAGTCGAGACTGGCTCGCAGGCGGTGCTTCTTTCCCGTGCGGTAGACGACACCGGCGGTCTGCGTGAGCGTCTCTTCGGCGATGAGGACGGGGTTCACGATCGATTCCTCCTGCACGTGGTAGGTCCCAGCCTGGAGCGGATCGTAGACCTCCTTGAGGTCGGGACTGACGATGGGGACGGAACTGCCGCCCGAGGGGAGCGTGGTGCGGCTCATCTGGGGCGTGGGAAACCGGCTCGAGGTGCTGAAGCTGCCGCGCAGCGTGAAACCGGCGGGGAGCTGCGCCTTCAGCGCAAACGTGGGCGCGACGGCCGTCTCGTCCTCCTGGTTGGAGGCAATGTAGCGGACCGCGATGTCCGTATCCAAGCTATGGATATAGCGCGGCAGCCACTTCTTTGGGATAAGTGAGGCCTGCACCTCGCCGAAGATACTGTAACGCTCCAGCGTGCGCCCGATGTAGTTGATGGGATCGGTGGCGAGGGTGCCGTCGGCAAAGACGCGCTCGTCCTTGTACCTGCCGAGCGTATTCTGGCGGTAGTCGGCGCCGATATTCAGCACGGCCCGACCGGTGGGCAGAGTGAGGTCGTGATTGGTCGCGCGGATGGCGCCATCCAGCGTGGAGTAGTCGCCCAAGGTGACGAAGCGGCCCACGCCGCCGCGATAGACGAGCACGCGGTCGTAAAACTCCTGCGGGGGCCCGAAGACCTGCGTGTCGCGGAGGGGATTGTAGACGCCGCGATCGACCAGCTCCTGCCAGCGGTTGAAATCGGCGCCGACGAGCCCGCGGTACTTTGCGATGTTGCGGCCGTACTGCCCGTCGACGAGCACGCGCCAGTTTTTCGGGAGGAAGAAGAGGGCGCTGAGCACGCCGGAGCCGAACTCGAGCCGTGCCTCGCTGTAGTTTTCGCCGAGATCGGGCGCCATCTCGTTGAGCGAGACGATGGCCTCCTGGCCGAAGGGATTGTAGGGCGAGCCCTCGCGCAGCCGCAGATCGCTGCCCATGACATCGTACCCGCGGTGCATGACCGAGTGGGTAAAGGTGCCGTCGAAGCCGAGCTGGAGCCACGGCGTGGCATCGAAGACGATGGAGGCGAAATAGGCGGAGCGCCGCTGCGTGCGACCGTACGGAAAATCGATGCTTTCGGGCGAAGTGGCGAAGCCGCCGGGGCTGTTGAAGAACCCGTAATTGCGCTGGCCCTCGCGCCCCCTAAAAACAGCTAATCCGCCCGTGCCATCGGCACCGGGCGGAACAGAGGTCACGGTAGACGTGCCCGGTCCGAAAAGAGGCAGCTGAGGCGGTGGAGCGCCACCATCCTCGGCCGCGCGGGCTTGAAAGCCGCGGACGTTGGGCGTCGCGCGGTAGAGGGAGAGATTGTTCGCGATCGCGCGCGTGGAGTGCCGTTGGCGAAAACCGAGCTCGCCCTCGGTCGGCGGAGTGGTGCGCGTGATGCTGGCATTGAACCGCACGCGGAGGGAGCCGCCGAGCAGGGCGCGACTGTGGAGGATCGAGGCGGAGGACTGCGGCGCATCGTAACCCGACATCGTGTTGGTATACGTGAGCGCGACTTCGGTGGCCTCGGAATCGACGCCAGGACGGAGCACGATATTGATCACGCCGCCAACCGCATTGCCGCTGTAGAGGGAGGCCGCCGAGATGGGGAGCACCTCGACCTGCTGCACGAGGCTAAGCGGGATGAAATTCACGTCGGGCGTCTGGCTCTGCGAGCCGCTGATGAGCGCCTCGGGGAGGCGGCGGCCGTTGACGAGGACGATGGTCTGATCGGCGCCAAAGCCGCGGAGATTCAGGTTGGTGCTGCCGGCGGTGAACGTTTGCTCCAACCCATTCTGCTCGGGGGGCTGCATGCCGCCATCGGCATCGAGCAGCTCGCGCTGAAGAAACTCATTGAGGCTCACGACGCCGCTGCGCGCGATCTGGTCGCGGTTGAAGATATTGAAGGGCAGGGCGTCGTTCTCGGTGCGAGCGAGGTCGAGATTGCCGCCGGCCACCCGCGGCGCGAAGAGCGACTCGCTCCGGTCGAAGGGATCGCGGCGCGTGCCGCTCTCCTTCACAAAAAACGGCGCGAGCCGCGCCGGATTGCCCATGGGCTGGAAGGTGTGCGGAGGGAGATCGACCTCGTTATCGGCCGCGACCTGCACGCTGCGGGCGTGGTAGGATTCGTAGCCGTCGAGATTGGCGACGACGCGGTAGTTGTCGGGCGGCAGGGCGTCGAAGTGGAAGGTGCCGTCGTCGTCGGTGATCGCGCTGAAGCGGGTGAAGGGAATCGAGACCTTGATACCGGCGAGCGCGGTGCCATCGGGCGAGAGGAACTGGCCCCGGAGCGAGCCGAGCGGCTTGTCGGCCTTGGCGACCACAAAGCGGGTGGGGCCGTTGGCGCGGGCCTTGAAGCCGGTGCCCTGCAGGAGCTTCGTCAACGCCTCGAGCGGCTCGAAGCGGCCGGTGACCGCCTTCGACTGCACGGTGCGGAGATCGTCGAAGGAGAACAGCACCTGGATCTTTGTCTGCTTGGAGAAGGCGAGCAGCGCGCTGGCCGCGGACTGCGCCGGGAGGTCGAACTCCACAGCGCCGGCCTTGGGGCTGCTCGTCTCGCGGGAGGTGGAGGCC
Organism: Verrucomicrobiota bacterium; assembly: GCA_040386765.1. Taxonomy (GTDB): domain Bacteria; phylum Verrucomicrobiota; class Verrucomicrobiia; order Opitutales; family Opitutaceae; genus ER46. The sequence goes on along the minus strand of JAZKEV010000075.1, from coordinate 18,909 downwards.
GTGGGAGCCTCCGCCGCGCCGGCCGGGCCGCCGCAGAGGACGGCACCCACGCACCATGCGGCGAAGACTCCGGAGCGACGGACCCAGCGGCCCGCCTCGTTCTGCCAGGATTGAAGCATGGCTAAAGTTAGCTGCCGGCGCGCGGGGCGATTGACACGGCGCCGTTCAGGTCGTCGCGCGTGGCCTTCACCGGTAGCATGACCTCGAGGGCGTCGAGGAAGGCATTCAAGTCGTCGAGTGCATGGACCCCACCGACTCCCCGCGTGGCCACGGCGGGATCGACGACGATCTGGCGGCCGTGATAACGGGCGAAGCGGGCGGCGGCATCGCGCAGCGGCACATCGTTGAAGACGACATTGCCCTCGCGCCAGGCGAGCGCCTCGGCGAGAGCGCTGGCCGCGAGCGGCTGCACCTTCACCACGCCACCGGGGCCGGCGGAGAGCTGGTCTCCGGCGCCGAGGGAGTACGGCTTGTCGGCATCGGTCGGATTCACCAGCACGGAGCCCTCGACGACCGTGACTTCGAGCGAGGTCGTGGTCGAGGCGGGGTCGTTGCGGACATTGAAGGTCGTGCCGGTCACGCGCACCCTGCCATTTGGCTGGGTCTCGACGATGAAGGGCCGCGAGCGATCCTTCGCGACGGCAAAGAGCGCTTCGCCACCGTTGAGGAGACGCACGAGGCGCTCGTTGCCCTTGTTTTCGAAAACGATGCGCGTGTGGGCATTGAGCTCCACGCGGGTGCCGTCCGAGAGGGTGTGCGTCGAGCGCTGGGCGATGGACGTGATATTCTCGATGGCCGATCCGGCGGGGCGCTGCACATAGACGACCACGGCGACCGCCGCGGCGGCCGCGAGCGCGAGGCCCGAGAAGACCGGGAGCGAGAACCAGCGGCGGGCCGGGCGCGGCGCGGCCGGCATCTGCACGGCGCCGGTCTCGACGAGCGCGGGCAGCTGCTCCTCGAGGTCGGCGGAGAACTGGCAATAATCGGAGAGGGCGGCGCGATGGGCGGGCGACTGGGCCAGCCAGGCATCGAGGGCGGTGCGCTCGCTGGATTCGAGCACATCGCCACCATCGAGGCGGGCGGCCCAATAGGCGGCCTGCTCATCGACGGCTGGGTCGTGGCGGGAAGGTGACGAGTTCATGAGCTAGCCTTTGCCGCGGAGGAGTCGGGTGCGGCGGCTTGAGTGCGGTTGCGGGCGGTTTCGGCGGGCAGTGCGGCGCGGAGCAGGCGGAGGGCGCGCACGTGTTGTTTTTCGACGGTGCTGATCGCGATGCCGAGACGGTCGGCGATCTCGCGATGGGAAAGAAGCTCGACCTTGCGGAGGAGGAGGACGGTGCGGCACCCCTCGGGGAGCTCCGCGATGGCGGCCTCGAGGAGGCGAAGCTCCTGCCGGGCCATTACTTGCTGGGCCACGCCGGGATTCGCGGAGGCCGCGGTTTCGAGGCCGGTGGCGTCGGAGGTGATCGGGGAGATGCTGCGGCGCTTGAGGCGATTGATCGCGAGCCGGCGGGCCGTGGTATAGAGAACGGCCTCGGGCTGGTCGTGATGCGGCGCGGGTTTATCCGGGTTCGGATACACGCGGAGATAGGCGTCGTGCGCGATATCCTGCGCCTCGCTGGTATTGCCGAGGAGGCGGGTGAGGTAGCGGCGCAGCGGCGCGATCGTCGCTTTGTAAAGTGACGCAAAATCGCGGGGCGGAGTGGGTTCCGCAGGGGGCGGAGACTCGTCAGCCATGGGCGGACAGGCGCAAGTGCCATCGGGCACCGGGCCGGCATAGCTGGAAATTGAGGAGAAACTGGGTTTCACGGCTACGCATGGTGACAAGCGAGTGAGGGAAACCCGCTATTGGATGGGTAAAGAAAAGTGACGGAACATGGGCAGAGTCGCAAGCTCCCCGGTGGACGCCCGCCGGGCCGTATGGAAACGAGGGTGGGGCTGGTACTTGGCTGATGGCCGAGGCGGGCATTTCCGTTACGAGTTGTTTCAAAATAGAGCGACATGTTCACCCCCACCTCCGGCATTCTGAGACCCTCAGCGCAGCGAAGCAGCCACGGCGACGTGTCCCCCCCTGTCGCCTCGTCCGCATGGATCCTCCGTGATGCCGCTGTAGCCTTCGAGGGCGCGCATATATCCCCAGATAACTCCAGCCAACCCCAGATAACCCCGGATTATCCCGGATAAGCCCGGATAAGCCCGGAAATAGAGGGGGATTTAGCCCGGCGGCTCTGTAAGGCGCCGACCACTTTGGGACTTTTGAGCACGGGTTTGGGACTTTTGGGGTATTCCGGGCTCATTTGGCGGGAGCGTCAAGGGGTGGGATTGAGCCGGGTTTAAGCCGGGCTCAATGACCTCTTAAGCCTGCCTCACCCCTCCACGGCATCGGCGAACACCCCCTTGCCGTAGTCGCAGATGACGTGGGCCTGGGGATCGGTGGTGGGCGGCTCGCCCTCGGCGTAGGCTTCGCAGGTGTCCTTTGCGGCCTGGTAGAGTTGGGCCACCACGTCCTGCTCGGCGGCCGCCAAGGCGGTGGGCGAAAGATAGTCGTCGAATTTATCCCCGTAGAGCCGGAGCTTGGCGGCGATCGGCACGAGGGGCTGGCCCGCGGCTGCGGTCGCGGCGTCTTTGAACAGGGAGAAGTGAGCAGAGGCCTCGCGGCTGCCGCGCTCCCATTTGAAGCCCACCATGCGCCAGTAGTCGCCGGAGACACCAGTGGGCAGCGCGATCGATTTGATGAAGGCCATGGTCAGAAGTATTCGATCAGCTCACCGTTCATGATGAGCGTGGAAGGAAGCGTCGTGCCGTCGATCCCGCGAATGCGGAAGATGGCAAAGGTGGAAGCCGAGTCATTCCAGTCGTAGGTGATCATGATGCCCGGATTCGCGCATTGGAGCCACGCGGTGTCCGGTGCGGTGCTGAATCCCATGCCGCTAAGCGACAACGTGAAGTCGCCAGTGGTTGCTGAGGTAAGAACATAGCCCGTACCGGCCCCGTGGCCTCCGATGTAGGGCTGACGAACCAGCACGTCGTTGACCGAGCCGCTTCCGGTTTTGATGCCAGTGACGTTCACGTCGCTCGCAAACTGCTCCGTCATATCGCCCGCCGGATAACCCGTCACGGTCGCCAAGGAGGTGCCACCACCGGCCCACGGGCCGGGCACCAGCGACGTATTCACCGCCCTCACCCGAAAGTAGACCGCAGTGGGAAGGAGCGAATCGAAACGGGTCTCCGGAATCGGCCCATGATATTTCGGAGTAAAGGGATCGCTGGCGGCCGCGTTCGTATCGAAAGCGGTGAAGCACCACTCGAAGTGCAGGAAATCCTTGTCGACCGGACCCACCCAGGTGATGCGAGTTGAGAAAAGCATCTCACGACCCACGCCCCCATATGCCGGCGGCCGCTCAAACGCCCCGTTGCTTCCAGCGACGTAGGCCACACTCGTGCACGCGCCTGGTTGCGCCGTCTTGCCGGGCGCGGTGAAGGGTGTGCCGGTGGCAAAGATGATCGCGCTTGTGACGCCGCTGAAGCTGAACGCCTCCAACGCGAAATCGTAGCTGGTGCCAGGGGTGAGATCGTCGATCTGCACCGTGGTGCCGAGCGCGTTTGAGGGCTGGGCCACCACTGACATTGCGCCGGTGGCTCCGCTACGGCGCTGCAGGACGCTCTGCCCCACCGCGCCGGCGGGCATCGCCGGCACATTGAGCCGCACATAGGCAAAGACGGTGCCATCGTCGCCCAAGTAGGTGCCGCTGGAGGCAAACGTAATCGCGCCAGGATTGGAGGGCGGCGTGGTGTCGAGATCTCCGCCGGCGATGACACCGGGCGTGGCCAGCACCGCATTTGAGAACGGCGAATCCGTCTCATCGGTTGCGACCGCCTTGAGTCGGTACCGGTACTGCACGCCCATCACCACGGTAACGTCGAAGAACCGCGACCCAGACACCTCACCGATCTTCGCTTCGTCGAAGAAACCGGGCCCCGTCGCTCGGTATATGTGGTAGTCGTTGACGAGCGCGGCGGTGTCAGGTGTCCACCGTAGCTGCACGATTTTGCCCGTGCCGGTCGTCGCGACGAGATCCACGATCGCATCGGGCGTCGGGTCGCGGAGCTGGCAGGAAAACGCGGCCGTGAGGTTCCCCTGCAGCCCGCCAGGCCCGAGCGGCCGCGTCTTGAAGTATTTCGTGGCGACGCCGGCGTTGTACACCCCGGCGCTCTCCACATTCGCGAAGTCAGTGTGGTTGACCGCCACCAGCTCGGAGCGCGGTATCAGGAAAAGCACTACGCCGATAGCGTGTGCGACAGCGAGACTGCCCAGGCGGGCGCGTTTGATAACCATAGAGTAGCTGCCACCGCCGAGCGGTGTAATCGTGCCGACCGAGAACCACTCGCCGGCGTGCCACATCAGCAGCTGGTCATCGGCCTGCTCGAGCGCGGATTGGCTCCGGAGGTAGCTCCAATCGTTGCCCACCCCATTCACTGCGATACCGGCATCGCCGAGGGTGGCACCGAGGGTCGTCTGCAGCACCGCGCACACCGCGAAGCGCGTCTGGGCTGCAGCAATGACCTGTCCCGGCCAGGTGTTATTCGGGGAGAAGTGCAGGTCGTAGCCCTGGGTGTCGTTGCTCGCGCGCTCGATCAGGGCGGCGACCACTGTGTCGGCCGCATTGCTAAGATCCGGCGGCAGCTGGGCGACAGCGTAGCGCGCGAAGTCCGCTGGCGGCGGCCGCGTGAGATCCGAGCGCGGGTCCAGCGGCGGCTCGTAGGGCTGCGGAAATGCGCCGCGCTCCTGCACCACCTTGAATATCACCTTTGCGCCATCCTCGATGCGCTCGGTGATGCGCACGACCAGGTCGAGGCCCTTTTCGCCGTCGTCCAGGTTGAAGCGATCGCCCGGCCGCAGCGGGGTGATGCCGTCCGGGTGCGTGGCGTACTGGCGGAGCACCGGCACCGTCGCCTTGAGCTGAGGCGTGGCGAGGATCGCCGCCTGCATCTTGGCGTAGGACTTCTGTTGCGCCCGCGTGATGAAGAAAGGCCGGCTGACCGCCTCCGGCGGCCGCTGCTGCCCGATAAAGCGCACGGCGTAGGGCACCTGCTCATCTTCGCTCGATTCCGAAAACGCTGGATCCGCGGTGTAGTCGAGGCCGGAGACGATGACCTTCGTCTTCATCTCCTCGATATCCGTCGAGTCGATCTCGAGGTCGCCGGCGCGCTGGTGCTCCGAGATCTCGCGCAGCCCTGCAGGGCTGGCCGTGGAGCCATCGTTGGGAAACCAATCTATCTGCAGCTTCCCCGCCCGCTCCCGTATATGCGCGTCGAAATACGAGAGCACGTCCGCCACCTGGTCGCCGACCGGCCGCGGCTGGTCGAAGACCGCCGACAGGTAGAGATCGATGCTTTTCTTGCCCGCGACGCCCACGTCCATGATCCGCTGCATGGCGGCCTCCCAATGCGGTCCGTCGAAGTAGCTCTCCGGGAGTTTCGCGCCGCCGCGCTTCGTCGTGAGCAGATCCTTCACGATGCCGACCGGGTGTGTGCCCCACGCGATACCACCGAAGCTATAGGCGGTGGGGCTGCGGCGGTACACCTCGACCTCGACCCGCGGGAGCTGGGGCGTCGTCTCGGTGGCAGTGCCGGCGAAGACATCCTTCAGAATGATATAACAGATGCCCTTGTACTTTGGATGAGTCTTGCCCGCCATGGGATGACCCCCGTTGCGGATTACGGTGCCGTTGATGAAGGCGGCCGGGCTCGCCTGTGTCTCCAGGCCCCAATACGCGCGCAGTGTCGCCGGCGTCTCCTGGGAGATCGTCTGCTCGACGTAGTCGGCCCCAGGGTAGTCCACGCGATTGGCGTCGAAATCGGTGTACGCCGAACCGGGCTTCTCCCCGACCCACACGCGGCGAATCTCGTCCACGGGGCCGAGGCAAAGCCAGCCGAGGCAGGAAAAGTGCCAGTAGTCGCCGGCCTTCCCCGCGCGCGAGAGCCAATGCAGGACCGGCGTCTGCCACCGGGCGACCACGCGTGCGCGGCCGAAGACCATGGGCAGCACCTCCGTGGGGCTTCCATTGGTCGTGCGACCTGGCGTGGCGTTGCTGAGCCCGGCGGGCAGCTCGGTCTTGGGCGCGAGGAAGCTCATGACTCGAAGATCCGATAGAAGCAGCGAATGAGCTTATGGAGCTCCGCGTCGCGCGCCCCGTGCCACACCACGCCGGTGGGAATCGCGACGTGATAGATGCGTGGTCCGCACCAGACGCCGAGGTGGTGTTCAGTCTTGCCCACGCGCATCACGACGATGTCTCCGACCATGGGCGTCGTATCCATCTCGAAGCGACGGACGCGGAGTTGCAGCTCGGGCCGCCGGAGGAAGTCCATGATGAGGCTGCCCTCGTGATGCTCATGCCAGTGGCGCACCTGTTCGACCGGCACCACGGGCAGATCGAGCGGAGGGCACGCACCACACGCGGAGTGGATTGCGACCTGCCAACGCTCGCACGACACGCCGCCCTGGCGGCCCTTGACCGCGCAGTTCTCGCTGAAGGGCGTTCCCTCCCAGGAGCGGACCTCCTCGAGGAGCGCAGCGCGACGCGCTTCGGTGTGATAAAAAGGATTCATTTGCCGGTCTTGGTGGTCCGCCCTGTTACGACCTGGTCGATATAGGCTGGCTTGTAAGGCGCGCCGCCGAAGTTCCCCTGGTTCGCGAATTTCGCGCACCCGCCCGTGTACTGCGAATCGCAGCCGGGCAGCAGCTCGACGGCATCCGTCACCACGCTCGTCACGAGCGGGCGGTGCAGCGTCACGCGCTGGCCGCCGCCGATCGGCTCGCTGCGCAGGATGTACCGGAGCTCAGTGTCGTCGCCGGTGTTGAAGATCGCCACGCCCGACGCGAACCAGTCGGCCGCGGCCGCGCTGCCGCAGGTGATGTCGATCGTCGCGGCAGCGATCGCCGCAATCGTGCCCGTTACTTTATACGTATCCGGATTCACACCACACAGCTCGTCGTAAAGCGTGTAGTTGCAGCCCTGCTGACACCGGAAGTTCGGGACATCGAGCTTCATCACCCCGCCCAGCAGCACCGCCGTGGCCGTGTAGAAGCGGCCCTTGCTCGGCGCACGCGCGATCTCGCCGGCGAAGAGCAGCACGGCATCCTCCGGGGCGGCCGGGTCGCATTCCCAGATCTCGAGCTTCAGCCGGCGCTCCAGGCTCACCAGGGAGAAAGCGCGCAGCGGGTTGCCCTCGAAGTCCTCCATCAGCAGCTCCCAATCCGCCGAGCCCGGCCGCAGCGTTTCCGCCTCCGCCTTGTGCTCGATCGCGGCGGTCTCGTAGGTGACAGAATCACGGACGAGGGGCTCTTCCCAATCGGTGTACGCCTTGACGGCCGTCGCCCCATCCCACTGCAGCTTATATAGCCGCGCGCGGTCGGGGAGATTCTGTTCGGGCTCGCCGGGGTCGAGCAGCAGCTCCTGGGCAAAGCCGATCTGCGTGGTCGCGGCCTCCTGGTGCCGGTACTCGAGCATGAGATCATCCTGGGCGAAGCGCGCCTGCAGGTTGGGCTCATCACCCGGTGTGCCATTCCAGCCAGGGCGAAAACTCAATGGCACGGTGAAGGGCGCGTGAGCGCCGCGGCACTCGCTCCAGAAGGTGAGCACGCGCCTGATTTCCTCGCGGCCGACGAGCGTAAAGCCGGCGCGCTGCACGCGCTTTGCCGGGCTGTTGGGCGCGATTAGGGACGATTCGCCGCCCAGGCCGAGCTGGCGGGTGCGCAGCGCGGTTTTCGTCGTATCCTCAGGCAGCGCGACGGCCCAATCGGGATCCAGCGCCCATGCCGGCATCGAGAGCGCGTGGGGCTCGATGCGGCACGACCAGGGCGCGTCGTGCTGCAGCCGGATCTGCACCGTGCCGTGCAGATCGGTGCGAGCGGAGAGGCGCGGCCGCTCAGTGAGGCGACCGATGATGAGGCCTACTGTCTCCGGATAGGTGGCGAGCCCCACCATTTCGTAAGCGAAGGTCGCGGGGTCGTAGTTGACCCAGCGCTGGCAGGCATAGATGCGATGCTCCAGGTAGTCCGTTTTAGGCAGACGATCGACGCAGAGTGGCAGCGCCAGGCGCGCGCCCTGCAGGTCGCGAATCGCGGCGAGAAACTCCTCCGCCTCAGCCGGGGCAAAGGTGTAGCGATAGTCGACGGAGAGCCGCATCACGCGGCGCTGGGATTCACGCGCCTCGATGCCCGTGTCGCCCTCGGTCTCGATCGTCTCGAAGCTGTGCGTGATCTTCGGCCGCGTGGCCCAATCGGGCTCGAGGAGGCAAAGCACCGCGGCGCGGCCGTCGATCGAGAGCTCGTGGAACCAGGTGCTCATCCGCGTTTCTTCGGCAGGCCGAACTCCTCGTTGACGATGCGGACGATGTCACCGCGTGCCCGGCTCTGCCGGGCGATCCGCGTGGCCTCACGCTCGCTCGACACGTTGATGACCGTGATCCGGCCGGCGACATCGTCCATCGAGCTCTTGCCCCCGCCATCGGGCGCGGCGGTTGGCGCGGCTGCGCTCACGCCTATAACCGACGCCGGCACCGCCATGCCGCGCGTCACGTTGTCGGGCAGCTGCGCGAGATCGAGCACGCCGGAATTGAGCTGGTCGAAGAAACCGACGCCGAAGCGATCGACCACCGAGGCACGCGTCACGAATTCGCCATCGGAGAGCCGGCGCACGATCGAGTCGCTGGTACCAGAGCCCGGACCCTCGATCAGGCCGCCATCGGCGTGACCGGCGATTTTACCGACCAGGGCGATGCCGCCGGCGAGCGCGGCCGCCATCGCGGCCGCACCGAGAAACGGGCCCACGTACGGGATCGAGGAGAGCGCCTCGAAGGCTTGCACTGCGCCTTTATATACGGAGGCCAGCGCTTCCTTCACCATCACGCCGAGGCGGATGCCGCCGCCGGCCGTAGTCGCGGCCGTCTTCGCCGCCTCGCCGGCGACGTGCGTCGTGACGCCGAGGGCGATCAGCGCTTTCTCCACCGTCGCGCGCCAGATCATCTTCGCGACCCTGTCTGTCGCCATCCGCAGGAATTGCTGGCCCACCTGCAGCGTCGCCTGCGTCCACGCTTGGGAGAACGTCATCGTCCCCGTCACGAGATTATATAAAAGGTCGCTGGTGCTCTGCAGCGCCGTGTTGAGCGTGCCGCTGACCGCCTGTGCTGCGTTTTGGGCGGCCGTGCCAAGCGAATCGAGAAACCCGCCCTGGCCGCTCACACCCTGGACCGCGCCGTCGCCGAGCGTCTGCGGCTCGGCCGCGGTGCGCGTTTGAGCATTGCCGGCCTGCTGCGATCGCAGGCCGTCGATCTGCTGCTGCAGCTGGACCCGCTCCTCCGGTGACGCGTTATTCTGCATCCGCGTGAGCAGCTCGAGGCGCGCGGCGATCAATTCATTCTCCCGCTGCAGGAGCGGCAGGAGCGCACGCTGTTTCTGCTCTGTCGTGCGGTAGCGATCGCCCTCGATCGCCGCGCGCTCGAGCGCGAGCTCGCCCAGGGCGCTGGAGAATTGTTGCTCCTCGGTGAGCCTCGCGCGGGTCTGCGCCTGCAGCGCCTTCTCGGCCTCGAGCCGTGCGCGCGCGCTTTCGGGCGAGCTGCCATCCTTCAGGAGCTGCTTCAGCCGGATGTGTTCACGGAGCTGCTCAGCGACCGCCGCATTCCCTGATGCTTCCGCCTCCATCGCCCGCGTCTCCAGGAGCGAAAGCTCTTTCTCCGCGGCGATCTTCTCCAGATCGGCCGCGCGCTTTTTGTCACGTTCCTCCTGCTCCACATTGAGCCGGGCCTTGACGATCTCGTAGGCCTCCGCGCCGAGATCGAGCAGAGCCTGGCGCTCGTCGCGCTCGCGCGTGAGCTGGTCGACCAGCTCCCGGTTGCCGTCGAGCTGGGCTTCGCGTGGATCCGCGTCGTTCGCGATCGAGAGGCGTT
>JAZKEV010000075.1:0-8951 GCA_040386765.1 Verrucomicrobiota bacterium | reverse complement strand
ACCGCGCCGACGCGCAGTTCGCCGTCGTAGTTCTTCACCCAGGGCCACCACGCGGTGTAGCGGTACTGGATCGGCAGCCAGATGTAGGGGGCGGCGTCGAGGACCTCGCGGGTCATTTCGCGGATGATCGCCTGGCGCTCCTTGTCGTCGAGCGGCCGCGTGCCGGCGGTGGCGGCCGCGTCTCCAGGCTTCTTGGTGCGATCGCCTTTCTCTGGGCGCTGAAACCCAAAGGCATTCTCCTCGATGAAGTCGCCGGTCTCTCCGCGACGACTCACCACATTCGCCAGGTGCGCCTCCATCACGCGGATCTGCCCCTCGTTGTCGGCCGACAGTTTCTTCAACTCGGCGCGCGCTTCCGCCACGGCCTGCTTCAACCCATCCGTAGGAATCGCTTTGCCGAAGCGGCCGAGGACGCTGTTGAGCGCCTCCACGATACTCAACGCACCCTGCCAATATAGCTCCTTCAGCTTCGCCATGGCTTCCGAGGCCGTGGAGATGGCCTTCACCCTCAGCACGTCCTTCCACGCGCCGAGCGCCTCGAAGAGGCCCACGATGGAATTCACGACCATCGCGGCCCAATCTTTCACCTTCGCACCCCCGACCGTCAGCTCATTGATGAAACCGCCGAGCTCCCAACCGATGAAGGCCGCGCCGAGCACGCCGAGAGCGAAAGCGGCGCGCTGGGCCCATGACGCCAGGCCGAGCGTTGTGAGCAGGCCCAACTCGCGCGAGAAGAGCTGCAGATCCCGAAGCGCGTCGCCGAAGCTGAGGCCGAGAATTGCCACCATCGCGACCCGCACAGGATTGAGCAGCATCGGCAGTCCGCCGATAATACCGCGAATCGCGACCAGCGGGACGAGGACCGTGGCGGCGACCGTCGCAGCGAATGTCAGCTCGCGGACGAGGGCGCCCACGGCCGCGGTGCCGTTGGGGCCGAGATTGGCGATCAGGTCGACGATCCTCGTCAACGCGCCCACCGCAGCGGCCGCGCCGTTGCCGATGCCGTCGACCAACGCCGCGAAGGCAGGTGTTTCGACCGCGCGCGAAAGCGTAGCAAAGAGGCCCTTCAGCGCGTCGTTAACGCGTTCCGTGGCTCGAGCCATCCGCTGCTCCAGGACGTCTCCGAAATTGCTGCGGAGCGTCGCCAGCGAGCCTGCACCGCGCCGCGCGGCCTCACCGAATGCCGCCACCTTGCCCGTGAGAAACTCGTAGAGCTGACCCCGCTGCTTGGCGCTGGATATATCGGCGCTCGTAATCCCGAGGATCTTCGCGGCCGCAGCATCGGCATTGATGTTGCCGGTGATCAGCGCGCGCGTCTCCTGCAGAATCTGTTCGCTGCGGATCCCAAGGCCGGCGAGCGTCTGCGACATCGTCACCACCAGGTCGACCTGCTTCTGCAGCGGGATGTTGGCCGCGGCCATCGCACCCGCCGTGCCCTGGAATGCCTGGACGAGGTCAGAGAACGACGCTGGGCTCTCCTTTGCCTTTACCTTCAGTAATTCAATCGCGGCCGCGGAAGCCTTTAGGGCGTCGTCGAAGTTTTTATATTTCCCCGCGGAGTCGAATTGCTTGAGCACGGCCGCGATGCCGAGCTCGGCTTGCTCGAGCTGCTCGTTAAAGCCTACGCCCCCCTTGATGAGCCCGGTGAAAACCTGCACGACCTGCAGTCCGCCAAAGGCAGCGGCGGTCTGCGACAGCAGCTGGTTGGTGGCCTTCGCGCCATTCTCGATCCGGAGATTATACGCACGCACGCGCTCCAGCCGGTTCTCGATCGCCGAGGCGAAGCGATTGAGCCCGTCCATGAGCGGCTTGAAACTTAGGGTAACTTCGAGCTTATTAGCCATGTGCCTCTTATCGGTCTACTCGCGGTGTGTGGTGGTTTGGCGCTGACGCTTGCCGGCGGGATGCTGGCGTGGGTCATCGGTGCGGCTGCCCTGGAGCGGGCGGTGAGCAGTGGTTTTCTCGTTACGCTGGCCTTGATCGCCGTCGTGCTCCCGGTGCTGCTGTGGCTGGATCCGCGGGAGCGGGCGATGCGGCTGAAACCGCTAGAACAGTCTCGGGCCCATCTTCTCGAAGCGCTTCGTCGCCGTTCGGGTAAATAGGTCGAGTTGTCGCAGCGTGTAACCCCACGGACGCAGGCAGAGCACCGCGTCCGCAGGGTGGCCCTGCGAGATTAGGAAATCGCAGAGGGCGGCGTAACGCTCGTCCGAACTTTCGCCGGCATGACGCGAGCCAGTCGTCCGGCGACCTTTTTTCCCAGCTCGAGGAGACCGTCCGACAAGTTCACTTCGAGCGCGGCATCGAGCACAGCCATCGCCTCGATGGTGCCGAGCCCTTTCAGCCAGGCCTCGTCCTTGCCGGTGCTGCTCAGCAGGAGGAACTGAGACAACTCCTGGACGTTCGTGACGAGGTCCGTCAGCCGCGGCAGCAGCGTGGAAATATCCACGCGGCCGTCGCTGGTCGACGAAGCCAGCAGCTCTTTCGCGTGGCCGGAGAGTTTCCTCAAAAACTCCAGCGCATCCTGCCAGGGCAGATCGCGCACGGTGACGTCGCCGCTCTGCAGCGTGACGGTGATTTGAGGACGGAGGACGTTAGGTGTGCTCATGTAGCGGTGGGGCTTCGAGGTTAGGGTGCGGTAGGCGGCGCTTCCGAGGTGCCGCCCAGGCCGGAGATCGTGCCGCGCAGGCCGGCGATGTAAGTGCCCACCGTCGTGCGGTACTGCTCCAGGGCAGCCACGCGTGCAGTGAGCGTCGCGACTTCCTGGTTCTTGGCAGCGATCGCTGCATCGCGTTGGGCGTCCGCGGCCGCGGTGGCCGCGGCGATCGTCGCGGAAGCCTCGCTCTGCACCGTGGTCAGGAACGTGACGAGCGCGGCCTGGATGGCGGGTGCGAGCGAGGGATTGTTCGCGGCGACGTCGGCAACAGCGCCGGCGTTGCTGCCATTGACGGTGACATTGCCGGTGTTCTCCACGACGACAACAGGCTCCGCGGCGGAGGCCGCGAGCGGAATAAGGGCGCAGAGCGCGAGGATGAGGGGGATCAGTTTTTTCATAGGAGGAAGACTCAGTGGCTGATGACGGTGCCCTTGTAATCGAGCGCGGCGGGATCGATGCCCGCGGCGGTGACGTTGGCCACGGTGAGGGTGACGGTGTTCGCGGCGGAGACGCGGCCGGTGTAGACCAAGCCATCGTTCAGGGTGGCGGGCGGCGCCACATCCACGGTGTCGCCAACGACGACGCCTGTGACCGTCACGGTCGTGGTGGCCACACTCTGCGCTGCGATCGACGTGAAATCGTGGGCGAGCTTGGAAAACGCGCGGAAGGCTTTTACCGCGCTCGTGCTGCCCATCGTGAGGTTGCCGGTCACCGTGAAGTTTGCGCTGGTCGTGACGGTCGTCGCCCGGAGGTAAATCGGATTGGAAGGGCTCGCGATCGCGGTGTTGTTCGCCGGTACGCCGAAGAGAAAATCCGCCGCAGCGTTCTGAATACCGAACCACGCGTTGCCGCCCGTCGTGGCGACGCGGATGGTCCTCGCGCCGGCACCGGCTTGGATAGCCGACAGAATCTCGTCTGCCGTACTGATAGAAGAGACACCGCTCGCGAAGGTGACCGCACCGGTGAAGGTGCTGACGCCAGCGCCGCCGACAGTGAGGTTGCCGCCAACGGTGAAATTGCCGGTCAGCGATAGATTCGTGAACTGAGGCGAGTCGCCGGTCCCGAGCCCGAGGTTGGTGCGGGCGCCGGCGGCCGTGCCTGAACCGGTGCCGCCATCGGCGATCGGTGTTACGATTTGAGCGGACACGGCCGCGGTGAGTGCGAAACAGACAAGAAGGAATTTTTTCATAGGTGATTTGGATTACTCGAGGCGTGCGCTCACTGGAGCTGCACGATGCCTTTTACGCTGAGGTTGCTGCCCTTGGTCGCGCTGCCGATTTGGGTGCAGCGGAACTGGATGACGTCGCCGATCGCGAGCGCGAGCGGCGCGCCGAATACGGTCTCTTCGCTCTTCGCGGCCGCGGTGAGCTTTCCCACCTTTCCGGTGGCTACACCGCCCTTATATACTTCGACCAGGATGTCCGCGCCCGTGGGCGCGACCTGGGCAGCGAGCTGCAGGCCGAGAAGCGTCCCCGCCGCTTTTGCGCGGAGGTAGCCTTCCGTCTGCGCGAGCGCCACTTGGCCGCCGAAGGAGCCGATCTCCTGGACGTAGTTCACCGGGCCCGAAGGCTGGCTGATAATGACCTGCGTGGCCGTGCTGCTTCCGTTGGGCGCACCCGAGAGCGAGACGTGGAAGAGCTGCGAGTCCACGTTGGGCGTGCTGTAGCTGATGCGGCCGAGGAGCGTGGTCTGCGACGTCCAGGCCAGGTTAGTCTGCAGCGAGTCCAGGTTGGCCTGGTATTGCACCCAAGTGGGATTTGCGGTCCACACGGCGAACGTGGCTTTTGGCGTGACCATGTCGTCCGGCGTGAAGAGCGCGAGCGAGACGGGATGCCCGCCGGGGAGGAGCGCGGCGACGCTGTTGGTAACGAACTGCAGCGTGGCCGGATCCGGACCCCGTGCGAGCTGAGGCACCGTGCCCGGCGGCACAAGCCGGCCGGTGGTGGTTTCTAGAATGATGTTCATAATGATGCGCGCGGATCTGAAGGGCGGTGGCTCAGTCGCGGTGGAACGCGGGCGGATTGTCGCGCGTGATATCGATCTGGAACTTCAGCTCGCTCTGGTTTTCGTGGTCGATCTTCGGCCAGGCGGTGATGCTGAGATCGCCGGAGAACCACTCATGCCGCAGCACGAGGTTATTCGTCGGGTCCTGGTCGTACGCCGCCACCGACCAGTAACCGCTATAAATGACGTTGGTCATCGGCTGGATGCCGATCAGGTAGTCCTTGTGCGCCGCGTCGATGAGCGGGCCCGTGAGGACCGGCACCACGTTGGCCACCTGTTCGATCAGAAAGCGGATCAGGCCCATCTTCTTATCGAGGACGAAGTCCACGCCTTCGACCTTGCCGGCGACCGTGACGGTGGTCAGCGCATGGACGTGCGTGCCGTTGTAGAGGAGCGGGTACCAGACACCGGCTTTCGACGGCGCCGGCGTGCCCGCGCCGAAGACGATCGCGGTGCCGTTGACGGCCGCGAGCGCGGCCTGGGTGAACGGGGTGGACTCTGAGCCCAGGAGCGCGAAGCGGAACTTCCGGGCATCGGCGACTTCCTTCGTGGTGAACTCGTAGCCGAAGGAGATCATGCCGGCCGTGTTGCCCACGGTGCGGACGACGCCGTTGGTGGCCTTCAGCCGCGGCTGCTTGTTCGCCTCGGCTTTGACTTCCATTCCGAGGAAGTTGCCCATGTCGGCCAGGCCCTTGGTGATGGCGTCGGCTTTGGAGATAGCGCCAATGCAGCCGAGCAGGCGGCTCGTGCCTTGGATTTCAGCGCGGGTGTGATGGAGATCGGTATCGAGTGGCATATGCGTATTTGGTTATTGGTGGGTGAGAAAAAGGGATGGTCAGAACAGCACGGTGGTCTCGCCGTAGACGTGGTAGACCAGGTAGCGCTCGTGCGGCCGGCGCTGGAACGGCAGCTCGAGATCCACGGTGATTTCGTTGATGCCGGGAATGCGCAGCTCTCCCGCGGGCTGCAGCCCGTTGGGCTTTTTGTGGATCGCCTTCACGATCTCACGCACCGCCATCAGCGCGGGCTTCTTCGTGCCCGTCGCGCCCTGGTTGAGCACCACGAGCTCCGAGACCTCGACGACGATGCGCAGCGTCTGCTGGATCATGTCGCCTTTGTTCACACCGCTGTCGGCGGCCGGCACCATCACGACGATCGCGAGGCCGAGCTTCGCGAGCTGGTTGGTCAGCGTCTGGACGAGATCGCCCGCCTTCTCCGTGTGGATGGCAACGCCGGCAAAGTAAGGCCGCGCCGCGATGAGTGCGCGCACGGTGTCGCGCGGCGTGTCGAAGGGATCGAGGGCGCTCATGAGTTTTCCCGCGCGATCAGCGTGCGGATATGTTCTTCGCCGGCCGTGTAAGCCACGTCCTGCAGCTCCTCCTCGGGAGGAAGGACGGTCGGGTCGGCCTTCTGGCGCACGCGGCGCACGAGCCGATAATATACTTCACCGATGCCATGCTTGGATTCCGCGTTGGGCCGCACCAGGACGCCTTCGCCATTCTCGAAGAAGATGGCGTCCAGGTCCTGAAACTCGCGGGCGCGGCGGTTATAGGCCTCGGGATGCACCGGCAGGGTTAGGAATTTTTTCCCCGACCCATTTTGCCCCGCGACAATGACCCCGCCGAAATAGCGCTGCGCGATACCGACGTGATTGATCGAGACCAGGACGCCGTCGCCGCCGAGCAGCTGCGGCTGCTGCACGCTGCGGCGCACCTGCCCGTAGAAGTGAGAGCGCTTACCACCGAGCTTGTTGGCCCGCGTGCGATCGAGCTTCGTGAAATGCTTGCGAAGACCGCCGGCGATCGCGCGACCCATCACCCGCCGCACGTCCGGGCGCTCGATGCCGTTGGCCAGGCGAAGCAGCGGCGGAAACTTCCGCGGATCGTCAAAGGAGACTAGTGGAGCGAGGCCCATATTATGCGCGCTCCTCCTCGGGCGTATATACAAACACGCCCTTGCCATCGAAGCGGCCGAGCCCCGTCGCCTCGAGGAGCTGGCGGAGCGTGAGGCTGCGGACTTCCGGCGTCGCCTGCAGTCCCTGGTTGAACGGGCGGTCCTGCGGGAAAATCTGGGTGTCGCGCTCGATCAATTCAAAGGCGATCGCTTCGCTGCGCAGCGTGTCTTCCACGCCCATGCCGGAGCCGAAGTCGAAGGGCTCATACGGCGTGCCGAAGCGCGAGAGCGCCGGCCAGATCGGGTGATTCTTCAGGGCGATCATCCGCCCGGCGCTGCTATCCGTCGCGCCGTCGACCACCGTCTCGGCGCGCGCCTTGTTCCAGCGCTGCTTCCAATTCTGCCGCGGCTGCTCCCGGTCCTCGACACGGAGGAACTCTTGGGCGGGCATCGCGTCCAGGATGTCGGCCTGTTGGCCCTGCTTCCACCAGCCATAGCCCTGCGCCTGCTGCACGCCGACCGTGAGCTGCAGATCGATCCGCCGGCGAGCCGCGAGATCCTGCAGGCCGCCGCGCTGGCCTTCCTCGGCCATATAGCCGGTGCCGCGGACAAACTGCATCACGCGCAGGCGCTGCGTCGCGATATCGGTAGTACCGGCCACCAGGTCATTGATCCCGTCATCGATGACGGCGAGATGCTCCACCTTGCGGACGCCGGCGGAGAACCGCGCGCGCTCGAGCACGCCGGCAAAGCCGTTCTCCACCAGTTCCTCAAACTCACGCGTGCGCAAGTTGGTCGGCAGGAGCGTGCGCGCCTGCGCGGCCGTCACGGCCTGGCGGAAGGGAAATGGGCGCACGAACCTCATGCGAGGGCCGCTCCCGTGTTGATATAGCACCGGCGTGTCTTCAGGCTCCCGGCATGGCGCTCCAGCTTTTCGCCGCGATCGATCCGGAGGGGAAAGACTACATCATGTTGATCGTGGGCTTTCTGTTGGGCTACATCGCCTCGTTTTGCCAGACACGGTACGATCGCTACCGATCGCTGATGGACGAGGCTTGCCGCATCACGATGGAAATCCACTACCACGTAATGAACGCCAAGAATGGGATCGCCGGCTTCATGGCACCGCGCACGGCCTTGAACGCGGTGAGTGTCAACCTCCTGCTCGCTGGGCACACAAAAGCACGAAAGGTCATTGAGGAAGCGATCCCCACTATGGCCTTCAAAGTGACGAACCGATGTGGGGAGACGCAGGCCCTTCCCGCAGGTCACGAGATATTGCGTCCGCACCATGGAAATCGCGAGGCAGCTGGGCTGTATCTTGCCGGCCTGGATCTGCTCAAGAGTCGTGAGCGATGGGTCGCGAAGTTCAAGGCGACGCGCCCTAACCTGGAGGTGATACTTCCCTTTTTCCTCCGATGGCTTGCGCCGGTCGTCGACGAAATCGAAACGCTGTGTCGCTGGAGTTGATCTCATGCGAGTAGCACCGCCCAGCGCGGTGCGAGGATGATGCCGAGGGCATCGAGCGCGGCCGCGGCCGCGGGAAATTGAGGGTCTGCCTGGTTGATGGCGCCAGCGGCCGTCGCGCGTGCCACGAAATAGGCAATGGCTGTGCTATCGCGGGCGGCGGTGAAGAGCGCATCGCGCTCCTGCTCCGTGAGGCGCTGCAGGACGATGTCGGTCTCCTGGCGAAGCGGGGCCGGTTCCGCCTGCGCTGCAGGCGACAGGTCATAGAGCGCCTGGTGTTGGGCGCGGTAGGCATCGTACTCCGCCTGGGTGGCGAAGAGCAGGTCGAAACCCTCCGGCAGCGACACCACGTTATTCTCCCGCCGTGCGGGCCATTCGGGCGGGAAGCCCTGGGAATTCACGCCGTGTAGTTTGATGGCGATCATAGGAGCTTGAAGTCGAGGCCCACCACCGGCGGACGGAAGGACACCGTGCGATCGGTGGTGCCCGCGGACTTGATGATGTGGACCATCAAGGCGTCTACATTGACAAAGCCGGACGGCAGGCCCGAGGCCAGGGCCGCAAACTCGACACCGTCTTTTGAGGCGCGTGCGGTGGTGCCGTCCCACGTCAGTCGGAACACGGCCTTGGTACCGGCCGTCACCGTGGTGCTGCCCGCCGAGGCGGTGACCGTGCTCGAGGCAATGCCAATGAGGTCCACGACACCGGCGACAATTCGGATCGTGATCGCATTCGTCGGAAGCGTCGTCGTCGCGGAGTTCGTGAGGCCTAATACGTACACGGCGAAGGTCTCGGTACCGTTGCTCAGGGTTGGAATCCAGAGCTGCATCGAGGACTCGACCCACCCGACCTCGTTGAGTGAGGCCATGCCGCGGTTGCTCGCTGCGGCGAGCCTTGCCGCACTGGCGCCGGTCGTCGTTGTCCCGGTATTCGC
>JAZKEV010000074.1:11027-11664 GCA_040386765.1 Verrucomicrobiota bacterium | reverse complement strand
GCTCCTCCTCCGCCGGTGGCGGGGGGGCCGGGCTGGCGGGTGGGGCTGTTCCGGGTGTCGGCCGAGTGGGGGGAGAGCGCGCCCTGGCCCTCCTGTGAGTTGGTGAAGTGCCTGGGGCCGCTGGGGGAGCTGTCGGTGGAGGTGGACGCGCGCGGAAACGTGAAGCTGGGCGATGGGCCGACGGCGGAGGGGAAGGCGAAGAAGTGAGGGAATGACGTGGCAGATGGGATGCGGGGGGAGTCGGGGATGGAGAAGGGATGGAGGGGAGAAGTAGGAAGAGGAAGGGGAACGCTAATCTGCGCTCATTTTCCGGAGGCTGAGAGGGCGCGATGGCGGGGCAGGTGGGCTTCGCCTGATCGGCGAAGCGCGGGCGGCGCGGGGGCAAGGGGATGTGGCGATGGCGAGACGTGGCAAATAACGAACACCGACTATTTCCACCTCGTTAGTAATATCATTTACTAATCGAAATCAGACTTTTGGCACCGAGATCACCGGGGGAGAGGAAGAGGCCACGGGGCCAATCGCCTAGCGGCCCTCTGTGGGCTCTGTGTCACCTCCGTGCTCTCTGTGTCTATCGTCTTTTTTCGCTTCGTAATTGGCATAAGGCAAGGGTGAGCCGTCGCGCGGTACACGCGCG
>JAZKEV010000074.1:0-11017 GCA_040386765.1 Verrucomicrobiota bacterium | reverse complement strand
GCGGTGTAGGTGCCGGGCGGGAGAGTGACGAGCATGGCGCTGTCGCGGCTTCCGTTGGGGAAAGGGAAGGCGCCGACGCGGACGGAGGCGGCGTTGGCATCGCCCGCGGCGGTGTCGTTTTCCCAGAGGACGGTGGCGCCGCGATAGAGGGTGAGGCGCGGGTTGGAGAGCGCATCGGTGACGCCGAACGCGGCGAGCGCGGGGCCGGCGCCGCGGACGATGAGCTGGATGGGCGTGGTGCCGGTGAGGCCGAAGCCGGCGATGAGCGGGCGTTCAGAGGCGACCGGACCGCGCGCGGAGACATTGATGAAGCGGCGCGGCGCAGGCGTGGTGGTGGCATCGGCGGACTCATAGAGCTCCACGAGGGCGATACCGGAATTGCCGGTGGCGGGGGTGGCCATGGCGGTGTGATCGCCAAGGGCGATGGGCGACTCGAGCGCGGCATCCTGGCTGCCCTCCGGAAGCGGGAAGGCGCCAACGGCGGTGAAGCGCGGCGCCAGCGCGGAATCCCAATTGTCGCTCGAGGCCAAGGTGGCGCCATTGCGCGTCAGGGTGAGGAGCGGATTGGCGAGCGGATCGGTGACGCCGAATTGGGCGAGGCTCGGCCCGATGGCACGCACGAGCGCGGTGGTGGGAGCGTTGCCGCTGGTGACGAAGCCGGAAATGAGCGGTGCCTCGGCCGAGGCAAACGCGCGGACGGAGAGATTGGTCAGACGACCGCGGCGACCGATGAGGGGAGTGATCCTCACCAAGGTCGGGGAGCCCAAGCGCGGCCGCGCGATCGCGTAGAGCACACCTGTCGCGGTGCTGGCAAGCGGGCGGTATTCGGCGCGATTGGGGAGCGTGGCGAAGCGTGTCGCATCAGGCACGCCATTCGGATTGTACGCGATGACCTGGCCGCCGATGTAGGTGAGGAGAGTGCCGTCGGGCAGCCAAAAGGCCCAGTAGACGCCGGTCGCAGGGTAGGGACTGGGCGGAGGGCTGACATACAACGGGTCGACTCCACCGCCGGGAAAATATCTGGTGTAGTAACTCACCGCACCGAATTTCCGGTAGGTATCGGTATGGGTGGCGTAGAGCGCGTCGCCGACAAGTTGCGCGCTGGAGAAGTAGTCCATGTAGAACTGAGCGTCGATGACCGTCGGCGCATAGGACGGGTCGAGCGTGCCATCGGGAAGATAGCGCAGGAGGTCGATGCGGTTATCGTTGACCCGGCGCGCAGCGAGAAGGCGCCCGCCGGTGTCGACCGCGACCAGGCGGTGGTTCTCCAACACGGGGAACGTCGGGTCGGGAGAGCCGTCGAGCGCGAGACGCGTGACGTTGCCGTAGCGGGTGGACAGGCTGTCATCGACAAAGAGCCGTCCGTCGGGCGCTACGACCGCCCGGCTGGGCGAGAGCGGTTGAGTGGGGTTGAAGCTGGGGTCGAGCGCGCCATTGGCGAGGAGGCGAGCGAGGCCACTCCGCGGCTGGCCGACGATGGACTTGAACGTTCCGCGCACGTAAATGCGGCCGTCAGGCATGAGGTGGATACCACCGATCGACGAAATGGTGGGAATGCCTTCACCGGCGCGAAATCCGGGATCGAGGGAGCCATCGGAATTGAGCCGGGCCAGCCCGTAGCTGGGGCCACCCGTCGGGGAGACTTGGAAGGGGCCCGCGATGAGAATCTTGCCGTCGGGCTGCGGGGCCACCACGGAGGGGAGGTCGGGCAGGGACGTCGCGAACGTGGGATCGCGCAGCTCGGGCAGGCCGCCCGCGATCACTTCGAAGCTCAAGGAACTCAACGTCGAGGTGCCCTGCGCCGTCGAGTAGCGGATGCCATAACCGCTGCTGTTCGCGGGGGTCATGTTGCGGATCACAAGCTCGGAACGGGTTTCGTCCGGGAGGGCGACGCCATTGCGCAGCCATTGATAGCTGATGGGCGGGACGCCCGAGATCAGGGAGATGCGGACGTCGGAGCCGTAAGGGACGTAGCGGTCGGCGTCGCTCAAGATAAAGGGCTGGGAATCCATCGAGCTGCGCGCGATGCGGCCGCCGAAGCCGACGGAGACGACTTCGTTCAGGCCTTGGACGACGGCGGTGGCGAGGAAGGTGGGCGCGCGAAACACATTGATCCAAAGGCCCGTCGCAGACCGAAGGCCGTAGGTGTCGGCGACGCGCTCGCCGACGGCGGACGCCTCCTCGAGGTTGCGGACGGTGACGCCGCGGAAGGTCGCGGTGATGGAATCCGTGCGGACCTGCCAGCCGTCGAGGGCGGTGGCGGTGGCGCGCAGGCCGCCGCTGCCGACGATCCAGAAGCGGCCGGCGGAAATCGCCACGCCCTCGATGTCGGACGTGGTGGAAAAGGGCACGGGCGTGAACGTGGTCGCGTCCGTGGTGGTGTAGAAGGCGCCCCGCGCGCCGCCGATGAGCCAGCGGCCCTGGCCGAAGGCAAGGGCACGGAGGAAGCCGGTGCCGAGCGACGGGCGGGTCTCCCACGTGGTGCCATCGACGGAGGTGAGCACGACGCCCTGCTCGCCGACGACCAGCCAGCGGCCGTTGCCGTACACGGCGGAATTGAGGCGTATCGTAGTGCCGGATACGCGGCGAGTCCAGGTGGCGCCGTTGTCGTCGGAGGTGAAGATGATGCCATTATCGCCGACGATCACGAAGCGGCCGTTGCCATAGGCGGCGCCGACGAGCCAGTCGCGGACGCCGCTCTCGCGAGGGATCCAGACTTTGTCGTCGTAGTTGTAGCTGAGGATGGTGCCTTCCTCGCCGGCCACGACGAGGGTGCGATCGCCGTAGGCGATGCTCCAGAGATTGGCGGTCGTGGGTGATTGCGGAATATCCGTCCAGTTATCCTGCGCCTGAAGACATGCGAGGGAGACGAAAAGGAGGATAAAATACTTAAGGTGCTTCATGGTGAGACGGAGGGTTTCGTGGTGCTGACAGCGCTTTGAGCTCGCAGCGGCAGGGGCGGCGCGGGGAGGCTCTGGGCTGTGTTGTTTGCAGCAACCGACAGCTGGTAGAACAAAAGCCGCTATCCCGAGTTGCATGCGGCCTCCGTAGGGCCGCGATGCCAGTGACTAACGCGTATCATAGCCGGTGTCAGAGAATCGTCAAACGGCGCGGGCACTACGGAGAGGCCCAAGATAGGATAGCACCGGCATACCCTTTGCTATTAACAAGGAGCGATCGTGTTTCGTTTGACCCTTCAAATACGCGCGTCTTTTCCCGTGCCCTGCGAATTGCGGGGCGTGCTGGTGCGCGCCACAGGCGGATGTAACTGAGCCAATCCCATGAGTTTCAATCCTGCAACGTCGAGCGAGACCGAGACGCTGCGCGACTTGATGGACGCGAGCTCGGACATGCTGGCGGCCCTCTCGCTGGAGGGACGGTTGACTTATGTAAATCGCCGGTGGCGGTTGGCGCTGGGTTGCACGGAAGGGGAGGCGTTGGAGATGACCATGGAGCATGTGGTGGCGCCGCAATTCGCGGGGGCCTTTGCCGACGCGAAGCACAAAGTGCTGCGAGGCGCATCGGAACAGACGGTGGAGTTTTCCTTGCGCGCGAAGGATGGGCGCACGGTGGACGTGGAGGGCCGGCTGGAGGGCCAGTATGGCGGCGAGCAACTTGTCGGCCTGCGCCTCGCACTCCGCGACGTGAAGACGCGGCGCGAAGTGGAGGAGGAGCTCTTCACCTCGCGGAACCGGCTGGACCTCGCGCTCGAGGCCGCGAAGACGTGCACGTGGGAGAGCGACATGGTGCAGGAAGAGGTGCGGTTCGACGCGCGCTGGTCGGCCATGCTCGGGGGCGAGGCGGTGCCGGTGGTCATGGGCACGATGGCACTCGTGCGGATGATACATCCGGAGGATCGCGAGGAGACATTGCGGCAGCACCGCATGTCCTGCGAGGGAGGAGAGAATTTTTACCGGTTCGAGCAGCGGGTTCGGACCTTCCGCGGCGACTGGATGTGGATGGCGAGCGCAGGGCGGGTGCTCAACCGTGACGAGCGCGGCCGCGCGCTCTACATCATCGGCACCAACACCGATATCACGGAGCAAAAGGTGGCGGAGGCGAACGTGCGGCAGCAGCGGAACTTCCTTGCCGCGCTGCAGAAGACCACGCTCGACCTGCTCAATCGCCGCGGGCGCCCCGAGCTGTTGCACGAGCTTGTGCAGCGGACCACCAAGCTGCTGAACGCGCCTTTTGTGGAGCTGTCGTTGCGTGAGGGCGACCGGCTGTGGGTCGAGGCTTCGACGGAAGAGATGCCGTTGCTTACGCGCGAATCGCTCGGCCGCGACGAGGCGCCCTTCAGCTGGCAGGCGATCGATACGCGGGAGCCGGTGGTGACGGCCGACTACCCGGCCATGGCGGCGCGAAACGCGACCTACGATTGCCTCGGATTGCGCGCGCTGGCGGTGCTGCCGATGGTGCACGCGGGCGATTGTCTCGGGGTGCTGTGCGTGGGCCGGCACGTGGCGGACCAGCCGTTTACGGCGGAGGAGATTCAACGCGGGCTCCTGCTCGCGCAGATGGCCTCGCTGGCGCTGCACAATGCGACGGAGCTCGACGGGGCGCGCGCGGTGGCCGAGGCGCAGACCTCGCAACTGCGCGAGAGCGAGGCGCGGTTCCGGGCAATCTTCGACTCCAGCCCCGTGCCCATTGCGCTCTCCACGCTGCCGGAAGGCCGCATCGTGGCGATCAACGCGGCGGCGGCGTCTGCGTTGGGGGCGGCAACATCGATGTTGCTCGGCCGCACGTCCGTGGAGATCGGGCTGTGGGTGGATTTAGCGGAGCGCGACCGCGTGATGGGCCTCGTCGCGGCCAATGGGCGCGTGGACAATGTGGAGGTGCAGATGCGGCGGATGACAGGTGTGGAATGCACCGTGCTGTATAGCTGCCGGGTGGTGAAAATCGCGGGCCAGCAACTCGCGCTCACGACGCATCTCGACGTGACAGAGCGCACGCGGATGGAGACGCGGCTGCGGCAGAGCCAGCGACTCGAAGCGCTGGGCACGCTGGCGGGCGGCATCGCGCACGATTTCAACAACATCCTGACGGGCATGTTTGGCTTCACCGAGCTGGCGCGGCTGGAATTGCCGCCGGATCACCCGTCGATGGGCTGGCTCGCGCAGATGATGGCTTCGGGCGACCGCGCGAAGGAGCTGGTGCGGCAGATCCTCACCTTCAGCCGGCAGCACGAAGGCGACCGGCACCCGCAGCGCCTGCAGGATGTCGTGAAAGAAGCACTACGCCTCCTGCGGTCGACCCTGCCGGCGATGGTGGACCTCTCGCCCTCGATCATGTCGCAGGCGGCGCCGGTGCTCGCGGATGCGACGCAGATTCACCAAGTCGTGATGAATCTCTGCACCAACGCGTGGCACGCGCTGCCGGAGCGCGGCGGGCGGATCAGCGTGACGCTCGATAACGCGCAGGTGACGGCGGCGCTCGCGGCGAGCCAGGCGGAACTGGCGGAAGGTCCCTACGTGCGGCTGGCCGTGACCGACAACGGCTACGGCATGGATGCGGCGACGCTGGAGCGAATTTTCGAGCCGTTTTTCACCACGAAGCCGGCGGGCAAGGGCACGGGGCTTGGGCTGGCGGTGGTGCATGGCATCGTGAAAGCGCACGGCGGTGCGATCCGCGTGCAGAGCAAGCCGGGACAGGGCAGCACGTTTGAGGTGTTTCTCCCAGCGCTGACCACGGCCGAGCCGACGGTGCACGTCGCGGAGGAAGATATTCCGCATGGGCATGGGGAGCATGTGCTCCTCGTGGACGACGACGCGCTGTCGGGTTTTGCGATGGAGCAAGTGGTGCAAAGCCTGGGCTACCGGGTGTCACGCTTCATGCGCGCCGAGGATTTGCTGGTGCGCTATACGGCGACGCCCGAGTTATTCCACCTGGTGCTGTCGGACGTGTGGATGCCGGAGATGACGGGCGACGAGTTGTCCCGACGGCTGACGACGTTCAATCCGAAGCTGCCCGTGATCTTGATGAGCGGCCATGTGGATACGGCGTTTCAGCCGAAGCTGGAGCGGTGCGGGGCGAGGGCGCTGGTGCCGAAGCCACCCGCGCGGGCAATGCTGGCGAGGACGATCGCCGCGCAGCTGGTGGTAAAGTGAGGGGCGCGCGCCTACGGGACGAACGTGCGTAGCGTGAAGTAGAAGGCAGTGCCTTCGGTGGGGCCGCTTTCCACGCGGACATCGCCGCCGTGGGCTTCGATTACGTTCTTCACGATGGCGAGGCCGAGGCCAGTGCCGCCTTGGGTGCGGTCGCGGGCCTTGTCGACACGGTAGAAGCGTTCGAAGATGCGGGCCTTCGCTTCGGCGGGGATGCCGGCGCCATCGTCGCGCACGGCGACCTCGATATGATGCACGCCGCTGCGGCGGGCAGAGAGGGTGACGCGACCTTTCAGGCGGCCGTACTTGATGGCGTTGTCGATGAGATTGGCGAAGACTTGGCGGAGCCGGTCGGGGTCCGCCTGGGCGATGAGCCGGGCGGGAACCTCGTTGTGCAAGGTGACTTCGCGGGCGTGGGCGATCAGGACTGCGTCGTCCAGGGCGTCCTGGGCGGCGCGCTGGAGATCGAGCGGTTGGAACTGCAATTCGAGGCGGCCGGAGTCGAGCTTCGCAAGGAGGAGGAGGTCGTCGATGAGGAGCGTCAGCCGATTGGCGTTCTTGTCGATGATGTCGAGGAAGCGGTCGGTGATGCGCGGGTCGTGCTTGCCGCCGTCGATGAGCGTTTCGGCGGCGCTCTTGATCAGGGAGAGGGGCGTGCGCAGCTCGTGGCTGACGTTGGCGACGAAATCCTGGCGGACGGATTCGAGCTGCCGGAGGCGGGTCATGTCGTGAAACACGAGCAGCGCGCCGTCGCGCGAACCGTCGGTGGTGGCGAGGGCGAGGGCGTTGATGTGGACGACGCGGGTTTCGCCGAGGCGCTCCAGGCGCAGCTCGTGGTCGAGGACCTCGGGCTGTTCGTCGAGGCGGCGGACGACGGCGGCGACTTCGTGGTGGCGCGTGGCTTCGAGGACGGTGCGGCCGTCCATGTCGAGCGAGGCGCCGAAGAAGCCGGTCGCGGCGCGGTTGGCGAGGCGGATCTGGCCGCTGGCGCCGACGATGATGACGGCCTCGATCATGCGATCGAAGATCGCGGCGGTGCGCTTCGACTCGGCGAGGAGGGCCGCGCCGTGGCGGGTGCGCTCCGCGGCGAGTTCACCTGCGTGGCGCGCGGCCTCAGCCCGAAGGCGGGAGCGAAACCAAAAGGCGCAACTCGCGGCGGCGAGAGCGAGCAGGAGCAGCAGGATATCCAGCGCGGTCATCGCGGGGCAAAGGGTAGTTCAACCCCGGACGACTCGAAAGAAATAGCCACGAAATACACGAAGAGCACGACGCACGACAGTCGCCGCGCGAGATCGGGCGGACAACCGCAATTTAGTCCTCGGCCTTGAATCGGTAGCCGACGCCGCGAATGGTTTCGAGGTAATCGGCGACGGGGCCGATCTTCTCGCGGAGACGGCGCATGTGGGTATCCACGGTGCGGCTATCGATGGGATTGTCGTACCCCCAGACATCCTGCAGCAGCCGGTCGCGGGTCTGCACCCGGCCACGGCGGCGCGCGAGAATCTCGAGGAGCTTGAACTCCGTGGCGGTCAACTCAACGGCTGCGCCAGACAGGGTGACGCGGTGGCGGGGCACGTCGATCTCGAGTTCGCCGAAGCTCAGGTGCGCGATGGGCTCCTCGGAGGCTTTGACGCGGGCGAGGAGCTTCTTGATGCGGAGGACGAGCTCACGGGGGCTGAAGGGCTTCGTGACGTAGTCATCCGCGCCGAGCTCGAGGCCGAGGACGCGGTCCATCTCGGCGGCACGGGCGGTGAGCATGAGGATGGGAATCATCGCGGTGCCCGGATCGCGGCGGAGAATCTTGCAGACCTCCAGCCCGTCGACCTCCGGCAGCATGAGATCGAGGACGATCAGCGCAGGATGATTGTCGCGCGCGCTTTGGAGGGCGCGGGCGCCATCCTTGGCAAAGAGCGGTTCGAAACCGGCCTCCTTCAGTTTGAAGCCCAGGATCTCCAGGGCTTCAGGTTCATCGTCGACGACAAGGATTTTCGGTTTCATGAGCGAGGTGCGGGGCTTGACCGCAATAGGCGGAGACTAATCAAAGAGCGAGCACGCGAAGCGCGCGATAAATGAGTGGATCGAGTGCTTGGTGGCGGGGCTCCTCGGAAAGACAGGGGAAGGATAAAAAAACGAACATCAGATCAGGTGCGGCGGGGCTGGTCGGCGTGGCGGATGTCCTTCGCCTCGTAGAGATAGACGACTTCCTCGGCGACGTTGGTGGCGTGGTCGGCGATGCGCTCGATGGATTTCGAGATCACCATGAGCCGGAGGCAGCGGGTGATGGTAGCAGGGCGCTCGACCATGTAGCTGGAGAGCTCGCGGTGGAGCTGGCGGTTGAGGTCATCGACATCCTGGTCGCGGGGAATGACGGCGCGGGCGCGGTCCGGCTCGCGGTTGACGAAGGCGCTGATGGCCTCGCGAAGCATTTCCAGCGACATGGTGGCCATGCGCGGGAGGTCGACGTAGGGCTTGAGCTGGGGCTCGGTGTTGAGGTCGACGGCGCGGCGCGCGATGGTGACGGCTTCGTCGCCGACGCGCTCGAGGTTTTGCGAGATCTTCATGCCGACCGTGATCAGCCGGAGATCGGTGGCGAGGGGGGCCTTGGCGAGGAGGTGGATCGCGGTATCGTCGATCTCGATCTCGAGCTGGTCGAGGATCGTGTCGTCCTCCTCGACTTTTTGGGCAAGGGAATCGTCGCGCTCCACCAGGCCGCGCATCGCCTGCGTGACGGCGGTCTCCGCATAGCTGGCCATCGCGAGGAGGCTTTCTTTGAGCTTTGCGAGTTCTTCGTTGTAGTGGGTCATGGCCATAAAGGAGCTGAGAGTCTAGAGCTGAGGGCTCAGAGCATCAACCAAAGCGGCCGGAGACGTAGGCTTCGGTCTGGGCGTTGGCGGGGTTGGTGAAGATGTGGCGGGTGTCGGCATACTCGATGAGCTTGCCGAGATAGAAGAACGCGGTGCGGTCGGAGACGCGCGCGGCCTGCTGCATGTTGTGCGTGACGATGATGATCGTGAAGCGGGAGCGGAGCTCCTGGATGAGCTCCTCGACCTTGGCGGTGGCCACGGGATCGAGCGCAGAGCAGGGCTCGTCCATGAGGATGATCTCGGGTTCGACCGCGATCGTGCGGGCGATGCAGAGGCGCTGCTGCTGGCCGCCGGAGAGGCCGAGGCCGCTCTGGTGGAGGCGATCCTTCACCTCGTCCCACAGCGCGGCGCCGCGGAGGGATTTCTCGACGATCTCATCGAGCTTGGCCTTGTCGCGCATGCCGTGGAGGCGGAGGCCGTAGGTGATGTTTTCGTAGATGGACTTCGGGAACGGGTTCGACTTCTGGAAGACCATGCCGACGCGTTTGCGCAGCTCGATGACATCCACGTCGCGTTGATAAATATCGATGCCGTGGATCTTGATGGAGCCTTTGGCGACGCGCGTGCCCTCGATGAGATCGTTCATCCGGTTGAGGCAGCGAAGGAGCGTGGACTTGCCGCAGCCGGAGGGGCCGATGAAGGCGGTGACCTTCTTCTCCTCGATCTTGAGGCTGATGTCGTTGAGCGCCTGGGTGGCCGCGTAGTAGAAATCGACGTGATCGATGTCGACGATGATCGGTTCGGTGGAAAGTGAGGCCGCGGAGGGAGAGGCGACGGCGGCGGAACGGACGGTAAAGGCTTCCTTCGAGGCTTTGCTGGAAGGAGCGGGCGAGGGAGTGTCCATGAGCGCTGGAGCGGTTACCATTTGTGGCGATTGCGCAGATTGTTGCGAAGCAGAATGGAAGTGGTGGCGATGAGCGCGACGATGACGAGGAAGACGAAGGCCGTGCCGTACTGCACGCGTTCGGTGTGCTCGTTGGGCGGGATCTTGGAGCTGACGACGTAGATGTGATACGGGAGGGCCATCACACCCTGGAAGAAGAAGTCGCTGGGCTTTTCGAGGTCCTGCCACGGGAGCTTGTCGCGGATGAGGATGGCTGCAGTGAACATGATCGGCGCGGTCTCGCCGGCGACGCGGGCGATGCCGAGGATCGAAGAGGTGAGGATGCCGGGGAGAGCGTAAGGCATGACGGCCTTGCGGATCGTCTGCCACTTGGTGGCGCCGAGAGCGAGCGAAGCCTCGCGGAAGCCCATCGGCACGGCCTTGAGCGATTCCTCGCTGGCCGTGATGACGACGGGAAGAATCATGAACGCGAGCGTGAACCAGCCGGCGAGAAGCGAAAAGCCCCAGCCGAGGAAGAGCACGAAGAGCCCGGCGCCGAAGAGGCCGAAGACGATCGAGGGCACGCCCGCGAGATTGAGGATCGCGAGGCGGATGAACCGGATGAAGGGCCCGTCCTTCGCGTACTCATTGAGATAGATCGCCGCGCAGACGCCGAGCGCGAGCGCGATCGTCATCGAGCCGACGACGAGGAGCACGGTGCCCACGATGCACGGGAAGATGCCGCCCGCGGAATAGACGAAGCTCTCGGTTTTGACGTTTTCGGCGGCGGGATTCTGCTGCTTGAAGGCGCGGAATTCGCGGTCGCCCATCTCGTGCTTTTTGCCCTCGAACTCGAAGATGTAGAGCGACTCCGGCGCCTCCGTGAGGAAGGTCGTGTTGACGAAGGGGAACTCCGTCTGGAAGACGGTCCTGGCCCCCTTGAAAAAGATGTGGAAGAAGATCGCTGCGCCGCACAGGAGGACGAAGTAAGTGGCGAGGCGGAAGACCCAGAACGCTACGCTCTGGGTGCCGTGGACGCCGCCAGCGCGGGCGGTGAAGAGGTGGCGGGAGGTGGTCATCCGACGGAGATGCGGTAACGGCGCACGATTTTCTGCGCGACGTAGTTGATGCCGAGCGAGAGGAAGAACAGCACGAGGCCGACGACGAAGAGGGCGCGGTAGTGGATGCTGCCCTGCGCGACCTCGCCCATCTCCTGCGCGATGATG
>JAZKEV010000073.1:23483-27786 GCA_040386765.1 Verrucomicrobiota bacterium | reverse complement strand
CACGCCGGCTTCGGCCTCGGCTTCGAGCGCATGCTCATGTTCGTCACCGGCGTCGGCAACATCCGCGATGTCATCCCGTTCGCACGTACCCCGGGCACCGCCGATTTCTAAGCGCTTAAAAAAGGGAAATCACAGGCGCCTTGGATCGAGGTAGGGCGAGGCAGTCCCCGCCGAGCCGTCGCGCTTTACGCGAGAAAGGCCTCTCGACGTTCGCACGCCCGAGACGTGTGCGAATGACCGTGGCCTCAAGGTAGGGCGGCTTATCCCTAAGCCGCCGCGCCCTCGGCGTTCGCATGTCCTGACGGCGCGTTAAGATAACGCGCCCTACCTTCAGCGCCAGCGCCCCTCGATAAACACATAATTCCCACCCCGCCGCTCCCAGCGCGGCTGGTCCCAATGGACGTGCCCGCGCGGCGGCAGCGCGTAATGGCCCGCCATCCACACGTACCGCCCACCCGCCCAGTTCCAGTAGCCCGGCACCCAGACGTGATTTCGTGAAGGCCGCGCATACACCACTTCCTGCCTCGGCGGTGGCGGTGCCATCACGATCACCTGCTGCTGCGGCGGTGGTGCCACCACGACTTGTTGCGGAGGTGCCGGCGGCGGGGTCGTCACGATCACGCCTCCATCGCGCCAGTAGCCTTCGAGCAAAACATAGCGGCCGCCCCGCGCCTCCCAGCGCGCAGGCACCCAGACGAGATTATTGCGCGGCGGAGACACCCAGTGGCCGCCGACCCACACATGCCGCCCTCCGCGGAACGACCAGTAACCCGGCACCCACACGTGCCCGCCGCTCGGCCTCTCGTAGATCATCTCGCGCTGCGGCGGTGGCGGGGCCTGATCCGCATAAATCACTTGGACGGTCTGCGGTGCCGCCGCTGGCGCGGCCACCACCTGCGCCGGTTGTGCCGTCGGCTCAGCCCAGTAACCCTCGCGCAACACAAAGCCATTGGCCTGCTGCTGCCATTCGGGCGCATGCCACACGACGGTCGACGTCGGCGGCACTTCCCAGCGTCCCGCCTCCCACACATACGCGCCCTCATTCCACCGCCAATGGCCCTGCACCCACACATGCTGCGACGACGGCTGATCGCCCGGCGTATCGTTCGCCGCCGGCGTCAGCGGTTTCTCAATCAGGGGAGCGGGCGGCACCGTGGCCACGCCACCGGCATTTGCGGCGAAGGTGCTCGCGGCAGAAAAAAGCAACACGGCCACTCCCGGGCCGAGGGTAAGGCGGCGGCAAAACTTCGGGCTCATGGCAGACTTAGACGCACCATTCACCCCAATGTTTCGTGAAACTCGGAGCGTAAAGTGCTGATGGAAGGAAGCCTAGAGCCAAGAGCTGAGAGCAAAACCACGGAGCTTGGATAACCCCGAAGGGATCTGACCAACGTAGGGCGGATTTTAACCCGTCTTCTCACATATGAGAACTACGCGAGAGCCCATTCCGCAAATTGAGCTCCTAGCACCGAGGTCTAAGCTCTAAGCTCTGAGTTCCAGACTCTCAGCTCCTCCGCCGCCTCCTACACCTTCACCTCCACCCGCTTCCCGCCCTCCGCCGCCGAGCGATAGATCGCCTCGATGATCACCATGTCCCGCCGGCCCATCTCGCCTGGCACGGGGATCGGCTTGTTGTCGCGCAGCGCGACCGCGAGTCCGTCGAGTTGCAGCGCTTGGTGGCGACGTCCTCGACCTTGTTCGTCGCGACCTTGAAGCCGCCGTAGCCAAAGCCCGGTTGAAACTCGATCCAGTTCCCCTTGGCCGACTCCGCGCGAAAATGGTCCCCCGAGCCATTGTAGCTCGTGATCAGCTCCGCCTTCGCCCCGCTGGCAAACTCCATCGTCCACTCGATGGTCTCCTCCACGTCGCGGAAAAAATCCGGCCGTTTTTTCTCGTGCTCCCGCGCCGTCACCGCCACCGGCGCAAAAGTCGGGTGCTGCGCGCCGCTCGCATCCGCCGCCATGCACGCCGCCTGGATGCAGTAGATGCCGATATCCATGAGCGGTCCGCCGCCCGCCATCGCCTTCTCGACGCGCCACACCCGCCGGTTGATCGTGAAGGCCAGTCCGCCACGCATCGCCATGAAGGGGCCAAACTCCTTGTCGCGCGCCAGCCGCATCATCTCCTGGTGTTGCGGCTCAAAGTGCAGCCGGTAACCGATCGCCAGCCGCACGCCCGCCACGCGGCAGGCCCGCAACATCTCGTCGCACTCCGCCACGCTGTTGGCCATCGGCTTCTCGCAGATCACATGACGCTTCGTCTGCGCCGCCGCGATCGTATGCTTGGGGTGCAGGGCATTGGGCGTCACCACATAGATGACATCGATCACCTTGTTCTCCGCGATCTGCCCCATCGTATCATAATTGTAGATACTCGATTCAGGAAACCCAAATTCCTGCGCCCATTTCTGCCCCTTCTCGCGCGAGCCCGTGACCACCCCCGCCAGATAGCAATGCTTCGTCATGCGCAGCGCCGGCGCGAGTTGCCCCGTGCTGTAGCCGCCGAGCCCCACCAGCGCGATGCCGAGCCGCTTCGGCTCTG
Source organism: Verrucomicrobiota bacterium (assembly GCA_040386765.1). Classification (GTDB taxonomy): domain Bacteria; phylum Verrucomicrobiota; class Verrucomicrobiia; order Opitutales; family Opitutaceae; genus ER46. Next base: position 25,245 of record JAZKEV010000073.1, on the reverse strand, counting down.
ATACCACCTGCGCCCGCGCCTGTGAGCCGAGCGCCAGCGCCCCTGCCCCTACCGACACCTTGCCAATAAACGACCGACGCGACGACGAGCGGGGAGTTTTCATAAGCGAGGCCAACCCTCGCCGACTATAATTCGCCAAGCAAGGTCGACGGCGGAGAAATTACCGGCCTCTCATTCTGCGACGGAGGCGCGGTGAGCGCCGTCAGCAAGCCTCGCTGCGCTTCGCCGATCAGGCGAAGCCCTCCTGGACCCCGCCGCACGCTTTCGGCTTAGAAAATTAGCGCAGATTAGCGTCCCCCACTTCTTCTGCACCTCTGTATCTCCACCGTCCTCTCCCACCTCGTCTTACCCCCGTCCCGCCATCCCACGCTTCGCCCCGCGCGGCACCCAAAACTCTCCCGTGATCGTCACCGTGCGCGCCGACTTCGGCAGCCCCCGCTCTCCGCGCTGAATCATCGCCGCGAGCGTCTCCACCGCCACCACGCCCACCTCGTCCGGCTTCTCGTTGATCCCTTCGTAGCGCGCCAGCGGCGGATACACGCTCGTCGAGAGAAACCGCAGCCGCCGCCGCGTCCCCGCCGGCAATGCCGCCGCGAGCAGATCGAGGTCGAATTCCGAATCGCTTGCGACCGCCTGCAGCGCGTACTTCTCGATCCACGTCGCCAGCGCCTTCGCATCCAGCCTGCCGCGGTCGATCCGTAGTGTCGGGATCGGCTCCCGCCCGCGGCTCTCGCGATGCCAGCCGAGCGCCGCCGCCACCCGGTGTTTCACGCGCACATCGTGGTCCGCATGCGTGGCAAGGCCCACCCGCTCGCAGCCCTCCCCATCGAGGCGCTCACAGAGCTTCAAGGTGTTGCTGAACTGATCCGGAATCACCGTGTGCACGCGCGGCGTCAGCACCGACGACGTAGCCGCGACCACCGAGAAGGCAGGCCAATCCAGCAGCTGCCCGAGTCTCACGGGCCGCACCATCGGCAGCAGCACCACGCCCTCCACGCCGCGGCTCGACAGGATGCGCTGCAGCCGCCGCGGCGTGAGCCCCGGCTCGTCGATGAACATCTCCTCGAAGCCGAAGCCCAGCGCCTCCGCCCCGCGCCGCACGCCGTCCACGGCCTGCTGCCCGTAGTCGTAGCCCTGCGCCGTCACCGGGGGTGGCCGCATCCGCAGCGCACAGATCGAAGATTGCGTCCGCGGCAGTCGCCGCGTGCGCAGGTGCAGCATCAGCTTCGCCACCGTGGGATCGGGCCGGTAGCCCTGCTCCGCGGCGAGCTTCTTCAACCGTGCCCGCGTCGTCACGGGGATGCTCGGGTGATTCCGCAGCGCGAGCGATACTGTCATCGAGGTAACGCCCGCCAGTGCCGCGAGTGTGCGCAAGCTGGGTCGGACCCGGAGAGCTGGGACGGAAGGTGTTGTCACTTTACTGTATAGTGGAAAAGGATTCGTCCGCCCCTCGTCCACCCCGAACATTCCCCGGTACCTCACTGCACCTCACCGCTTACCCTCCGGTCGCGGCCCTACCCTTTGCTCCAAACCTCATGAACTACCGCTTTCTCCTTCGCAGTGCGCTGCCCGCCCTCGCCGCCGCCGCGTCCCTCGCCGCCCAATCGGCGCCCCCATCGCCCTCGACCGCCCCGGGTGACGGCACAGGAGTCGTCTCGCTCTCCCCCTTCGAGGTGAATACCGACCGCGATACCGGTTACCAAGCCTTCAGCTCGCTCGCCGGCGGCCGCATTGATACCTCGCTCGACCGCACCGGCGCGGC
>JAZKEV010000073.1:11252-23473 GCA_040386765.1 Verrucomicrobiota bacterium | reverse complement strand
CTAGATGACATCGCGGCCAACAACTTCGTCGATGCCGCCGTGTGGAGCCCCAACAGCTTCCTCGTCGCACCCACCTCCGACTTCTCCGATTATCGCGTCGATTTCCGCAGCGCCAATACCGGCAGCAGCCCCTCGGTGAACTACTTCGGGTTCAGCCATACGATGGATTCCTATAGCATCGAGCGCCTCGAGTTTGCGCGCGGTCCCAACTCCATCCTCTTCGGCCAGGGTAATCTCTCCGGCATCGCCACCGTCAATCTCAAGCAACCCCGCTTCCGCAACTTCGGACAGGTGCAGTTCCGCTTCGACGACCTCGAGAACATCCGCACCTCCGTCGATATCAATCGCCAGCTCTTCGCCGGCAAGGCGGCGGTGCGCGTCGCCGCGCTCTACCAAGAGGGCGAGCGCTGGCGCAAACCTAGCGTCGACGATCGGCAGGGGCTCTTTGCCGCCGCCGCGGTTAAGATCGGCGCCAGCGCCGCCATTCGCTTCGAGGCCGAGTGGGGCCATCAGGAGCGCTCGTGGGGCGACCAGAACTTCTTCGACAACGCCTCCGCGTGGAACGGCACCCCCTACACCGGCAACGGCACCACCGCCGTCCCCGCCAATAACGGCATGGCCGCCATCCCCACCACCGCCGACTACTGGATCTTCGATCCCGCGCGGCCCGAGCGCGGCCTCCTCAACTACCGCGGCTTCGCTCGGAGTAGCGGCAACGCGCCCAACCTCACGCTCATCCCCGGCGGCCGCTCCTACGTGCCCAACTTTCCGCTCCTGCCGAGCCGCGACTACGACATCCAGCCGCCCAACAACCTCACCAAGTCCGACTACTACTTCACCACGCTCTACCTCGAGAAGCGTTTCAGCCGCGCGCTCTTCGTGCAGCTCGCGATCAACCGCCGCTACCGCGATCTCAGTCGCGAGGGCGCGCTTTGGGTCGGCGCGCTCCGGCGCGACCCGAATACCCTCCTGCCCAATGGCCAGGCCAACCCGGATTTCGGTAAATTCTACGTCGACGGCGAGCCCAGCATCCAGCGCCAATGGGACGATCCGCGCGACTTCCGCGCCCTCGGTACCTACGTCTACGAGAACACGTGGATGCAGCACCGCGTGAGCGCCTATGCCTCGCTCCAGCGCGGCCACTTCCGGCTCACCAACGACCGCCTCGTCCTCACCGACAACGTGACCGCTCCGTTCCCCACCAGCGGTTCCACGTTCATCCAGCAGCGCTACTACCTCGATAATTCGCGCGACATCCCCTACGTCTTCGAGCCTTCGGCCATCCGCGGCCGTGGCGTGCGCCGGTACCGCAACAACATCAACGATACCGGTTCCAAGGGTATGACCATGCAGGGCTCGGTCGTGAGCACCTATTTCCAGGGCAAGGTGAACACGATCCTCGGCCTCCGCCGCGACGATACCGACCGCTTCACCGTCAGCGCCGCCGCCGATCCCACCGGCGAGCTCATCCTCACGCGTCGCGAGTTTGGCGAAGCCGTCAATACGCCCGCCGCGAGCATCGTCGTGTATCCGATTCCGCAGATCGGGCCGTACTTCAACTTCTCCGAATCCTTCTCCGGCATCCCCATCGGCAGCCCGCTCCTCAACAGCCTGCAGCAGCCCGATGCCCCGCGCGGCAACTCCAAGGAGTACGGTTTCCACTACAAGCTCTTCGGCGAGCGCATGCAGGGCTCCGTCCGCCGTTACGACTCGATCTCCAAGGGCCGCATCCTCAACGCCCCGGGCGTCACCAATATCAACAATATCTGGAACGCGTTGGGCCAGACGGCGAATGTCGAGACCGGCACTCCCCGCGACACGCAGGCGCTCCGCAGCACCGGTTACGAGTTTGAGCTCATCGCCAACTTCACCCGCAGCTGGCGCACGAGTTTCAACTACGCGATCCCCAAGTCGGAGCAGACCGACTCCTTCCCGGAGACCAAGGCCTACCGCGAGCGCTTCCTCGCCCAGTGGCAGGCCGCCGCCGCGACCAATACCACGATCGCCGCGCAGCTGCAGGCCCTCAATACCGCCATCGAGGCCGGCAACGACGGCCGCGAGCAGAACACCGCCCTCAAGTATCGCGCCAACCTCTACTCATCGTACGATTTCCGTGAAGGCAGCCTGCGCGGCTTCGGCTTCGGCGGCGGCGCGAATGTCTACGGCGACCAAATCGCGGGCAATGCGCTGAACCAGCCCTACAATTACATCTACAGCAAAGGCTACTACGTCGCCACTGCCCACCTCGCCTACGCGGGCAAAGTTCAGAACATCCGCTACAAGGTGCAGCTCAACGTCAGCAACCTCTTCGACAACGACAAGTTGATCTACACGAGCGTCGCCCGCTACACCGCGCCTGCGGGGAGCGCGGGCGTCACCGGCGACTACTTCGCCGGCTACCGCTTCGTGGAGCCGCGCAAGTTCACTCTGACGACGACTTTCGATTTCTGAGGTAGAGCGCGTCACGCAACGCGCTTCAAGAGTTCTGAAAACAGTAAGGGCGCCAGGATTTGAACCCCGACGCCCTTGCCGACTTGAACTGCAAACTATGAACTTCCCAAAAAGAACGGGTAACCAACACCGGGAAAGACGCAGCCATCGTAGACTTGTTCAAAAACCTCAGAAAAAATTTAGGCAGTCCGCATTTTTTCTGAGCCACGTTTTCAAAATGAGTTAGAACAGGCCGCACTCTCGCGGCTGATGGTGGAGGCTCGGTGCCCCAACGGCGCGGACTATTACCCACTCATTCCCCCCGAGACAAAACCGCCAAACCGATTGAACAGGAAGATCGGGAAGAGCGGAAAGATCAGACTCCGTCTTCCCGACCGTTCCGATCTTCCTGTTCAAATCTGGGTTTCTCCTGCTCGCGCCTCTCCGATTAGGAGAGGCACGCACACGCCACGTCCGCTTTTTGCTTCCTAAAATGAGCGCAGATTAGCGTTCTTCTCCCTCTCCCTGCTTTTCATCTACACCACCTCGGCTCCGCGCACGCCAGTCCTCCATTACTTCTTCGTCGGCGCCCGCTCCGCCTTCACCGCATAAGGCTGGCCCGCTGTGCTGAGCGCAAACATCACGAGTTTCACCGGCTTTTGGCCCATCACCACGCCGTTGTGCAGCAGGTTCACCACCTCCGCGATCACATCGCCGGCCTTGAAGGTCTTGCTCACGCCCGTCTCGAGATCCACCCGCAGTTCGCCCTCGAGCATGTAGGCAAAGGCCGGCACGGGGTGCTTGTGCCAGTTGGTTTGCGCGCCTGGCGGAATCTCCACCAGCACGCCCGTCACCTCCGCTGTTCCGCTCGGATAGACGATGGGTTTGCCCGCGCCGTCGACCTGCGTTTTGATGAGCTGCGTGATCTTCGTCTCGCGCGCATAGGCGCCCTCGGCAGCCAAGGACTGCGGCGCCAGCGAGGTCAGCGAAAGCACCAACGAGAACAGGAGGGCGGAGGAAATTTTCATCGCCCCGTCCGATGCCCTTTCTCCGCGGCCAAGGCGAGCTTTTGCCTTCGGTCCTCAGTCGTGATTCGAGGTCCTGCCGATTGTGAATCCGGCGGCGGTCACTTTTCGCGCAGCGCCTGCGCCGCTTTTCGCGCCGCGTCCGCGAGCAAGTGCGTCAGCCGATTGGCCGCGCCAGCCGGATAGGCCAGCCCCACCACCGTCGGCTCAGGCGTCGGGATCAGCGGGATGATTTTGAGCCGAGGCCCCACTCGTGTCGCCAGCGCGCGCGCGATCAGCGCGAGTCCGCTGCCAGCCTCCACTGCGGCGAACAACGTCGACCCACTGTCACACTCCTCCGCGATTCGCAGGCAGCCCGCCTCCACCCCCAGTGCGTGCGCGATTGTCTCGAGGTGCTCGGGATATTCTTTGCGCGAGAGGATCACCTGCGGCTCCAGCGCCGCGTCGCTCGTGCGCAGCGTCTTTCGCTTGGCGAGGCGATGCTCGGCGGACACCACAGCGACCACGGGATTGGTCGAGAGTTTTTCGAAGACCAGTCCGCGGCGCGCCGGGGGACACGGATCCACCATCAGCGCCGCATCGAGCGAACCCGCCCGCAAGCCTGCCAGCATTTCCACCGTGGTGAGGTCGTGGAGCGCCACTTTCAGGCCCGGCTCCACCGCGCGCCAAGCCCGCAAGACTTCGCGCAACAGCTCATGCGTGGGCCCCGGCGCATAACCGAGCCGCAGCTGACCCTTTCCGCCTGCTGAGACCCGCTGGGCCACGCGCACCGCCTCGTCCGCCGCGCGCAGCACGCGATAACACTCTTCGAGAAAAGCCCAGCCCGCCGCCGTCAAGCGCACCGAGCGTGCCGTCCGCTCCAACAGCGGCGCGCCCAACTCCTCTTCCAGGTCGCGGATCTGCCGGCTCAGCGGCGGCTGCGAGACGTGCAGCCGCGCGGCAGCCCGCGTGATGTTCTGCTCCTCCGCGACGGCGACGAAATATCTCAGGTGACGCAGCTCCATGATGAATCGGTTTACCATACCCGAAAGGTATGCTCACCCCACCAACACGGTATTTTCCAATGTCAGGCAAGAACGGATACAGTGTGCGCGTCACAACTTTCTCATCAACGAAACCAACAACACCCATACCACCATGTCCTCCTCCACGCTCGCCACCTCCCTCCCGGTCGCCCGCTCTTCCTCCTCCGTCGGTTCCGCACTTCGCGCGCTGGTCGCCACCCGTGACGACCTCACACCTGCCATCGCCCGCGTCGCGCTGGGCGTCGTCATGCTCCCCCATGGGTTGCAGAAGACCCTCGGCTGGTTTGGCGGCTACGGCTTCACCAACACGATGAAATTCTTCACCGAGACGATGCACATCCCGTGGATCTTCGGTTTTGCCGCGATCCTCGCCGAGTCGCTCGGTGCGCTCGCGCTGATCGCCGGCTTCGGCACGCGCCTCGCGGCGCTCGGCGTCGGCGCGGTCTTTGCCGTCGCCATCGCCACCGTCCACGCCTCCCACGGCTTCTTCATGAACTGGGCCGGCAATCAGAAGGGCGAGGGCATCGAATACTTCATCCTCGGCCTCGCCCTCGTCGCCATCGTCCTGATCCGCGGCGGCGGCTCCGCGAGCGTGGACCGTGCGATCAGTCGGTAAACTTCGCGCGTTGGGACTCACGACAGCCCGCTTCCTCCCGAAGCGGGCTGTTTTTTAAGGCGTGATCCGCCTAATGGAGCGGCCAGGCGTGGGGGCGTTTGGGAAAGGACGTGGGGGATTTACTGCGCGTCCACGACCGGGCGAGGCCGCCCGGCCTACCTCGCACCACCGCTTCACCACCGTCGTGTCACGGCCACCCGCACCGTTCGCGGCTCTGCGGGGTGGAAGTGGAGATCGTCAACTCCGCCGGCTGGCTCACCCGGGAGTCGCGAGGTGTAGGCATAGGCGATGTCGTAGTTCTCGCGATTGAAGACGTTTAACACGTCGACCTCGATCTCCCACGTCTTCGACCGCCAACCGAGTTGCAGATTGGTCGACGTGGAGGAGGGCGCTCGCATCGAGTTGTCCTCGATCAACGGCTGAGGGCCAAAATACCGCAGCCGCAGCGCCCCGAAGAAGCCTTCGCGCGCGCCCACCACCGCCCCGGCGGTGACCACCGTTGAGATCGAGTTCGCGATCCGCGTGCCACTCCCGGTGTCGTCGCGATAGCGCCCATGCGTGGCCGCGAGATCCGCATCGAAGGCCAGCCACGGATTGGCCCGCCAGAAATTCGCCAGCTCCACGCCATGCCGCCGCGTCCGGCCCGTGGGCTCCGTCCCGCCCGCGTCGCCGACGAAGACCAGCTCCGAATCCAGCTCAAGCGCCCAGACCGAGAGCGTGCTGACGAGCCCGGGCACCACCGCCGTACGCACACCGAGTTCCGCGCCGCGCGAACGCGCCAGCGGCGTCACCCGGTCTGCGGGCGTCACTCCATCCGCGGGGTCGACCCGGATCGTGGTGCCGCGCGCGTCGTTGCTGTGGAAGCCGTAGCCGATGTTCGCGTACAGCTCTGTCTTCTCCCACGGGCCGAAGACCAGGCCAACTTTCGGACTCACGATCGAATCGCTCGTGTTGCCCGAGTTGGCCGCAAGGTCGCTTTTCACGTCGAACCGGTATCCATCCACGCGAAGGCCAGCCTCGCTACGCAGCCATTCGCTCCACCGCGTTTCGTTCTGCACAAAGAGCCCCGCGCTCGCCTCATCCACGTCGTCGTCGCGTACCGTGCTCACGCGTTCCCGCTGCGCCGTGCGATGCAGTCCGAGTTCGCTCACGAAATCCGCGCGCACCTGCAGGCCCGCCTTCGTCTCGCTGCGCGCGGTTGCGCCGCCCGTCGCCCAGGTGCGCGTCAGTGCGCCGCCCGCCAGCACCCGCCGGTCGCGCTGGTGGAACTGATCACCGTCCACCGGATCGTCGAGGAAGTAGGTGAAGTTTGAATACAGCTCCATCCGGTAGTGGATCGCATAGAGGTTCAGCTGCGTCGTCGCGGCCGCGCCTTTCCACAGTGCATCCAGCGAAACGCTCACGCGCTCGCTCTCGCCGCCGTCCGAGTCGTCGATCGTCGCAAAGCGGTCCAGCGTCCTGGCTTCCACCGCGCGGAGCGGTATCTGATCCGTCGCGCGCCACGTGGCCCGATACGCCATCGCGGTGAGCCGGTAGTCCGCGGCCGCATTGCTCCAGCGGTGCCGGAAGAAGCCGTTGAACCGCTTGAAATCCTCCTCCAGCGCCCAAGGTCCATCGTCGCGCGAGAGTTCGAACGCGCCCGTCGTCGCCGCGCCGCCAGCCGTCTTGAGCGAGCCTCCGGCGACCAACCGCGCAAAATTATTCTCGCCCAGCCCGAGGCTCACGAAGTTCTGGGCCAGAGATTCCACGAGGCGGAACTCCGCCGCGCCGGCCGCCGAGAAATCGCCCACCTCGGCGAAGAAGGGGCCTTTGTTGTAGTCCACCTGCCGGACGAGTTCCGGGATCACGAAATTCAGGTCGGCGTAACCCTGCCCGTGGCCGTGCGAGCGCATGTTCACCGGCATCCCGTCCACGCCGATCGAGAAATCGGTGCCGTGGTCGAGATTGAAGCCGCGCAGGAAATACTGGTTGGCTTTGCCGCCGCCCGAGTGCTGCGTGACGACCACGCCCGGGATCACCTCGAGCAATTCGCCGCGCCGCAGGAAGGGCCGGCTCTCCAGCTCGGCCGCGCCGACGATCCCCTGCGAGGCCGAGGTGGCGGTGCCCACGAGATCGGTCTGCCGCCCCTGCACCACATAAGGATCGAGCTGCAAGGCCCCGGGCGGAGCGCTTGCCGTCTGAGCACGCAGCGCCGCAGCGCCGCCCGCGATTAAGAATGCCGTGACGGTGCGCGCCATCGCGCGCGAAAACGAAAATGAATGCATGGAATGACTGTCGGACCCGAATTTGCCTGACCTCCGCACCGCGCATCCTGTAGCCCGGCTCGGAAGAGCAGGGACCGGCGGCACCGGACACCTTGAAACATCCGCTACGCCCCGAGGCGTCGCGGCCAACCTACAACGTCAGGCACTGGCTCGCGGCGGTCCGTGCGGCGGCGCTGCGCGCCGTGCCACTCCAAAACCGTTTTCATTTTCCCAACAAAATTTCCCCTGCACCTCCGGTGCCACGACCGACACGAGCGCCTCCGCGGCGAGATCGATCTTCTTCAAGACCGTCGCCGCCGGTATGCTCGCGGGCGCCTTGACTGGGCCGCCTTCACGGGCCGGCAGCTCCAGCCGCGCCACTGCCTCGGCCACGCGACTCGGCGCTTTTTCGCCGACGAGGAGGTGCGCCACCTGTTGCGATAGGTCCCGCTGGTGCGAGAAGGTCCGCGCCTCCGCCAGCCAGGTCAGCGCGGTGTAGACCGCAACCTGCGGCGAGTTCGCGCAGACCCACGCCGCGAGCAGCAGCCAGAAAGGCCACCGCGCCGTTGCGGGAGAGTTTGCGCGCGCACGCATCGATCCGGATTCGTGGAGCAAACCCGCACAGAGGCCACCTCTTTTTCTGTTACCGTGCCGTGACATGCCCCCGCTTTCGCTTTCGCCGCCGCCGCCGTCGTGTTTTTCTCCACGTCGTCCCGCTCATGTACACACCCGCCCACTTCGCCGAAAAGCGCCCTGAGGTCCTCCATGCGCTCGTTGCCGCTCATCCGCTCGGCACCCTCGTTACGCTCACGTCCAACGGACTTGACGCCAATCTCATCCCTTTCGAGCTCGACCCCACGCCGACCGCAGCGGCGCCGTTGGGCACCCTCCGCGCCCACGTGGCCCGCGCCAATTCCGTCTGGCATGATTTCTCGCGCGAGGTCGAGGCGCTCGTGGTTTTCCAAGGCCCGCAGGCCTACATCACGCCGACGTGGTACGTCGCCACCAAGCCAGAGACCGGCAAGGTGGTGCCGACGTGGAATTATTGCGTGGTCCACGCCCACGGCCCTCTCCAAGTGATCGACGACCGTGCGTGGCTCCACGCGCAGGTGGAGCGACTCGTCCGGCGCCACGAAGCCACCCAGCCCGCGCCGTGGCACGTCTCCGATGCTCCCCCGGATTTCATCGAGAAGCAGCTCGCCGCCATCGTCGGCCTCGAAATCCCCCTGACCCGCCTCGCCGGCAAGTGGAAGGTGAGCCAAAACCGGCCCGCAGCCGACCGCGATGGGGTGGTTGCCGCCCTGACAGCCCAGCCCGAAACCAACGCCCGCGCCATGGCCGGCATCGTTCGCGATCACGCGCCGAAAGTGTTGTAACTCAGCGTGCGCCCCCGCCGTCACTGGGGGCACGCATGAACTTCGTTCGGTTCGTCGGCACAGTGTTGATGCATGTCTGCCACCTCGCGGCGGTGCTCGCGTTGCTCGTCGTCGCAGCGTTTCTGCCTAGGGAGTAATCCCTGCTTTCACCGTCCCACGCGTTGACATTGTCCACGCGCACGCCTCTTTATCGCCCCGTGTCCGTCGCCCGTCGCTTCATTGCTCTTCTGCTGCTGACCCTCTGGGGTCCGGCGATGATGCACTGTCGCATCGAGGCCTCCGGCCTCGTTTCCGGCTCGGGATGCTGCAGTGAGGAAAAGGCCGCCCCGCGTGACCTCACCTGCGAGGACGATAGCTGCGAGACCGCCGAAGGCGCGTTCACCGCTTCGTCCACCGCAGCTGCCCCGGCGCCTCACCTTTTGGTCTCGTTCGAGAGCCTCGCGGCCATGCCGCCTGCTCTGGTGGTCGCTGCCGCTCCGCCTCTTCGTGGTGTGATCGAGTCAGCCGCTGCTCCGCCGGAAATCGCCCCCACGTGGGTCTTCCGGTCGCGCGCCGCCCTGCCGGCCCGCGCCCCCTCGCCCGCTTCCTAACGCAACCGGATTCCTGCGCGAATCCGTTGGTCTCTGTGCGCGCTCGCGTGCGCACCCGTCCCCGTCCCTCGCGGCCCTTTGCCGCACCGTTCCTGCGTTATGAAGCTAACTCTCTCTCTTTCCCTGTCCCTCTCTCTTTTGGTCTCCGCTGCCCACGCCCAGGCGGGCGCAGGCGAGATCTCACCTCCGCTCACCGCCGAGGCCCTCGTGGCCGAGATCGAGGCGGGCAATCCGGAACTGCGCTTCTACGAAGCCGAACTCGCCGCCGCCCGGGCGGGCGCCCGCACCGCTGGGCTGCGCAACGCTCCGGAGCTCACCGTCGAGGCAGGCCGCAAGCGCGTCACCGATTCCACCGGCACGCTCGTCGGCGAAGGCGCCGCCTGGTCGGTCTCCCTCGCCCAGACCTTCGAGTGGCCGGGCCGCCTCGCCCTCCGCAAGGCCATCGCCAATCGCGATGTCGCCCTCGCCGAGCTCGGTCTCGCACGCTTCAAATCCGCCCTCCTCTCCCGCGCCCGCACCCTGGCCCATACCCTCTACGCCGCGCAGGAGAAAGCCGCGTCGTCCGCTGAAGTCGCCGACCGCTTCAGGGCGCTGAAGGAAACATTCCTCGCCCGCGATCCCGCCGGCCTCACGCCGCTTCTCGAGACACGGGTCATCGAGGCTCAGGAGCTCGCCCTGCGCCGACGCGCCAGCGAGGCCGCTCTCGCCGCCTCCGCCGCCCGCATCGAACTCAACCAGCTGCGCGGACTGCCCGCGCAGGCCCCAGCTACGGCTGCGCCCGCCAAACTGACTTTCCGTGAAGCACCGGCCCTCGATGCCCTGCTCGCCGCCGCCCGGGAAAACCATTTCGAGTTCCGCGCCCGGCGTCTCGAGCTCGAGCAGCAAGGCTACGCCGTCCAGCTCGCGCGCAACGACCGCTACCCGAGCTTCACCGTCTCGCCCTACGTCTCGCGCGAGAAGGCCGGCGACCGCGAGACCACCGTCGGCCTCGGTCTCTCCGTGCCGCTGCCGCTCAAGGCCCGCGGTTCCGCCGGGGTCGACACCGCCGAGGCGAGACGCCGCCAGGCCGAGGCCGCCGTGCAGGTGGCCCAGCGCGCCATGGAGCGCGAGATCGCCACCACCGCCGAAGTCCTCGCCGTCAAACGCGCCGAGATCGCGCTGTGGTCGCCCGACTCCATCGTGCGTTTCCGCGAGGCCGCCGGTCTCGCCGACCGGCACTACCGCCTCGGGACCGTCCCGCTCGCGACCTACGTCGAGTTGCAGGGCGCGTACCTCGACGCCGTCGACGCACTCCTCGACACCGAGCGCGAGGCCCTCGAAGCGGGCTTCCGGCTCCAACAGCTCACCGGCATCGATCTCACGTCGCCATGAGGCCGAGCCACTCACTCCCTGCAGCCCTGCTCGGACGAGCAGGGCCCCTCGCCGCCGCGCTCGCCCTCCTTGCCGCCGGCTGCGCCAAGAAATCCGCGCACGACGACCACGATCACAGCCATGGCGGCCATTCTCACGACCACGGGCACGCCCACGGCAAATCCTCCTCATCCCCCGCGGCGTCGGCCGCCCCTGCGCCTTCATTCAAAGCGGGCGTCGGGCTAACGCTCCCGCCCGAGACGCAGCGCGCGCTCGATCTCGCCACCGCCGAGGTCGTCGAGCGGCCGATGCCACAAGCGCTCAGCGTCACGGCGCGCATCCTCCAGACCTCGCCCACGCTGCTCGCCAGCGCCACCGTCGAGGTGGCGCAGGCCGACCGGTTGGCCGGTCAGACCCTCGACGGCGCCCGCCTCGTGCGCATCGATCGCACCGGCGCACATGCCACGCGTCAGGCGGAGCTGATCCTTGCGCTGGAAACCGCGCCCGTATCCAAATCGCCCTTACGTGCAGGGGACTTCATCCCGCTCACACTCTCCATCACCGCGCCGGCCTCCGCGCCCGTGCCGAGCATCCCGCGTTCGGCGGTGCTCCGCACGACGGCCGGCACGTTCGCCTACGTGGTGAATGGCGGCGCCTTCCTGCGTACGCCGATCACGGCCGGGGTCGTAGCCGGCGACCATGTGGAGGTCTCCGACGGCCTCTACGCGGGTGACGTCGTCGTTGTCCGGCCGGTCGAGCAACTTTGGCTCGCCGAGCTCCGCTTCACCAAGGGTGGCGGCCACTCCCACTGACCGCTCCTCCGATGCTCGTCCGCATTCTCGAATTCTCCATCCGCCAGCGCGCCGTCGTCGTGCTCGCGACGCTCTGCCTCATCGGCATCGGCCTCTGGTCGGCGCTGCGCCTGCCCATCGACGCGCAGCCCGACATCACCAACGTCCAGGTGCAGGTAAACACCGTCGTTCCTGCTCTCGCGCCCGAGGAGATCGAGCAGCTCGTCACCTTTCCGCTCGAAAACGAACTCGCCGGCATCCCCGGCATGACCGATCTCCGGTCGCTCTCCAAGTTTGGTCTCTCCCAGCTTACTTTGGTCTTTGCCGACGGCACCGATCTGTACCGCGCGCGGCAGCTCGTGGCCGAGCGCCTGCAAAACGCCGCCGCCGACCTCCCCGCGGGCCTCACGCCCCGGCTCGCACCGATCAGCACCGGTCTCGGCGAGATCTTCTACTACGTCATCGACTACGCGCCCGACGCCGCAAGCAAGCCCGCGACGCGGGCGGAGCAGCTCATGGAGCTCAAGCTCCTCCACGATTTCGTGGTCAAGCCACGCCTCCGCGCCACCCCCGGCATCGCCGAGGTCAACACCTCCGGCGGCTACGAAAAACAGATCGTCGTCTCCCCCGACCCGGCGCGCCTGCTCAGCACCGGCCTCACGTTTGCCGATGTCGCCCAAGTCCTCGCCGCCAATGTCGAAAATGCCGGCGGCTCCGTCCTCCAACTCGGCGGCGAGCAGGTGACGGTCCGCGCCTCCGGTCGCGTGCAGACGAT
>JAZKEV010000073.1:6009-11242 GCA_040386765.1 Verrucomicrobiota bacterium | reverse complement strand
TTGAGAGGCCGCGCGCCCTTCAACGAAGCCAAGAATATTGACGCCCAACACGCAACAGCCAACGACCACAACGCGCCATCCGTCCACCATCGCCAGCGCCGTCCACGCCAGCACGAGAAACGCGATGGTGCCGACCGACGCGACGCCGAGGGTCAGAAGGCGCTCTTCACCGCCGACACCCGCTTCGGGCCGGCCGGGCCGAAGCCCTCCAGGTGCGCGATGTCGCCACGGTTGCCGTCGGCTCCGCGGTCCGCGCGGGCTCCGCCACCCACAACGGTCACGAGAGCGTGCTCGGCGCCGCGCTCATGCTCGCGGGCGAAAACAGCCGCCTCGTCGCCCGCGCCGTCGCCGCCAAGCTGGCCGAGATCCAGCCGAAGCTTCCAGCCGGCGTCATCCTCACTCCCGTCTACGACCGCACGCTCCTCGTCGATGACGTCATCTGGACGGTCGAGAAGAGCCTCTTTGAGGGCGCCATTCTCGTCGTCGTTCTCCTTTTGATGCTCCTCGGCAATTGGCGCGCCGCCCTCATCGTTTCCCTCGCGATCCCCCTTTCGCTGCTCTTCGCCATCACAGGCATGGTGCAGAGCCAGGTCTCGGGCAATCTCCTCAGTCTCGGCGCGATCGACTTCGGCCTTATCGTCGACGGCGCGGTCGTGATGGTGGAAAACATCATCCGGCACCTTGCCGAAAAACAGCACGCGCTCGGCCGGCGGCTCGATCCCCGCGAGCGCGCCCAGGAGGTGCTCCTCGCCGCGCGCGAGGTCGTGAACCCCATGTTCTTCGGCGTGCTGATCATCACCGCCGTCTACGTGCCGATCCTCGCCCTCACCGGCATCGAAGGAAAGATGTTCCGGCCGATGGCGATCACCGTGATCTTCGCGCTCGTCGGCGCGCTCGTGCTCGCCCTCACGTTGATGCCCGCGCTCTGCTCGTGGTTCCTCGGCGGTCGCATCGAGGAGAAAGACGCCTGGCTCGTGCGCGCCGCCAAGGCCGCCTATACGCCGATCCTCCGCTTTGCCCTTCGCTTCCGCTGGCTCGTGGTCACCGGCGCGCTCGCCCTCTTTGCCCTCGCCGCCTGGACCTATCAGCGGCTCGGCGCCGAATTCGTGCCGCAGCTCGACGAGGGTTCGTTTGCGACCCACATGATTCGCACCACGAGCATCGGCCTCGATGCCTCGATCGAGATGCAGGAGCGCAGTGAAAAAGTGCTCCTCCAGAAGTTTCCGGAGGTGTCACACACCTTCAGCCGCATCGGCACCGCGGAAGTCGCGACCGATCCGATGGGCGTCAACGTCTCCGATACCTACATCTTCTTCAAACCCACCGCGCAGTGGCGCCAGGTCGATGGCCGCCCCATCGCCAAGGACCAGCTCGCCAACCTCATGTCGGCCGAGCTCAGCCTGCAAATCCCGGGTCAGGCCTATCTCTTCAGCCAGCCCATCGAGATGCGCTTCAACGAAATTCTCGAGGGCACGCGCGCGGATGTCGCCGTGAAAATCTTCGGCGACGATTTCGCCGAGATCGAGCGCCTCGCCACGGAGGCCCGTGAGATCCTCGAAAAAATTCCCGGTGCCGCCGACGTCGAGTTCGATGCGCTGGGCAAGGCGCCCATGCTCGAGATCATCCCCGATCGCGCCGCGCTCGTCCGCCACAATCTCCAGGCCGCCGAGATCAACCGCACCGTCGCCCTCGCGCTCGCCGGCGAGGAGACGGGCCGGCTCGTCGAGGGCAACCGGCGTTTCGACCTCGTCGTTCGTCTCGCCGAGGCGCAGCGCGTCGACCTCGAGCTGCTGAAACGGCTCCCGCTCCGCACGTCCGATGGCGGCACGCTCACGCTGGGCCAGGTCGCCACGCTCCGCTTCACCGAGCAGGTCGCCTCCATCGCCCGCGAGTACGGCCAGCGCCGCGCCGCCATCCTGATCAACCTGCGCGGCCGCGACGTCGCCTCCTTTGTGACGGAGGCGCAACAGCGTCTCGCCACCGAACTCAAGCTGCCGCCCGGCTATACCCTCGAATTTGGCGGTCAGTTCAAAAATCTCATCGAGGCCAAAGCCCGTCTCGCGTACGTCGTGCCCGCGGCGCTCACCGCCATCGTCATCCTCATTTACTTCACGCTCCGGAGCGTCCGCCAGACCGCCCTCGTCTTCCTCGCCGTGCCCCTCGCCATGACCGGCGGCGTATTCGCGCTCTGGGTACGCGACCTGCCGTTCAGCATCTCCGCCGGCGTCGGCTTTATCGCGCTCTCCGGCATAGCGGTCCTAAACGGCCTGATGATCGTCACGTTTTTCAACCAGCTCCGCGAGCGTGGCGACGATGTGGCCACCGCCGTGTGGAACGGCTCTCTCCTCCGGCTCCGCCCCAAGCTCATGACCGCCCTTGTAGCGTCGCTCGGCTTCATTCCCATGGCGTTCAGCACCGGCGCAGGTGCCGAGGTCCAGCGCCCACTGGCGACCGTCGTCATCGGCGGGATCATCACCTCCACCTTCCTCACGCTGGTTCTCCTGCCGACCCTCTACGCGTGGCTCGAAACCAAGAAACCTTCCGCAGGGCCGTAATCATTCCGCCACCTCCCGCGGCCCTTGTGCCTCAAAATCTTCCCTATGAAATCCATCCTCCTCACCCTCCTGCTCACCTTCACGGCGACGTTTGCCATCGCCGCCGAAAAAGTCGTCGCCGGCCCCAAAGGCGGCCGCCTGCTCGGCACCGCGCCGAATCGCGCCGAGTTCTTCGTCACTCCGGACCGCAAAGTCGAAATCACCTTCTACGACGCCGCGCTCAAGCCCGTCGCTCCCGGCGAGCGCACCCTCGCCCTCACCGCCGAGCCGAAGTCGGGCAAGGCTCCCATCGCGCTCGAAAAGACCGCCACCGGCTTCCGCTCCACCGGCCCGCTTCCCGCCGGCGATCCATACCGCGTCGTCGTCCAGCTCCGCGAGACCGCGAGCGCCAAACCGCAGAATTTCCGCGTCGACCTCAACCTCGAGCACTGCGGCGAGTGCAAACTCTCCGAGTACGCTTGCACCTGCGACCATTGAGCCCGGCGAAGGGGTAAGCCACAGATAGCACGGATCGGCACAGATCTGTGGCCTCCTCCAATTGATCCTTCTACCCAGACCGATTACACCCGGCGGCCTCGTTTCCACCCGCTCCTTTTTCGTGTATTTCGTGCCTTTCGTGGTTAGCTTCTTCGCCACACATTCCCGTCTCTCATGAAGTTCCTCACCCCCCTCGCCCTCGCGGCCGCCGCGCTGCTCTTCACCGCCTGTTCCAAAAACGACCACGCCGGTCATTCCCACGGCGGCCACGTGCACACCGCGCCGCATGGCGGCACGTTGGTCGAGATCGGCGAACACGCCTACAACGTCGAGCTCGTGCGCGACACCGCGGCGGGGAAGCTCACGGCGTACATTCTTGATGGCCACGCCTCCGACTTCATCCGCATTGCCGCGCCCTCAATCGAGCTGGTCGCCATCTCGGGTGGCCAGCGACGCCCCCTCAGCCTCAAAGCCATGGCCAACGCCGCCACCGGCGAGACCGTCGGCAATACCTCGCAGTTCGAAGCGCAGGCCGACTGGCTGAAGTCCGGCGGCGAGATGGCCGGCTCGATCGACGCCCTGGAGATCAAGGGCACGAAGTTCAGCAACATCGGCATCCACCTTGCCAAGTAAGGCACAACCTCCGGCGTTCGCTTCGTCTGCTGTAGTCTTGGGCGGGAGCGCAGGGCCGAGCCCGAGCTTCGCGCGCTCTCTCGCGCCCCGCCTTCTTCTGCCGCTCGCTGTCGCCGCGGCCTTCGCACCCGCCGCCTCCGCCCAGATCACGGGGCTCCGCGCGCTGAAGGATCATTCGCAATGCTGCGCCATCGGCATGCCCTCGATCCACGGCGCCGATGGCACTTTCGACCCCTCTCCCGATCCGGTGCTAGGTCGCCGCCGCGCCCCCGCTCCGCCGGCGCCGACCTCCGCTCCCAGCGATCCCTCGGCGCTGCCCACGCTCCCCACACTCGAAACCGAAGCGCCCATTGAGTATCCGCCGCTCAAGCTCCCCGTCGCCAAGGTCGATGGGCACCTCGAGGTCGGTTTCGATTTTCTCGGCGGCTACGCGTTCAAGCTCACCAAGGACCAGGCGGCGGCCTTCGCCACCGAGGACAAGGCTGCGCTCGAGACCGTCAATTCCCAGATCCCCGAGCTCGTCCGCCAGCTTGACGGCCAGAAGGTCCTCCTCCGTGGCTTCATGCTCCCGATGAAGATGGAGGGCGTGCTCACCACCGAGTTTCTCCTCATCGCCAATTCCCAGCTCTGCTGCTATGGCATCGTGCCGCCCATGAACCAGTGGATCACCGTCAAGGTGGCGGGCAAGGGCCTCAAGCCGCAGCAGGATGTCCCGCTCCAGATCTTCGGCACGCTCCGCGTGCAGCCTCGGATCGAAAACGGCGCCCTCGCCGCGATCTACCATCTCGACGCGACACGGCAGCGGTAGAGTTGGGGTTCGCGTTTCAGGCAGGTCTTAAAAGGGCGGGAGCATGGCCCGACCAGAAATTTTTAGGGAATGGAGGGAACGGACGGAATGGACGGGGTGACACGAGGAGCAGCCAAAGGTAGAGTAAGGCGGTTCAGCGGAGGCGGAGAATTTAAAAGAAAGGAATGAATGATGATGGATCGAAGCGCGGAAGGTTGGGGGCGTTGGCGAAGAATCCTCCCTCTATTTCCGGGATATTCCGCGGTTGGCTGGGGTTAGTTGGGATTGGCTGGGGATGGGCCTTCGCCAAGGCTACGGCCGACATGCAGGCGAGGAAGAGGCAGCAGGATGGCAACTATTCCAGCCAAGGGCTAAAAATAGCGGAGCCGTGAGTGGGGCGAGATGGGTTTAAATTCACCACCCCCTTGACGCATCTGCCATAATCCCACCTCGTTCGCCCATCGCATGTCGCGCCCTGCAGCCATCCACGTTTCTCCGTTCCGCCGCTTTCTCGCGGCGCTGAGCGCGGCGTTGGTGCTGGCGCTGACGCTGATCTCCGCGAGCCCGGCGGCGCACGAGTGGCTCCACCAAGTGGAGCAGCACCACACGTGTCAGCATCATCACGCGCCGGTGAAGGCCAAGCCAGCCGCAACCGCCGATTCCGAGCACGATTGCGCGGTGGTCCTTTTCGCATCCGGCGTCGATCTGCCCGTGGCGCCCCTCGCACTCACGCCGCCGAGCGCGGTGGTGGATGGGATTTCGGCCGTCACTGCGGCTGAAT
>JAZKEV010000073.1:4639-5999 GCA_040386765.1 Verrucomicrobiota bacterium | reverse complement strand
GCCTCGTTATCTCCGCCACCCGGAGCGAGGGCCACCTGCGAGCCGGGTTAGTTGAGCCGTCGCATCGCGCCTTGAGCGCGGTGTGGTTTTGCGTGCCGCGCGCGACTGCGTGGGCGCGCGTTCTCGTTCGTTCAACCCGTTCTCGTCATGTCCTCTTTTCGTCATTTTTCCGCCTTGTTCCTTTGCGCCGCGAGCTTCGCGCGCGCCCAAACTGCGCCAACGCCGCCGCCAGCCGCTGCGCCAGCGCATTCGCACACGCCCGCCGCTTCCACGCACGCGCACGGCGTCGTCACCCTCGACCAATTCGTCACCTCGGCCACGCCCTTCGCGCGCAACCAGGTGGACCTCGCCCAATCGACGACCGTCCTCGGCGACCGCGCGCTGCTGCTGAAACAGCAATCCACCCTCGGTGAAACGCTCTCGGCCGAGACCGGCATCCACGCCACCTCGTTTGGTCCCGGCGCCAGCCGGCCGATCATCCGCGGGCTGAGCGGAGATCGGATCCGTCTGCTCGAAAACAGCGTCGGCACGCTCGATGCCTCGGTGGCAAGCCCCGACCACGCCGTAAGCGTGGAGCCGTTTCTCGTCGAGCGCATCGAGATCATCCGCGGTCCCGCGTCGCTGCTCTACGGCAGCAGCGCCGTCGGCGGCGTGGTCAATGTCATCACGCACCGCATCGAGACCGATCTGCCCACCGAGCCCCTGCGCGGCGCCGCCGAAGTGCGCTTCGGCAGCGCGGCCAATGAGCTCGCCCGCGGTGGCGTGGTCGATTTCGCGCTCAAGCCCAGCGAGGGCCGCGCAGTCGTCTTTCACGTCGATGCCTTTCGCCGCGAAGCCGACAATCTCCGCATCCCCGGCTTTGCCGAGAGCGACCGTCTCCGTGCCGAAGAGACAGAGCATGCTATCGAGCACGACGAGCCAGTGCCTGACTTCACGCGCGGCCGCCTGCCCAATAGCGCGCTCGAGGCGCAGAGCGGGGCCGCCGGTGTCTCATTCGTCACCGAGCGTTTTCACTTGGGCGCCAGCTTCAGCGCTTTCGATACCGGCTACGGCGTGCCCGGCCACGAGCACGCGCACGATCATGCCGGGGAGGAGGAAGCCTCCGGCCCCGTCGCGCCCGACCGCTTCGAGGGCACGCACATCGATCTCCGCCAGCGTCGCACCGATCTCCAAGGCGAATGGCATGGCGACGCCGGGCTCATCCACGGCATCCGGGTGAAGTTCGGCCACGCGCGTTATCGCCACACCGAGTTCGAGCCCGACGGCGCGATCGGCACCATCTTCACCAACAAGGGCCACGATGCCCGCGCCGAGGTTCTCCACGGCGATGGCAAACCTTGGAGCGGCGCACTCGGCATCC
>JAZKEV010000073.1:0-4629 GCA_040386765.1 Verrucomicrobiota bacterium | reverse complement strand
GCCGCGCTCGGCGACGAGGCGTTTCTCCCGCCGTCGCGCAGCGATGCCCATGCGCTCTTCGCCTTCGAGGAGATCGTCGCCGCGCCGGTCACGTGGCAATTCGGCGCGCGCTACGAGCGCAATCGCCTCGCCTCGCCCGGCCTCTCCTCGCGCCGCGAGGGCGAGCTCAGCGGCTCGCTCGGCGCGGTGTGGCAGCTCGACGACCAGCACTCGCTCGCGCTCTCCGTCGCCCACACCGGCCGTGCGCCCAATGCCCAGGAACTCCTCGCCTACGGCGCGCACGCCGGCACGCAGAGCTTCGAGATCGGCGACGCCTCGCTCGACCCCGAGCGCTCGCTCGGCCTTGAAGCCAGCCTTCGCCGCAAGAAGGGCTTCGTCACCGGCGCCGTCACGCTCTTCGCGCATCGATTTAGTGGATACATCTTCGCCCGCCCCACGGGCCTCGTCGCGATCGAGCACGGCGGCGAGTGGGAGTTCATTCTCGCCGACGATCCCCACGCCGAGGCGCACGGCGGCGGCCTGCCCGTGTATCGCTCGGCGCAGAGCGACGCGCGCTTCTGGGGCGTCGAGGTCGAGACCATCTGGCATCTGCACGAGTCGCGCGGCGCGCAACTCGACGTGCGCCTCGCCGCCGATCTCACGCGGGCGCAGGAGAGCGGACGCAATCTCCCTCGCATCCCCGCTGCACGCACCACCGCCGGCATCACGTGGGCCACGGCTAACTGGAGCGTCGGCGCCGAGTGCCAGTTTGTCTTCGACCAGAATCGCATCGCCGCCAACGAAACGTCCACCGACGGCTACACGCTCGCGAGCGCGCACGTGAGCCGCTCCTTCGAGTTCGAGCATCTGCACTTCGACGCCTTCCTGCGCGGCACGAATCTTACAAATGCGGAAGTGCGTCCGCACACCTCGTTTGTGAAAGATCTCGCGCCGCTCGCCGGCCGCGGTGTCGTCGCGGGCGTGCGCTTGAGCTTCTGAGACGGGGCCTGCACCCCACACCCCTCTGGGATGGGTGCCGGCCCCCCGTTTCAGCTTTCCTCCCATAGTTTTGTGGCGCCCTGTGCATATATTCTGGGCGCCATGAAACTCACCACTTACACCTCCCTGCGTCGCAACGCGCTCTTTGCCGCGGCGCTCGCTGCCGCCACTCTCGACGCAGCCTCGGCCGTCGCCCAAACGACGCCCAGTTCCGAGCCGGCCCCAGGCCGCGCCAGCACCGTACAAACGCCGACCGACGCGCAGCGCGCCGCCCCCGCGGCCACGCAGTCCGACACCGGCACCTATGGCGGCACGACCAATCCGGTGCCGGGCCGCAATACGACCCCCACGCATCCGGACGCCACTGACTACTCCACGAGCAAGAATCCTGCCGCCACGGGCGCCGACCCTGCGCTCACGCCCACGGGCCGCGAAACCACCTCCAACAAGCTGAGCTGGCTGGAGCGCCGCTGGGTGACAAAGGTCGCCGACTCGGGCACCAGTGAAGTCGAACTCGCGGAGCTCGCCACCGAGCAGGCCACCAATCCGGACGTGAAGAAGTATGCCCAGATGCTCGTGGACGCCCATACCAAGCTGAACGAGGAGCTGAAGAGCCTCGCCTCCCTGAAGGGCGTGAAGCTCGACACCGAGGACCTCGGCAGCGAGCGCGCCTTCAAGCGCCTCAGCAAGAAGACCGACATGGAATTCGACCGCGAATTCGTCGAGCACATGATCGATGGCCACGAGAGCACGATCAAGCTGTTCGAAAAGGCTTCGACTGACGCCAAGGATGCGGACCTCCGCGCCTTCGCCGCGAAGCACGTCGAGTCGCTCCGCACGCACTTGCAGGAAGCCGAGACGCTCCGCACCACCATCATGCCGACCGGCCGCACCGAGGACGCAACGAAACGCGCTTTGGATAACACGCCGGTGCTCACGCCTTAACTGTTTAACCGACCGAAAGACATCCTCTCTTTCTTGGCAAGAAGGACGCCCCCCGCTGGGGCGTCCTTTCTTTTTGGCGGTCTTGTGAGCGGAGTGCCTTTTCCTTTTTTTCGACCCGGAAGCTACAGTCCGGCAACGATCCTTAATCCAAGCTGAAGACTGCCTTCGCGTAGTTTTCCACGCTGAAGGGCTGGAGGTCTTCGGCTTGCTCGCCGAGACCGAGAAAGTAGATCGGGATCTTCAGCTCGCGGTAGATGCCCACCAATGCGCCGCCGCGGCTGGTGCCGTCGAGCTTGGTCACCACAAGGCCGGTCAGCCCGAAGCTCTGGTGAAACACGCGCGCCTGCTCGATCGAGTTCGTGCCGAGCGAGCCGTCCACCACCAGCCAGCGATGTTGCGGCGCGGCCGGGTCGTTCTTTTGGAGCACGCGGCGGATCTTCGCCAGTTCCTCCATGAGATTGCTCTTCGTGTGCAGCCGGCCGGCCGTGTCGACGATCAGGAAATCTTTGCCGCGCGACTTCGCCGCCTGCCACGCATCGAAGGCCACCGAGGCCGAGTCTGCGCCCGTGTGGCTCGCGACGATATCCAGGTCCAGCTTGGTCGCCCACGCCTTCAACTGCTCCACCGCCGCGGCGCGAAAGGTATCGCAAGCCGCGAGCGTCACCGTCCTGCCCTCCTGCTTGAGCTTCCACGCCAGCTTGGCCGAGGTCGTGGTCTTGCCCGAGCCATTGACCCCGATCATCGCGATCACGCTGGGATTGCCGCCATTGGCCCCCACGGCTTCCCACTTTCCTTCCGCCCCTTCCAGCACCCGGCGCAGCACCGCCGAGCCGATCTCCGCGGCCTTCCGCCCCTGCAGTTCCTTGTCGCTCGCGTAGGCTTTCTTGATCTCGCCGAGGATCTCAGCCGTCGTCTCCACGCCAAAGTCCGCCGTGTAGAGCGCCTCCTCCAGCGCCTCGAGCGAGGCCATGTCGATCTTCCGCCCGCCAAAAAGTCCGCGCGTCTTGGCCGCGATCTGCGAAACGGTCTTGGCAAAACCGTCTTTGAATTTTTTGAAGAGCCCGATCATGGAGCAGTAGCAGGTGGTGAGTAGCGGGTGGTGAGTAAATCAGCGATGCTCGCTACCCGCTACTCACTACTCCTTCGTCGCCTTCCGTGAGTCGCGGCCCAGTTCGCCTTTCAACCGGTCGAGGATGCCGTTGATGAAGCGCTTGGCGTCCGCATTGGAAAACTCCTTCGAAAGATCGATAGCCTCGTTGATCGATACGACCGGCGGGATGTCCTTGCGAAACATCATCTCGAACATCGCGATCCGCAGGATCGCGAGGTCGATCTTCGCGATGCGGTCGAAGTCCCAGTTGTGCGCCAGGCTCTTGATGCGCGCATCGATCTCCACGATATGCTCGATCGTGCCGTGGATCAGCTCCTCGCCAAACGAGTAGTGCTCGCGCGGCTGCTCGCAGTTGGTGAAGAACGTATGCAGGTCGTCCTGCAGGTTCTTGGGGGAGTTGAGGCTCCACGCATACAGGAATTGGAGGGCCGCAACGCGACCATCGCGCCGCTGGGCAAACAAGGCTTTGCTCATCGGGAAAACTTTCTCTTGAGGGCCGCCATTTCAAGCGCCGCGGCCGCAAATTCCGCGCCACGGTCGATCGGGCCCACGGTGCGAGCCTCGGCCTGCGCCAGTGAATGGACCACGATCACGCCATTGATCGCCGGCACGCGCGTCGCGAGCGCCACCTGCTGCAGCGCGTGCGACACGCTGTCGCCCACCATCTCATGGTGATTGGTATCGCCCGCGATCAAGACGCCTAGGCCGATCACGCAGTCGTACTGGCCGCCCACCGCCAGCGCTTGGGCCGCCCACGGCACCTCATGCGAGCCAGGCACGCGGATGGTCGCGATATTGGTCTCGCTCACGCCCGCCGCCTGCAGGCCCGCGACGACGCGTGCCAGCATGCCGTCGACCAGCCGCTCGTTGAAACGCGCCGCCGCGATCCCAATCCGAAAAGGGGAACCGTCTATCGCGTGCGTCTGTGGTGCATCCAAACTCATGAAGGGTCTATTGGCAGGACGAAACAGCCACTCCGCAACCCGTAAGTTGCACCGCGAAAAAAGGCCCGCGCCAGCCTCTTGCGTCCGGGCTCCGCTTTGCTTCGCGCGCCGAGGCCGCTTGTCGCTTCGCCACTGCGGTCAAACCCGCACCTGCTCCACGATCTCGAGTCCGTAACCATCGAGCCCCACGACCTTGCGCGTGCTGTTGGAGAGCAGCCGGATCTTGCCCAGCCCGAGCGCCGCCAGGATCTGCGCCCCGATGCCGTAGTCGCGAAAGCTCATCGGCGGCGGCAGCTCGCCCGGCTTGGCCGTGATGCAGCGCACGAGCGCCTCGCCGGGATTCTGCTGCTCCATATAGAGGACCACGCCCTTGCCGGCCTTTGCCACTGCCGCGAGCGAAGCCGTGAGCATCTCGTGTCCGACCATGCCCTTGGCGCGGAAAAGATCGCTGAGCAGATTCTCGCTGTGCACGCGCACGAGCGTCGGTTCGGGATTCAGGTCGCCCATCGAAAGCGCGAGATGATGCCGCCCATCGAGACGGCTGCGGAAAACGTGCAGGGTAAACTCGCCAAACTCCGAGGCAAAGGGCCGCGCCGCGAGCTTCTCCACCAACTGGTCGCGCTGCGCCCGATACTCGATGAGGTCGGCGAT
>JAZKEV010000072.1:15913-25655 GCA_040386765.1 Verrucomicrobiota bacterium | reverse complement strand
CAACCAACTCCGGAGGCCAGCCGAGGGTCCGCCGCGTAGGTTGTCCCATGGTGATTGAGACCCCTCAGGCGGCTGCGCCGCGTGAACCTTCCGAAGTGCGAGATCGCGCGTAGGGTCGGCATGAGCCGGAGCACCGAGTAGGCCTTCCGCAAGCGCCTCGCCGAAGCCGGCCTCCTCGAGGGTCTCGTCCAGGACCTGCCCGAGCTGGACTGCTCCACACGGCATCCCCGGCGGACGCCCAGAAGCCGCCCCAGGAGCGGTCCACCAACGAAGGCTGCGGCCGCGTCTCATCGAACTCGTGGCCCGCGGCATCGGCTCGACGGCGTGGCCCATCAATGAACTCTGGAGGGGTTGAGGGCGGCAGCGTCAGCCGTCCGCCGCACTAGCGGCACACGAGCGAACGGTCCTGGTGCCGGTCTGGCAACCGACCAGGGACTTGTGGACGAGCGTTACTCCGGTATGGCGGACTCCGCTGTACACGTGGGTAGTGCAGCGCTCATTGCTCGCGCGGACGGCGAGTGAACGACGTTTCCGACATCATCTACACCCGCGCTCATGCAGCTCTCATATGGCATTAGCCAATCGTGGCATCCGTGGGTGGTTCGCGCCCACCAGAAGCACTGCGCTGTGTTCCCGATCTGGTACGAGGCCGCCAGCGGCCTGAACTCAAGCTGGTTAGCTCCACTGGTACACCTGTCTTCCACCCAGAAGTCTAGAGACGACGAGGGACGACGAGCCAAATGCGTCCACTCGTGGACTATCGTGTTGAGCAACTCGCCGTGCACGCCTCCGCTGCTACGCAGGCCGTCGTGCCCATGCGTGATGCCGATTCTTCCGTTTCCAGTGGAGGTGGTCCACCGCTTCGTGTAAAGCCGTTCCAGCTGTGTGAATGTCCCTGCGACAGCGCCCTCCGGCGGTGAAAGCTCCGCAGTTGTCCAGGCGTGAACGAAGGCGGCTGTATCGAGTATTGAGGAGTTCTCACCGCAGAGGGTTAGGAGATCATTCCTTTCTGTGATCAAATCAATAAACAGCGGATCGGCCAGGAGCTGGTGCATCGCAGACAGCGCCGAGGTAAGTGCTTCACACTCCCCTGCATTCCGCACCCGGATCTCTTTGGGGGAAAAGCGTCCCGGCGGGGCCGGGCACACGGGGCCGGCCATTGCTGCGGTCGAAAGGCCGACAAAAATTGGCAAGATCATGCTAGTTGTCCGCCGACTGAGGCTGAGCCTCTTCACCTGCGCGCTCGTCATCGTCCACTAGTGAGGGAGACAAAAATGGTTCTCATGACCCTAAACCTCGACAAGGAAGAGACGTCCAAAAGAGAGGTCCTCTATGGCGAGTTGAGCGACGAGGGTTGGAAGAAGGTTGACCGTGTGAAAGTGGATACCGCGTTTATCCGTGACGGGATGGACGTCGAGGCGGCCGTCGAGAGTATCGCGCGTGCAACGGCAAACGCGGACGTATCGCTTCTCCACCTTCATTACGTGATGCTCGCGGGTCGAGTCGCGAGCTACAAGGAATTCTAGTCCCGTCACACACAAATTTCACCCACGGTTCGTCTGGCCGTCGCTGGGGTAATGGTCGGGGCGGGGTTCGCATCGTCGATGAAGCGCGTCAGGTAGTCCGAAGTACCTGACGCAATAGCCAGCCTTTTTTCGAGCGAGTGCCTGTTCGCGACAGTTGCACTTCACCTACGACCACTACACCAGTCCCTGTCAACGGCACCTGATCGGATCACTCTCGCGGAGCGATCGGATCTCCGGGGCGGTTTTGCTCGGCATCGTCACCACCGCGAAGCGCCACCGGCTCGACGTCCAGGCGTACCTGACCTGGATGTTCGAGCGCCGCGGAACTTGGCGAAACACGTACGGGCTCACCGCTGCGCAACGACAACTACTTCTCCCCACTCGCGTCAACTAGACTTCCCCACTCAGGGGGTTGTGGATCTCGCTCTAGGGAACTGACAAGTGGGCGGGTGCCTCCAGGGCAGACGGGGTGGTGGAATCTTCTGCGGTCAGCCGGTCGAGACGCTCCTGCGCCTCGTCCTCGCGGACGCTGCCGCCGACCATCTCGATGATGATCGCGTGGTGGACGATCCGGTCGATCGCTGCCGCCGTGGTCATCGGGTCCTTAAAGATCCGGTCCCACTGCGAGAACACCAGGTTGCTGGTGGTAATGACGCTGCGGCGCTCATACCGCTCGGCCAGGAAGGTGAACAGCACCTCCATCTCGTCGCGGTCCTGCTGGATGTAGCCGATGTCGTCGATGATCATGACGTCGAAGCTGTCAAGATCGCGAAGCGCCTTTCGAGACCGTACTCCTTCCGGGCCGACAGCAGCCGCTGGACCAGCGCGAACGACGGGATGTACAGGACCGAGATCCCCCGCTGCACCAGCTCGTGGCCGATGGCGGCTACCAGCTGGGTCTTCCCGCGGCCCGGTAGTCCGAACGCCAGCACGTTCTCACCCTTGTCAGCGCACGCGCCCTCGCACAACGTGGGGAGCAGGCGCCGCACCGACGTCGGCAGGAGATCCAGGCGCAGCACGGCCAGGGTCTCCTCGAGGGGCAGGTTCGACTGGCGCAGCAGGCGCTCGACCTTGCGACTGCGCCGCTCAGCCGCTTCGTTCTCCGCCAGCGTGGTTAGGAACCGCTCGAAGCTCCAACCCTCGCGCGCGCCGCGCGCCGCCAGCTCGCGCCACTGGGCCACGAACGACGGCAGCTTCAGCGTTCGCAGCCGCGAATCCAACGACGGGACGGGGGCGCTCATCTCGCCACCTGCGGCAGCAGCCGGTCGTAGGACTTCAGGTTCGGGCTCGGGATCGACAGGGCCGGGGCCTTCGGTGCTACGGGCTTCACCGCGGCGCGGACCTCCTCGCTGTCGAGAGGCAAGGCGGCGTCGAGCTTCGCCGCCAGGAACGCCTCCACCCCCGCCTGCGACGTGCCCGCGGCCAAGCGCAGGATCCGGACGTAGTGCAGGGCCGCGATTCGCTCGACGTGGGCGCCGGGCAGCTGCCGAGTACACAACCCGAGTTAGATCGGGCAAACCGGCACGCCGACAACCGGCCCCTCGCATCCCGGGTCCGTGGCCGTCGAGCACTGGTCCGTGCCAGCGCCACCGTCATAGAGGGTGCTCGCAGCGGCGGGGTCGTAGAGCACGTCGTCACCGAGCCCACCGTCCGCGAGCTCGCCGGTGCCGATCCCCATGCACACGAGGTCGTTGCCGTCGCCGCCGTAGACCTCATCGGCGCCGGGGCCGGCGCTCACCTGGTCGTTTCCGCCGCCGGCGTCGATAAGGTCGCTGCCGCCGCGGCCAAGGATAGTGTCGGCATCACCCTCGCCGTAGAGCTCCTCGGTGTAGAGGACCCCGGCGTCGAGGGACCCCGTGATCCGGTCGGTGCCGCTCTTCCCGAACACGTAGCCGATTACGGTGTGCCCGACCCAGCCGCGGAGGTCGATGTCCGGGCCGAAAGGGGTGTGGAAAGCAAGGGCGAGGTCGTCGTTGCCACCCGCCCCGTGCAGGTCCGCCTCGACGAGCGCAGCCAGGTTCTCCTCACGGCAGCAGAAGTCGTCCCCGCTCGCGGTCGTGCCCCAGCAGGTCAGCCCGTCCTGGGAACCATCGTTCCAGTAGGTGAGGTGCGCGACCGCATTCCCCGCCCCGCCGAACCGGCCCGTCCCGCAGTCAAGGGTGGTCACGCCGCCCACCGTGGTCGGGATGCAGACCTGGGCACCGCCCGTGGGGCTGCAGTCGAGGGACCCGGGAGCGGCTCCGGTCGGGACGTCAGGCGCAGCGCAGTCGTAGGCCTCGGCGATCGGCGCGATGGTCAACATGACGAGAGCAGTGATGAGACGGAACATGCTTCCCCTCTTTCCTTACGACCGGCTCACCGACGGAGCGCCAGCGACGCGGACTCGACGGTTCTACCACCTCGTCACGCCAGAGGATCGGTGCTCCCGAGTGGCCCTTCGGTTCCGGGCCAGGGACGCCCCGAACATGGATCTAGCAGGACACGCCGTCTCGTACGCGTCGGCGGCGCAGCGGGCGCGAAGCCCCGCTGCGCCCGGGCGGGCGCACTCGGACCTGGCGGGCGGGTCAAGGAACCCCGCTCCGACGGCCCACGGGCGCACAGATGAATGGCCAAGTTTTTCTCGCGGCGCGCGACCGTACGCCTCCCACAGGGACACCCGGAGCAACACCGGTGTTTCCGGGAGTTGACCCGGCATCACTCGTCCGCCTCATCGAAGCCGTACCATGCGCAGTGCTGGGACGTCGTCACGAGGACGCCGGCGTTTCCCGGCCACATGGAGCGAATGATCGGCCAGACGCAGTCGCGCACATCTGTGGCCCCTCCCCATCCGGTGTAGCTGTACTCCCCGGGTGGCAGGTGGAATGCCTTGCCGTTCGCCGCCCTCACGGTTCGGTCGAAGCCGGCGTCCTCCATCTCGTCGTGAAGCCGATTGTAGGCTCCGTCCTCGGCGCCGTCGAGCACAATTCGCACGGTGAAGTTCGGCAACGGCGGCTCCGAGCTTGGTCAGGTCAGGGGGCGGCGCCCAGCGTGTTCGGGTCGGCTGACCTCACCGGTCGGGCGCCATGACGCATCGGAGCCCGCATAGGCCTCCACTTCGCATCCTGCTCGAAGAGCACCGCGGAAGTGAGCTCGTAGGGCTGAGCCGCCTCGATGTAGATCCAGACGGACGAGGTCGGTTCAGCCACGGCGGCCGGCTTCATAGGGTCATGCCCCTCCTCATCCGGCAGCTCCGCCTCAAGTCGGGGGTGTCTATTGGAGTTCATGTGGGTCTCCACTGCGACCGAACGTCCTGCGAGATGTACGCGATAAACATGCAGCATCCCCCACCGTGGGACGTGGCGGGGACGAGCGCTTCCCGGTACCCGCGCTGACCACGCGCCGATCCGCGGACCCCTTTCCTAACCCACCACTGCCTCGGCCCCGGAGCTTCCCAGGCGTAACTTGACGTGTTTTTTGTCGGACGACGACTGCGCACGCGTCGGTAGGCCGTGCTGCCGGCGCCCGACGGCCAGGGCATGACCCGGCCGCCAGCTGGGCGACCGGGTCCTCCTCGCCGCTCGAAGCTACTTCGGACCGAGCTCGACCGTGAACCCCTCGTCGTCGAGTCCGCCGAGCAGCCTTGCCGGGTCTGCCTGGCCGCCGACGAGCTGGAACGACAGCGCCCAGGTGCGGTTGCGCGGGCTTCCCGTCTCGACGATCCGGCCCGTTCCCTCAGGGGAGATCGTGAGCGGGATCCCGAGCGCGTCCGTGACCTGGAACTTGAGGCGCGGGACCATCACCCCGCCGTGACCGTCGAGACGGTCACGGCCAGAGACGAAGACCGTGCCCGTCCACCCGTCGCGGGCGCTCCCTGCGAGCTCGACATGGATGAGGCGGCCAGAGGCTTTGACCCGGGTGGTCTCCTGCGAAGCCATGCGGTGCGGCACCATCGCTTCCCCCTGCACGCGCCACTCGTGGCGCGCGAGCTCGTGGCCCGAGTCCTGGTCGATGAGGAGCCCGAGGAACTCGAGGTCCAACTGGACCCGGCTCCCAGCCGCCGCCCCGAGCCCGGGTCGGTCGAGCATGTGAAAGTCGGGACCCATCCGGTCCGGCGAGTACACGTCCTGGGCGTCGCGCGTGTCGTAGTTCGGGCACGCTCGGTCGCCGAACGCGGTGCAGGGCGGCGCGGGGCACCCGTCCTCCCGAAACTCGGTGGCGGACAGCCACTGGTTGTCGCAGAGGCGGTGCGGGTGCAAGGTGCCGTCGACGAGGAAACGCCCCCGCACGAGCTGCTTGTACCGGCCACGGGACGACTCCTCGCCCCCGAACCGTGCGCGCACCTGGAACTCTCCCTCGAGGCGCTGGCCGTTCCACGTGGCCTGAACTTGCCGCGGCGGCGTTTGGACGAAGGCGGCGGTGAGCGTCATGGGCGCGTCCATCTAGGCCCCAGTGCCGACGTGCGCGCGACCGACGAGGGCCTTCTGGCCACCGCCCGCCGTCGCCACCTCCACCGTGGTGGCGTCGTTCGACAAGCGCGCGGTCGGAGCCGACGGCGCCGAAAGCTCCGGACCCGTCTCCTTGCCCATCTCGTAGGGACCGATGTTCTTCGCGAACTGCTCGAGGATGAGCCGGAGACCGGCGGGCTGCGGCTGCTGCGAGGCGTGCACGTGCACGGTGTACTTGGCCGAGTTCGACTTCTCGAACTTCTCGTTCGACGCCGAGTTGCTCTCCTTCGAGTAGGCGACGGAGCCCGAGATCGTGGCCGAGAAGGGCCCGTACCCGAACTTCGCCTCGAAGCTCGATTCGGCCGCGAGCTTCTCCTTCGTCTCCTGGCTCGTCTCCTTGCCGTAGGAGGACTTGACCTCCATCTCGAACTGGATGTCGACCTCGTCAACCGCGAGGGAGTTGATCGGCAGGATCGTGATGAGCGGCACCGAGACAACGGTCTCGACCTCCATGATCTTCGTCTTCGAGGGATCCGGCTTGCCGTCCTCACCCGTCCCCGGGATGATGACAGGCCGCTTCAGCTGCATGTCCACCATGATCGGCCGGTAGATGAACTTGGTCGGGTCGGACTCGCTCGGCTCACGCGAGAAGCCGGTGTCGAGGATGTACTTGGCCTGGGTCATGGCCATCTGGTTGTTGGCCTCGGCGGCCGCCATGAGGGGGCCTCCGATCAGATCGTTCATCGGAAGGCCGGTAAAGGCCTGGGCCATCGAGACGAGGTCTTGCTCTGCCACGGGTCACCTCTTTGGGGGTTAGCTAGCCTGGGACTTGTCCACGAAGGGCACGGTCGTAGCCCTTGATGATCTCGACGAGGGTCGCGGGCGCCTCGCCACGCTTGACGAGGACTTCCACGCGCGCCCGCGCGCGCTCGCCACCCCCTGTAGGGGAGGCGCCGGCGTGACCTGGCGACACGAGAAGGAACTCGACCTCACCGGCGGAGTCGATCTCGACTTCGACGTTGAGCTCGACGCGCATCTCTTCGATGTAGTAGTTCTGCGGCGGCACGAGGCTAATGAGCGGCACGATGACCTCGTGGACGCGCTTCTCGAGCGGGACCGGCGCGCTCATCGGGAGCATGACCGGGTACTCGATTGTCACCGTCTTCGGAGCATATTTGCCGAGCCATGCCTTGCGATCGAGGAGGTCCGACAGCCGCTCGAGTTCCTCCTCCTGGAGGGGCTCGACGGGCACGAAGTAGCGCTGGAAAATGTTGAGGTTCGACTCCTGCACCTGCTGGGCAGCGCTCACCACCGCCTGCTCGATCTCGCCTAGGAGTTCTCGAAGGTGCCGCATGGGCCGATGCTCCTACCTACAGGTCTACCAGAGTGTACGGGGCTCGACAGGTGCCGAGTGCCTGGGCGCTCCGCCCGCTGCCTCGAAGTGCGGCCGGTTGGCCTTCATCGCTATGGCAGCAACTGCTCGAAGCCTACTCCATGCGCCGCATCGAGGTAACGGCGGCGACGAAGTATTTTACGTGAGGGCCATGAAGTACCGCGAGAGTTTCGGTAGTAAGCCAAGGCCGCTCGCATAAAAAGTTTCAAGGCACATACGAGCGCCGCGATCGTTCGGCTGGACCCAGGTCTCTTCGCAAACGAGCGACGAGCCCAGCAGGCACGTTCCGAATAGAATGTGCCCACGCACAAGAATCCATGACCACGCAGCGTAGCCGCATAGCCAAGTTTAATTGTATCGCCACAGCTCGACGCACGTGGAGGCGAGCCGCAGGAGCGGCTTAGAGAAGGACGCCCTGGGCACAGCGGCTCTGTGCCCGAGAGACGACCGCCTAGTTGCCGGCCATGTACGACACGAGGTTCACCTCGTTGACGTACGTGAGCGCGTGGGTGTCGGGGTCCCGCCGGAAGAGCAGGTAGTAGGACGCTGGCTCCCCCCCACCGAGCGCCCGCGAAGCCCCACGTCCGAGGCGCTGAACGTGCTCGTTCGACAGGTTCTTCGTCTTCCATCCCTCGTTCGTGAAGTAGAGGATGGCGTATGGCTCGAGGCTCGGCAGGCGCATCCGGAAGGTGGCAGCGAGTTCGCCCTGCATGTAGCCGGACAGCTGGAGCATCTGGGTCGCGGTGTGGGTGAATGAGACCCGGTCCCGACTCGTGTTGTTGTGCCAGAAACAGAGAGGCATGAGGTAGCAGATGCCACCCGCGGGCGGGGTGCCGTCGCTGTTTGTAGTCATGTGCCCGCCTACCGAGAACGCCGGGTGGCTACCCTCCGCGCCCGCGTTCGTGACGTAGCAGGGCGAGGTGTCGGCGATGCCATAGTCGATGAGAAGCTGCTTCCACGCCACCCCGAGGTGGTCGGGCACCCTCTTGGGGTCATCGGTGCTTCCTTCGAGGTTGTAAAGATTGCTCGCGAAGTTGACGACAGTGGCACCGGTCGACCGGAGCTGACCCATGCGGGCGCGCTGGGCGATGTCCATCACAATGAGCATCTCGCGGGGATCAGTCATGACTCTCCTCAGGGGTTCGGGGTTGCACTTCATTGTCAAGACATGGGTTCGGTCTGGTCGACTCTCACGACGTGCGCAGTCACGCAAGGCGAGTCCGCTCTCGACGCCAGGCGGTGGACGCACGACGCCCTGTCGGGGAGTCTCCCGGCATCGTGCGGATGGCAAGTGCGTGCAGCATCATTCAAAACAATATGCCGTTCCCACCGGCCGCAACTTATTGCTGTCCTCTTGACCGCGCTGACCGTTTGCGCGCGCAAACGCCACCCGAGCGCTACTTCATGCTCGCGTTGCTACGTAGACGTCCGCGGTCGGTAGAGGACCCCTCGCTCTCGCGCCATTGCTCAACGACAACTACACCTCCCCAGCGACGACAACTACACCTCCCCACCTGAGGGCGAGGTGTCCACAGCAGTTCCGTGAGGCTCTGCATGCGGTGTCCGACGCGCAGGAGAAGAAGATGCTGAAAGAACTCCACGGCTACAACAACACAACAACCTCCTCCGTGCCGCCATAATGGCGGACATGGACCGCAAGACTGCCCGGAAGTACCGCGACAACCAGGGGCTGTCGTCGGATCCGAAGCCGGACCGCAGCCAGCGCACGCGACCCGATCCCTTCGAGGCCGACTGGCCCGAAACTCTCGCGACGCTCCCGAAGGCTCCCGCCCTGGAAGCCACGACCCTCTTCGAGGACCTGATCAAGCGCAGGCCGGGTATCTACCAGGAGAACCAGCCTCGCACCCTGCAGCGCCGCGTCCGCGACTCCGCGACCGGCGCTCCAAGCACGTTCCCGAGCAGGAAGCGTACTTCCCCCAGGAGCACCGGGCCGGTGAGGTCATGCAGACCGACTTCACGTGGTGCAACGCGCTGAATGTGACGATCGGCAGAGTACCGTTCTCCCACATGCTCTGCCACAGCGTGCTGCCCGTCTCGAACTGGGAGTGGGCGATGATCTGCACTCTAAACCCAGTCTGATCGACGACGCCCAGGGCGGCAGCGCCACCGACATCGCGGACTGGAAGCTGTCGCCGGCGAAGCCCCAACTCGCGCGGGCCAAGCGATCAGCCACGCTGGGTCAGTCCAGTGGAGGCTGCCGGCAGGCCCTTCGCCCCGCCAGATCCTCCCTACGGATTGCTTTTTCCCGACATCCCTGAAGCGCCTTGTGGGCGAGGAGGCGAACGCCACGCAGATCGGGGTAGCGACACCCAGGTCGTGAAAGGCGGCTACTGCGCGGGTGTCGGCGTGCCCCACGTGCACATATCGTCTGTCTGGAG
>JAZKEV010000072.1:0-15903 GCA_040386765.1 Verrucomicrobiota bacterium | reverse complement strand
TACGGGGTGACGGCGGCGGCGACGTCGGTGCACTTCGTGGCGCCGTCTGGCTTGCCTTCTTTCAAGTTCTTCTTCTCGATGTTGTTACCGGTGTTGCAGTTCTTGCACTCGTGGTAGATCGTCAGCTTCAGCGTGGAATAGTAAGCCATTTTCCCTCCGGTTTGAGCAACTCGCATGGGCAGCGTAACGGTCTTGGCTCTGCCACGCCACTGTGGGCGCTCTCTGTCCTGCTGGCCGGCACCGACGAGCTGCGGCGCGTCCTGCGCGATCCGCGGCTCGGATCCCCGACAAGAACATGCTGGTCGACGAACGGGCGGCCTGGGAGGAGGCCGGCAAGACGCTGGGACTTCGCGCCGCACGCCCACGAGATCAGAGCCCGCTAGCGAGGCTGCGTATGGAGACAGATCGGTCAACACCCCTGTGGGCCACCAATAGTGCAAATATACGCACTAGGTGCCACAGGACACCGCTTGACCCGGAAGATCGCGTGACTACAAGAGCGTCGCCGGACGATATCACGTCGGAGGGAGTCAGGATGGCGAAAGACGGCGGCGACGACACGGAATTGAGGGAAGAGGGAGAGGATGCTGAGGAGGGGGATGGGGAGGAAGGGGAGGAAGGGGAAGGCACGGGCCTTTTGCCGGCTGATGCCCCCTCCGTGGATCTTGAGCTCATGGGCCTGGTTGCACAAGTCAGTCTGCAAGCAGCTGAGAAGTATGGTCAATATCAGCTTCAAGCTGAAAAGATCAGGGCGGGGGCTGTGTCAGAACGAGCAGCGACAGATTTGGCGATCGCCCAACTGAACGCTGACACCCGAAAGCTAGAAATTGACAACAACCTTGAACTAGCTCGGCTCGAAAGTGCGACGGAGGAACATGAAAATGCAGCCACCTTAGAGGTTGAACGGTTGCGTGCCCCTACCGATAAATATACCCGGATCATTAGAGAATTGACACTGGGGGCTGGTGTTATCTTGGCAGCGATCGGTCTGTTTGGTTCGCTCGGAGGCATGGTTTATAAAGGGATGGACCCAACGGCGCTTATCGCCATGCTGGGTGGTCTCGGCTCATCCATGATGATTGCTGTCCCCGAGTTTCGGCGTAGGTGGAAGGAATTAAAATGACTTATTACGACGCCCCTCGAAGCCGTACGCTGGGAAACTGATCAACTTGTCCCCAAGACGACCTGAAACCTGACCCTCCTCACCCGGGCAGGAACGATGATGGCGATGGGACTGGACGGTGGAATGAGGACTCCGCCGCGCGTACGAGGCGGTATGAGGGCCCCGGCATGGAAAAGCCCGACGACGTGGCGCCATGCTCCGGCTGCGCCAAGCTTGGCTGTGCGCAACGACCACTACATCTCCCAGTCGCGACAACTACACTTCCCACTCCGGGGATTGTGGATCTCGCTCTAGGGAACGGACAAATGGGCCGGTGCCTCGAGGGCAGACGGGGTGGTGGAATCTATAGCCGTGAGCGGTCGAGACGCTCCTACGCCTCGTCCTCCCGGCGCTGCCGCCGACCATCTCGCTGATGATCGCGTGATGGATGGCAGCCGCTTCGAGCGACGCACGCCACGACTTCGGGGTCAGCTCGTGCACGCGGTTCGACGGCCAGTCCGGCAGCTTCTCGGCTATGTCCACCAAGTACGCGTACGGATCGATCCCCTGCAGCATGCAGCTGCCGACCAGCGTGAACAGGATGGCGGCCGCCTTTGCGCCACTTTCCGAGCCCGCGAAGAGCCAGTTCTTCCGGCCGACGACCGGACTCCGAAGCAGCAGCGCCGACAGGTTGTTGTGAATCGGCAGCTCGCCGTATGCCAGGAACATGCGTATTCGGTCTTCCTGGTTCCGCGCGTACGTCACCGCCTCGCCCAGCGTCGACGACGGGCGCACGCTCCGCAAGACGTCGCGGAGTAAGCGTTCACTCTACCCCCTCTGCGCAGGGGGTAGAGTGAACGCTTACGGTGCAACCGTAGCGACTGCCGCCGGCGATCCCCCTTTTGCCCATAGACAGCCGGCCGCGTACACGACACGAAATCCCACGGTGATGGACTGTTCCATCCCCCGCTCACTGCATCCCCACCGTGCAGGAGTAGTCACCGCCTCCTCCACCGTTCGGCGATAGAGTGCAGGGGACGCCGTTGGCCGTGACGCTGGCGTGCGCTGCGGGAGGGTCGCCAAAGACCAAGTACCACCAGTTATTCGAAGGATCGTCGCCGTTCACTTCGACGACATCGCCCGGCGACGCGGCCTCGTATCGAAAGCAGTCGCCTTCGGAATCGACCATACCGAGGGGAACTCCAGAGAACCACATGGTCTGGTCTCCGGTCGTATCATTGCGTACCTGGGCCTCGAAAGTCGCAAAAGAACCATCGAACGCGTCGAAGCACAACTCCACGCCCGAGGCGGGTGCGAGGTCGTAGGAGCAACTCCCGAGATCGCACTCAACCGGTGCAACGTCCGCACCGCACCCCTCGAACATGAGGTTACGAAGGCTTACTCTCCCGTTCTCGCCACCAGGGAGCACTACAACGTTCCAGATCGGAAGCATCCAGAGGTCGGTATCAGCCGGATCAGGAGCAATCTCCCACATCAGGGGCCAAAACCCATCAGAGGGTGCGATAAAATCGTTGATCGCATTCTTGAAGACCGGCGGACCCTCCCACCCATCCGAACCTGGATCCATCGCCCAGGTGCCGTTCCAGCTGGTACGCATATCGATCACCGGTCGGAAGATCACACCCTCGTCCGACGGCGCCACCTCGGTGTAAAGCCTGAACACGGTATTACCGTCATGGACGGCGTGTAATCCGCCCGTTTCCCAGCGGTCGGCAAACCAGGGAGCGGTCAAGACCGGCAGACTCGCGTCGTAGACCAGTTCGTTGGCGCTGATAGCGTCCCAGCCGACAAGATCACACTCACACCCGTAGATCAGACACTCCGGCCCCTCGACTGCGCCTTCGCATGCCGGAACCGGCGCCGAATCGGTACAGGAGTAGTGGAGCGTGTAGTCGCCGTCCACGTTGGATACGCCGTACGCCTCCCCATCCGAAGCGGTCCAGTCAGGCGCGTCGGAGAACATGCCGCTCACTTCCTGGGAGACGCAGTCCGCGCGCGCTCCGAGGTCCTGCGTTTCGAGGAACACCGAGGTCGAGCACTCGAACGCATCGCAGAAGCGGATATCGATAGATTGCCATGGATTGAAGTACACTTCGCCGGATGCCGCCGGGACGAGAACCCCCAGCGCCGGAATCGTCACCGGCGTTGCACCGGACCACGTCAGCCGAACCGGCCAGCTCGTCGTCTGTGACACGATGCCCGCGCTCCCTGCCGACACGTCGATCGCATGCACGTACTCGGTGCTCGGAAAGCCGTCACAGATGCCACTGCCTTCAAGATTCGGTGTCCATAGATACACCGACGCAATGGTGTCCGGACCAGGGGTTACCTGTTCGGTGCCGTCACAATCCTGGTCGACACCGTCATCCAAGATGTCGTCCGCACCAGGGTGAACGGCCGGGTCCGCATCGTTGCAGTCAACGAAGTCGAGGTACCCGTCCCCATCGCCATCGACGAGGGCCGGAACCTTCACGTCACTCCAGTCGCAATCCTGATCAATGCCGTCGTCAGGAACCTCACCCGCCCCGGGAAAAATGGCCGGGTTCGTATCGTCGCAGTCATCGGGTATTGGCCATCCGTCACTGTCCTGGTCCCAGTCATCGCCACCCGCGCAGTCCTGGTCTACGTCGTCGTACCAGAGTTCGAGGGCGCCTGGGTGGACATACGGATTACCCTCGTCGCAGTCTACCTCCACGGGAAACCCGTCCCCATCCAGATCAGCGGGCGGGAAAACCAAATCGCCGTAGATGCAATCCTGATCGATTCCATCCCCTGG
Source organism: Verrucomicrobiota bacterium (assembly GCA_040386765.1). Lineage (GTDB taxonomy): Bacteria > Verrucomicrobiota > Verrucomicrobiia > Opitutales > Opitutaceae > ER46. The sequence goes on along the minus strand of JAZKEV010000072.1, from coordinate 12,004 downwards.
GATCTCCGGGGCGCCTGGGTGAATCGACGCATCGACGTCCTGACAGTCCATTACCCAAGGAAACCCATCCGCGTCGTAATCGTCAGCGACCCCATTGCAGTCGTAGTCCACGCCGTCGTAATGATTTTCGACCGCATTTGGGTGAACCGATGGATCCGCTTCGTCGCAGTCGACCTTGAAGGAGTATCCATCCTGGTCAGCATCCAACAGGTCTCCGTAAATGCAGTCTTGATCCACATCGTCACCGGCTATGTCGAGAGCTCCGGGATAGATCGCGGCGTCGATGTCGTTGCAATCCGGTGGGTTGTCGGTGGTCGCAACCCCGTCCCCGTCCTGGTCCCAGTCGTCGCCACCTCGGCAATCCTCATCTTGACCGTCGTACCAAATCTCTTCGGCGCCGGGGTGGGTCGCAGGGTCGTCATCGTCGCAGTCGACCCAGTCAAGGTAGCCATCATGGTCCGAGTCCTGGCCATCCACGGTCGGGCCAGGAGTGCCGAACGTGATATCTGGGCAGGACGTCATCTCAGGATTCGTCAGCCCACTGTCCGCCGGCGACCTCGGCACCGCGCAGCCGACCGATATGACGAGCGACATCATCGACAGGGAAAATCGGTTCACGCGAACTCCAGGGTGAGCTGCGCATGCGAGCGCCTGTGTTGGCCGCATATCCAGCGCCACGCGACGCCGCAACCGGTGCGCTTCCGTTCCGCCGATCTCGCGCACCTCCAGCTCACGTCGACCTCCTGCTGGAGAGCGCGCGACGCGACGCGACGCGGGTATTTCCAGTCTCGCCGTGGCCGCACGAAAAGATGCTGACGCCCCCGCCCTCCGCACGGTGCGCGCACCGATGGCTCCTCGGTGCGCGGCGCCCGCGCGATGGCCGACTTGCTGTGTCCGCGGCAAGCTCGCAGGTAGGACGAAATTGCCGCCGAGGTGAAGTACGAGCACGTCACATTCCGGCGCCGCATCCGGCAGGGCAGCTACCCGGGGGGCCACACTTGTCCAGTTTCGCAGCACTCAACGACTCATGGCGATGGCGCCGGGTCGTAGAGAAGGACGATCCGGACCGCCTCCGCCCGGTTCAGAGCGAACAACTTCGAACGCCACGACCCTTGAGCTCAACGTCCATCCCCGAACCCCGCAGGCCGCAGCCGCGAGTTAGGAAGTCCGAACGGGCCCATGCAGCATCAGCTTCCGCTCCCGCCGCCGCTTGAGAGCGCCAGCGAGCACCACTTGGTCCACTGAACTAACGAGCGGCCAGATACTTGTCGAACTTCCTGCGCTGCTCGAATCGGCGGAGTTCAGCTCGACAGGGATCATTCCATGGCCCATACTCACTCTAAAAAATCAGTGTGCAATATCGTCGCGGAGGAGGTCGCCTGGAAGCGGAAGGATCGCTACCCAAACTTCCTGGTTCACTTCACGTACCCGCGTAGAGAGCTTTTGCCACGCCTGCCCACAGATAGTGAACATGACCCGTTCCAAATTGGGGATCTGCCGATGAGTCGAACCCGGCAACGGCGCCCACATGAGCCGTTTACGGTCCTGAAGTACTTCTACGTTGATGAGGGTGGTTACGACAGCGTTGATGTCGCGAACGCTGACGTCCGGGCAGTGCTCCTGAAGGAGCTTGACGAGAGGTTCCCTCTCTTGTCCAGCGGGCGGAAGGCCCGCCAGAAGCGCTTCCAGCACCTTCCGAAGTGCAACGAAGCTGGGGACCGCGATCGATGGACTTCCGTGGAACAACTGGTCGCGGTAGTGCTGTGCTTGGTGAGGATCGCGATTTGGCAGCTCGGGCAGGAGCAGGCTGACGTCGACTTCCTGTCTTCGGACTACAGCGAGCTCCTTGCCGGTCCGCACCACCCCGAGGTCCGTGGTAGCGGTCAAGTGCTGAAACAGCTCCCACCAATGGAGAAACCCGAACCAGCCAGGCTCGAGTCCGTCGACGGCCTTCGCCAGTACCTGCGCCAGGTGCTTCACAGCACACCGACCTTCGTCTGCAAGGAGCTGGCGCGTGATCTCTCGGCAGTGGCCGAGGACATCCTCTGCTGGCGAGTCGCCGTCCAACGTGAATGCCTGGGGCGCGAGCCGGTCGCTTGAGCCGGATGCGGCCCCCTCGCGAGCTTTCCCGTTTAGCGGTGCGTTCTGCACCCTCTTGGCGTGTCGATCTGGCTTCTCGTAGAAGATCTCATCGGGACTGAAGGTCACAAACTCGTGGCAGACCGCCGCGAAGGCCTCGCTTGTCGAGCTACCGTAGGCCGCCCCGATCACAGTACGGCCATACTCCTTCAGTTTGCGAGCTAGAGCCCCGTAGCCACCATCTCCGCTCACTATTACAAACGTGTTTATCTCGGGCCGAATACTCGCAAGGTCCATGACGTCGACGACGAGATGAATATCGGCTGCGTTCTTGTCGTTCGTCTTGTTGAAAGCAAAAACCTGGACCGGCTCAATGCCACCGAGGTTCAGCTCCTCACGAAATGCGCCGAGGCGACTGTCGGACCAGTTCGCGTAGGCGCGCGCACATGCAACTCGTCCGATCGTCGCCTTGCTCGAGATGCGCTCGATGATCCTTCGGAGGGAAATCTTGTTCTGCAGCTCCTGCCGCATCCGGTTGCCGCCGATAAGATTCTCGATGTCGAAGAAGACGGCGGCGAGGTGCATCCGCGGGGCCCTACCTAGGACGGGGAGTATACCTTCAGGCTGTGATGCGTGTCTACGGGCGATGGCCACTCGCGGTCTCTTGACCCCGGGGTCTTCCAACCGGCACCGTTTGCGCGCGCAAACGCACCCCAGGTGCTCATGGCCGAACGGGCTCGGCACCGACGAGGAGGACCACACGGCTCATCGGCTCGCCGCGGGCGTCGGAGAGCGCAGGCAGACGGTCGAGTGCTCGAAGGAGGGCTGCCGCCCCCCTTGGGCGTGCACAGCTTCCTGTTCGTGCAGCTCCGTGCCGACGTGACGGAGGCTTCGTCGCTCCTGGATTCTGCGTCAGGTCTGGCGAAGACGCTGGCCTACGGCCCGACGGGCTTCGTCACGACGAGGACCCGGTTCGTCGCGGACGACACGACCTTGCTCGAGGAGGGCAGGATGGAGACAAGCTCGCCCGTCAGCTGAACGCGCGTGCCCGGAGCCATGGTGAAGAACGGCGTCATGAAGTCGTTCGGGACGAGGAACGTGTTCATCATGGCGCCCGAGTCCCCCATGAGGAGGACGCGACCGTACTGCTGGCGGTAAGCCTTCGGGATCGGGAACGGGTCGGTCGGCGCGCTCGTCGGCGAGGTGCCGACGAAGCTGCCCTCGACGACGATGGTCTGGCCGAGGAACGCGGCGCCGGCCTGATCGTTGAGGAGCTGGCCGATCGGGACCGTGCCCGAGCTCGTGCTCGGCGTCGGGGCAGGCATGTTGGGCGGGGCCGCGGCCAACGGCGGCTGCGCCACGGGCTCCTCGGCAATGGCTTGGCTCGTCATGACAAGGACGAGGGACAACAAGGCGAGGCGGCACGGCTTCATGGAGTCTCCAGGTAGAAGGTCAGTTGTGTGATCGAACGGATGCGTGACCGAGGTAGGGGCGTGTGCCGTCACGGGCTCGACGGCGCCGCCGAGCGCTTCTCACCGGTGAGCTCCACCATGCGGAGCTCGAACCCATCCACGCAGCCCCGCCGGGCCTCGGTCGACATCGGCTGGTAGGAGTCGAGGACTTCCGGGAGGGATCCGCCGTAGCGGTAGACGTAGTCGGCATCCGCCGCACAGTTCGCGTAGCTGTCGTCGTACACCTGCGGCCTGAAGGAGCCGGCCTGCGCGGCGGTCAAGACCCGCGTGCAGCCGACCGGCCCGACCTCGCCGCGCGCGCAGTGGAGGACCACGGGCGGCGTCTCGAAGATGAGGAACTGCTTCGACATGATGACGTAGAAGTCATCCTCCTCGACGCCGCCCGCGATGCCGTGGAGGTGCACGCAGCCCGAGAGCGCGCCCGCAAGGCTGACGACGGCGACAAGCGCCTTCCATCCACAGCTTTCCCGTCGCGGAGCCACCCGATCCTGATATGCTGCCTTCATGGCCCGTCTCCCGCTGGTTCGTCCAACCGTAAGAAGGACGAACCAGCTAGGAGGCGGCATGCCGAAGACGCCTATGCACCCGACCCAAGACCAAGTGGATCGCTACCTCGTTCACCTCCAGAAGGATCTACGCCGCGAGCCAACAACGGTGAGCGGTTACCGCGACGAGCTCGAGCAGCTCGTCCACCGTGGCTTTGCGCTCACGACCACAGATCTCACGAGGTTCGTGGATGAGAAGCTCAATGGAACGCCGTTAGCACCCCAGACCAGGAACCGCCGCCTCGCCATCCTGCGAGGCTTCTTGCGGTTTCTTCAGTCCAAGAAAGAGTTTCGCGGTCGCCCTCTTGCCGGAATGAAGCGCGCGAAGGTACCGCGCCACGACCCGATCGCCACGACGTACGACGAGCTCACGCAGGCGCTCGAGACCCTAGCACGACGCCAGTGGAGCTGGCGGCGGGCCCGAGATGGCGCGATCCTCGTTCTCCTCTTCTACTCCGCGCTCCGCGTGAGCGAGCTGCAGCGACTCGACGTCGGCCAGGTCGATCTCGCGACCGCAGTACTACGGCGCGTGCGCCGGAAGGGGGCCAAGGTCGAGGACGTGGTCCTTCACCCCTGTGCAGTCGAAGCCGTGGTGCTGTATCTCTCCGTCCGCCCGGAAGGTCCGGCAGCGGCGCTCTTCCTCGCGAAGCATAGCGAACGAACCGGCATCCGCTCCATCCAGAAAATGCTCTCGAAGCTCGGGGCGGAAGCGGGCCTCGGGAATCGCCTCCACCCGCATGCTCTGCGGCACGCCTGCGCGACGGAGCTCGCGTCCGCCGGCGTTGCCACGAGCCTCATCCAGCGCCACCTCGCGCACGAGTCGATCACGACGACGGAGCGTTACATCCACGTCCTGACTGCCCCCGTGCGCCTTGCCGTCGCTCATCTATCGAGCGCGCCGCTCGAGGCCCTCAAGAAGCCGGACGACGGATGATGTGCCTTGGACCAGTGTCGTAAAGACCAGGTTGAAGATCGTGGATCAGAATACTTCGCCTTCGCCCCTTGCACCGGTGGTTCGCACATCTTACGGGAGGACGACTTGTGCGTGATTGATCAGCGAAACTACAGGAGACATTGACCACCGCGTATGTGAGACCGCAAATACACCACAACTAGCGCTTCGGTATGTACTCCATAAGTCTCGCTGGTGGGTCACAAGCGCGAGCTTGGCGACGGGCCGAACTGGCGGGGGTTTCGGGTATTCGAATCAATGCAACCACTGGTGCACCCATCTTATAGCACCATGGTAACCTAACTACGGTTGACGATGTGGAGCCGGTCTACACATAGACATCATAGGCTGCCCAGCATTGAGGTGAGTGAACCGACATTCTAGCATCCACGAGCGCGCGCTGGGGACTCATTCCGTTGCGGATTCCCTGCCAGAACCGCACGGCGAAAGGACGACTGTCACGGTCTGAAACAGGCCACAACGAGGCCACGACCGCATAGGCAGAGCCCCTAAGAAATGCATCTGCCAAGCCGAACGGCGGCTCACCTGGCACTTGGCTCCCACGCGCCGTCTCGCAGGCAGACAGATAGACCAGCTTTTTTTCACAGCATTTCAGAGTTTCTACATCTGCCGCGGAAAATATGCCGTCCGTCATTGCCAGCGCTGCACCCGTGCTATGTAGCGGGTCTGCACTCCCATGACATGCAATGTGCAACTCCGACAGATTGCGGTCAATGCATAGTAGTTGCAGTATTCGACACTCACCCTTATAGCTTGCGAAGCCGGGCAATTCGCGACATTCCTGCACGGTGTTCGGCAGGTCCGCACCCGCGTAGAGGGCGGCCTTGTGTCCCGTGCGCGTCGGGGAAGAAGGCAGGCCACTCCTGCCAACCACATTTGCAATACGCAGATATGGCATCTTAGCTAAGGCCATAGGGCCGATCTTAAGACAGGAAAATGGCAAGCTCTCCAGCCCCCCGTATGTCATCAGGAACAAGCTGTGGGCGGGGTCAACTTCGCACCCTGTGAACAATACCTCAGAAATTATACTCGCGGTTCTCTCCCAGTCACCACCCAGACGCAGCTCTTCGCGGAGACGTACTAGGTCGGAGTCAAGGTCAGACTTTGTGGACGAAAGGTTGGTGCAAGACCATGAACCACCAAAACAGCATACTCTCAGCGTTTGGCTAGCAAGCGGGAGTATGAATAGGAACTGGTCCCCCATGGACGCCCGGCGCAACAAGTCTGTAATCATCCTCTTACTCCACGAGAGCGCTAATGCTACCTCGGCTAGCGTCTGGGCTCCTTCAAGAGCGTCTTCGCGAACGTGTTGTACTGCAAGCCGCATTGGAAGATCAAGCATCTGATGACGTGCTGGCAGCGGCTCCGCACCGCACCGAACACCCATAGCCAGGCAACATGGGCTGCTTGGCGCGATCCGTCGAAGAACCCAATGTGCTTGTCTTACAATCCGCAGATACTCATCGTGGTCTAGCGCCTCTCTACGTAACATTGCTGCGTGGCTCCAAAGACCCTCGAACCTGCGCACCCCCGTTTCATCGGTCCAAACCGGCTTCACAATATGACGCTCAAGCACCCGCCGGAGAAACTTACTGGGGATGAACGAGGCAAATCGCATGAGACGCATCCCAAACGCCATGGAAGAAGTCGCTTTGGCTACAGCATTCCAACTATCGAAGTAGGCCTGAACGGCCCACTTAGATATAGTCAGCGACGTGGGGATGAGCGCATTCTTCGCATAGCAGTTGGCGCTGTAAGCGACGTTCACACGTTCTTGATCGGACAATGAGCTTAGGAAATCCTTTACCTTCGCCACTTGAATCGCCAATTCTGCTTCTGTAGAATGTTGAACCGTTGGCCAGAGCATCTGCCATGCGATAATGGCGTCGTCCCCATATTCCGAGCGAGGTGCCCGTGCGATGAGAGGTGCATAAAAAGTGCTGTGGGCGTGAAGTACATCAAGTGATTTGGATACTTGTTGCAATCGATCGGGGGTCGACCGACCAACACGAAGACGGTTTAGGTGCGCAGATGGGGTATCGGGGAAGAATGAGTAGGAAGACTCTGCAAGAATCTCTGCAGCCACTACTTCCAGACGCCGAATGCTCGACATCAAAATGCGAAACGCGTTAGCTTCATGGATAATGTTGATCTGTTCATGAATCCCTTCAACAGCGGCCTCTATACCGCGCACACACGCCGTTGAAGCGCGCACTGTTGCTCTCTGCTCCCCATCCCCGACCGGAAGGGTATCGATTGCGTCAACATCCAACAGGTCGCTCTGAGCTGTGGCGGCCGCGATTTGTTCGAATGACCGAAGATCACCCTCCAAGTTCTGCAGGTGTCCAGAGCGAATCGTATTCAGTAGCGCTTGAAGCGCCCAATAGATTCGGTAGCTTGGCTGCTCGGGCTCATCTCTCAATTTTCGCAACCGCACAAATCCAGCGTTGCCAAGTTCTCTGAGGTCTGACTGCAGGTACACCGGACTTAGTAGCCACCCCAACTCTTGAAGGTCGCGCGGAAGTGTCGCCGGCAAACCCGAAAGCACCATAGCTAGAGCTTCCAGCGAACTACCCTTCAGCCGAGTTGTCAGCGCCACAGTGTCGACAGGGCCCTGGGACCAGTCCGACACAGGATCCGTTAGGCGCTTCCATAGGCGACGACGCACTAAGGATTCGAGAAATGAATAATCCTCCGAACTAACGGTACAACTTGCACCTCTAGCGTAGTGCTCGAGCCGAAGCGCCCAATTCTGTGGGATTCTGGCTATTCGAGTCAGTTGTTCAACATCTCGGGCGTGAGGTGGTGCAAGTAGCGGTCGAGCATAAAAACCTACCGTGACTATTATTGTCGTAATCAACCCTTGGAGTAGCCCCAACATGCTAAGCAACAGCGGTGGTGACCTCCAAAGGATACAGAGGAACGCTACCGTTGCGAGCGACAGAGTTACAAGCCTTAGCCAGGTGGCGGTGTGAAAATCGGCACGCATCGTCTGTTGCCGGTAGCTTCTACACAGCCTTGAGAACCAAGGATGAGTAACGCATACCGCGAGGAGCCGGCCTGTAATGAATGCACCAATCGATGGGACAGCGGTCCCCGCGAGTAGACCAACAACTATGGGGTACAAAAAACTCGGTCCGGCCCGACGGATTTTTCGACTTTGGACGAGTCGTGTGATGTAGTAATGGGTTAGTATTACGCTTGACCACCAGACAACAAACACCTCTAGCCCTTCAGCAAAATGAACTCTAGAGGTTAGGACGATGAAAAACGTACTAATCTTACCAAGTAGCCGCACGACGCCCACTGCATTCAGCAGTATGAACGTCACCCCGAAGACAACTACCGCTAGACGAGTATAATAGTCCCTCTCACCAATTAAACGCCCGCCCCCGACGGGACACGAGGCCGCTGTGAAAGCCGCTATGATGCAAGCATACGACAGCACCCATCTCTCTGTCCCACTCGCCCAGATCAAAAGTACCGCACTGCTCTGGTATACTACAGATTGCAGTAGTGTCATTGGGTAGTGGGCGAGCAGTGACTCTGGGCCCGCGCCTCCGGAAAAGAACCTCCCCACGCCCAGTCTTGGCAGGAGTGCTGCTCGCGTTGATAACGGGACGAGATACACCGCCGTGCACAATTGAAATGAGAATACAACTTGCAATGCCTCGCCTACCGAGCTCGACATGCCGCCGAAGATCGCCATCAAAAATCCAGTCCCCGGACCTCGAAAATACGCACAGATCGCAGGAAGGCATACTACCAGGAACGGGAATGCCCAGGCGCGATAAGCGATGTCCCTCCAGTTCTCGGCTATTAGCAGAAGACCAGGGCGATTTAGACTCAAGCGTCACGTCCTGGGATGACCCGCTTCATAGCTTCTACCGTAACGTCGACCAAATCCCTATCCAACATCCTTAGTCCAGTGGACCGCACTACCTCCGTGGAAACCTGGTTCCATAAGTCACTATGAGACGGGATAAAATCCAACTCGGAAAGGAGTACCCCGAGTTCTATCACCGTTCCTCTTCCCGCCAGTGCGATTCTCTCGAGGCTACGGGCAAATGCCGCAAAGTCGGGTGCGACTTCCACCAGGCTGGCTACGCGTAACCGTTGTGCGTATTTTGTTATACTCCGAAGTAGCCAGACAATCTCGGCCTCGTCAGAAAACTGGCTGTCCAGAGCAAGCTGGGAACGCACCGCCCTGCTATCCGCTTCGGCGATTAGGTCCCCACTGTGCCGCATAAATTCTTCCAGGTCTCGAAACAGTTGCCGATTATCCAACGTCCCCTCCCAATAGCGCGCCCAGCATTGAAGCTAGGCGTTCGAACTTAATGTCCGACATTCTCGTCGCACGGCCAAACATATTAACTTGTGGCTTCAGACCTCGTTCAAACACGTCGTCCACGGTCCGCACCATGAATGCTGGAAAGGTTCGGGCCTCCGCAGCGGTTTCGGCGCCTTCCAATACGACACAAATAGGAAGTGAGGAGTGGCCGATCCTGTAGGGGATAGACTGGATGACGGAGAGACGCCGGAAGTTTGGGTGTGCTGTTTGAGCAGACGTTGAAGTTAGCACAACACAGAGATCGGAGCGGCCGCCGAAGTTTACATTTACGAGATCGCCTGGCTGGTATCCTGCTCTGGCCGTTGCAACACTGCGACCGCCCCAGGTCTTCGTCCCGAGCTCGATTACTTCATGGTGCCTATTCAAATGATCGACCCCGCCATTTCGGTTCCTCCAGAACCCCACGACAGCCTCATGATCCGTCGGCAAGCCAATAAATTCAGCATAATGTACCGAGTAATTTGCATCGGCTGGCTTAATGGTCAGCGGTAAGATCCGATTGACGTGGTGCGTGCAGGGCAGAAGGATAACACGAGCCGCGATTTGTTCGAGTCGGGTATTCGATATCGCCAGATAGCCCCGACCGCCCGTGCCACTTCTCTCTCCTGGATGGTCATGCCGCTCCGTCCCGACCGATCCCCACTCTTTTGCGCCCACTGATGGTATGTCTGCCGGCTTTAGAAGGGATATGTGCGGCCGTCTTATAAGCAGCCTGTTACCAGGCGCGATCGGCTGCAGCGGGCCGTCGATCCGTTGGGGGTATCCGATCTTGTCCTTCATGTGCTTCCTCAATAGCGAACTCGTCGCCGTGACCTTCCTGTGATTCCTGCCGCGCGCGTGAATCTGCATCAGCTATGAGATCACCGCTATGCGCAACGAACTCGGCTGCAGCTTGGAACAACGCCTCCTTTTCCTTCTTCGAATAGTCTCTCATACTTTGGGTTTGTGAGAATCATATCACAGTTGAACGGTATTCCCTAGTAGTGCTTTGAGAACGCCAAGTATTCTACACGCTGGCCCAAGATCCTGGGAGCTTGGTTATCATCTACGTCGGCAATCGCCATGCTGTAAGCCAACTTGACGTGCGGACTCTCCTGCAAGTCTGGACCACCACCAACCGCACTATTGAAGCGAAGAATTAGCAATTAAATATGAGGCCAGAATGGCCTCATGAACGGCACTGCAGTTACCTTATGGCTTGCCAGCTAGGGAATAGATTCGGTCAAACTCGCTATGGGATGGGGCTCACAACACGCCCCATCAACTAAAGTGGCTAAGAACGTTGGGACCTGGAGACCGTCATGCGCGTGGCCACAAGAGCCGCCCTGCCTGCTCCTCTAGTTCTCGCCGCAGATCATGCCTCCACCAGTCGCTATCGTGTGCAGACCTCGTAACTGCGTTCACGGCGTCTGCCAACGAGTCTCCAGGCTCGTGCCCCCAGGAGCGCAGGATCTCCTCGACAGCACGATCACGATCCTTCACGGGGAGCACACCGAGCCTCTTCTCCTCGATCCAAGACCTGACCGTCGAGGGGACGTCGACCTTAACCCGGCGCGCATGAATCCAGGCCTCGAGGAAGTCACCGACCGCGCTGCTCGCCGCCAACACTCCCTTCCGCAAACGGGCGAAGATGTCGTTGCGGTCACCCCGGTGGACGGCGGAGAAGGTTTCCACCGAGCCGACCCCAATCACGATGAGGTTCAGGCACAGGTTCCGCCACACAACCGCGGAAACCCGAACCCTTCCCCTGCCGGTGTCGTCGGTATCGAGCCGGATGCCGACCTTGAACACATCGCCCGCCGCAAGGTCCACGACCTCGTCCGGCATGAACAACGCCGTCGCCCGCACACCGGTCCCGTCGTAGACCATCTCGACCCGGCTATCCTGGAGCTCGGAGACGACCTCGGCGAGGACCTGGTCGGTGTCCACCGCTTGGTACCGCGGCGTCACGGTCGCGAACACGGTGCGGTTGTCCTCTCCCGTCTGCCGCGTGCGGAACACGAGCTCGCGGTCGCGGCGACGGGAGAGTTGCCGGTTCACGTTCGTGGCCCGGAGCATCGCGTCGCAGTTGTCGGCGAGGTAACGCGCGCCCGTTCCGAACCCGGCGAGCTGGCAGAGCTGCTGGAACGCCATCGGCTCCATGAACAGGCCCTCGTCGCCGACGTGGAGCGCGCCGTCGTCGGTCATGACGAGGTTCTTCGCCCTCACGGTCAGGTCCCGCCGCTCCTCCCGGTCGATGTCGTCACGAACACGGTTCGACGCGTCCAGGAACGTGGGCAACTTCTCGACGCTCCGCCGCTCCAGGCGGAAGTTGTCGTCGCCGAGCGGGATAACCCGCGTGCCAGGCGCGTACATGGGCGGCGGCAGCGCGAACCCGGCCCGGTTCAAGGACGCCTCCTGGAGGCGGATCCGCTCCACCGCGACCTGGCTCACCTGCCCTGCCGGGGTCGGCGCGGGCGGCATGGGCCCATCCCGACGCTCGAGCTTCGCGGTCGCGTCGCCCGCTTCCTTCGCCTGCCAGTACCGCTTCATCGCGTCGCTCGTCGCGTTGTCGTCCATGGTCGTCGTCTTCCCCGCGATCGTG
>JAZKEV010000071.1:0-10017 GCA_040386765.1 Verrucomicrobiota bacterium | reverse complement strand
ATCGGCGGAGTGCCGCTGGCGGACCAGGAGCGGATCGGGCTGCGCCAGCAAGGCCAGCGGAGCGCCGGCCACCTGCACGGTCACGAGAGCGGCGAATTGCTGCTCGCCACGCGTGGCGGCCGGACTGGCCAGCGTATAAGTAAAGGTCACCGGACTCGCCGGCGGGGTGCTCCACCGCCACGCGGCGAGATCGATGTCGCCAGCAGCCGGTTTGAGCGCGGCGGCGCCGTCGCCGGTGGTGGATACCACACTCCAACCGGCGGGAAGCAGTACCTCCCAGTCCAAAGCGGGCGCAGCGCCGGAGTAGGTGAACGTACTGGAAATCGTCACGGTGGTGCCGGGCTGCGAGGAAACATTCGCCACGGTGTGAGTGGCGTTCATGCCCGAAGGGAAGAGGGTGAGCCGCGCGGCGCTGGAGAGCACGGACCCAGCGCCATTGTGGACCACGACGGAATAGTCGCCTGCATCCGAAGAGGAAATGGCAGGCAGGGTCAGGCGACTTCCGGTCTTCCCCTCCATGGGTGTGCCGTCCTTGCGCCATTGATAGCCAAGCAGAGGGGTGCCCGTCGCAATCACGTCAAACCCCACGGTCTGGCCCAAAGCGGCCGTTTGCGCGCGCGGCGGGCGCACGATCGCCGGAGCCACCGGCGGATTTATGATCAGGGAGGCGCCGCTGCTGCGCACCGCGCCACCCGCATTGGTGACGAGGACCGAATAGCTCCCGATGGCCCCCGCCCCTACATTCTCCACGGTAAACGAAGCGTTCGTAGCTCCGGGGATCGCCGCACCGTTTTTCAACCATTGGTAAGTAAAGGGGCCGGGGCCGGAAACCGTGGCCGAAAACGTGGCTGCTTCACCCGCAAAAACAGCCTGGGCCAGAGGCTGTGTTGCCAGCACCGGCATGGCGGCATCCATGAACCGGACCAAGCCGGCGCGACGCACACCACCGACGCTCATCAGAGGGTCGGCCAGCAGGATCTTGCCGTCGTCCAGCAGAAGCATCGCCGCCACCTCCTTGGCGGAAGGAACCACGGGAGACGTATAGTGATACACGTCGCTGAGCACGAAACTGGGGTCGAGCGTGCCGTCGGTCTTGAGACGGGCGAAGCCATAGTAGTCATTCACCAGCACGCGGCCGTCTTCCTGGGGCAGCACCTGCGCGCCACGATACAGGCCGCTGGTGGTGGCGGGCAGGGAAAAGCCGTTCGTCGCGAACAAGGTATCTCGAGATAGATCCGTATTGAAACGCGCCACCCAGGGAGCGAGCTGAGCGGGAGTGGATAACAAGTATCTGGCGCCACCGACGATGATTTTTCCGTCGGGTTGAATAGCCATGCTCGTCACGATATTGGGGCCGTTGCCATTGTAGTTGCCCAAAAGATCCGTGGCCCCCGTGGGCAACAGGCGCGCAATGATACGGGCATCCGACATAGTGGCCGCAACGATTACTTTTCCGTCAGACTGGAGCCCGCCCGTAAATACACCCGCCAACGACGGCTGATAGCTGGGATCGACCGTGCCATCCGTGCGGAAGAGGCTGCTGCCATTCGCCAGCACGCGGCCATCCTGAAGCACGGCAATATTGGTGCCGCCCAACGTATCATAAGAGAGATCCAGCGAGCCATCCGCATTCAAACGCACCAAGCGCGACACCAGCGACCCACCCCAAAAATCGGCGCCCACCAGCAGCTTGCCATTCGGGAGCAAATATAACGCGGACGGCTCGTCGAAACCGGGCGCAGCGGTGAACGAGGCATCCATCGAACCATCGGATTTCAAACGGGCCAGACCCGCGGCGGGCACGCCGTTTGCGCGGGTGAATTTTCCTCCCGCGAAGACGTGTCCACCGGGTGCCGCAATCACTGTCCGGACGCCCACAGGCATTTCGAGCCGCGCCACCACATTTTCCGCGACGCCGTTGGCGGCGAAACGAAACGCCCAGTTCCCCGACTGGGGGTTCGGGGGGTTGGTCAGCAACAGGCGGTCACTGCCCGCCGGGGCATACGCCCAGGTGTTGTCGACCACGCTGGCTAGGAACTCTTGTTCAACGGTGCCTGAAGCGGAAATCCGCCACACCCTGAGCGTGCTGCTACTATTCGCCGAAGCCCAGATCTTGCCGTCACTTCCCTGCACAATCTTGCTGAGGGAACGCGAGACCTGCGAACCGGAAACCAGCGAGGCTTCCCACGCGCCGTTCACGCCGACCCGGATCAATTGAGTCGTACCGGTGGGAACGCCGAAGGAGCCGCCGACCAACAAACGCCCGTCGGGCAGCACAGAAATCGCGGTCACGGTGGGATTTTCTATTCCAGTAATCTGAAACGTCGGATCCAAGACACCGGCTGTCGTGAGCCGCACCGGGCCGCTGACCTCGGTGCCATTTACCATGCTGATAAAACTGCCGAGAAAAATGGCCTTCCCGTCAGGCTGCACGACGATGGTTTCGGGCACCGTCACCGAGGACGAGCGAAACTCCGGCGCATAGGAGGGATCCACCGTGCCGTCGGTATTGAGCCGATAGACATACCGCTTCCCCGCCGGCAAGGGGACGCTGATGGGGAGACCGAAGACGAGGATTTTTCCATCGGGCTGCACCGCGAGGCGCGCGATATTCTGCGGTTCGGCGCTGGCGGTGAAGGTGGCATCCACGGTGCCATTGGGCATCAGCCGGACCAGGACATTGCGAAAGGGATAGGCTCCGACGGCCGGCAGCGCGCGCGTGGCCAGGATCTTGCCATCCGGGAGCACGGCGTGAACGCGGGCCGTACCGATCACGGCAAACGTGGGCACAACCTCGCCGAAACTGGCCGGGGGCACGAACGTCGCATCGACCTGGAAATCGGCATCGACCCGCGCGAGGCCCGGACGCGCCACGCCATTGAGCCGCGAAAAATCTCCGCTCACGAGGAAGAGACCGCTGCCATCGGGCAGGATGGTGTTGATCGTGCCGCCCTCGGCCTCGAAGCGGGGGTTGAAGCCTGGATCGACCTGCAACTGATTCGGATAGCTGCTGGGTGCCACCGAGAGCCGCCCGGCGAGGGACGTTGTAAGCGAGGGGCCATTGGCCACCACCACGCTGTAGAGACCGGCATCCGCGCGCGTTGCGGAAGGAAGCGTGAACGTGCTGCCCGTGGCTCCCGGCAGCGGAACGCCCGCGCGATACCACTGATAGGTCAGCGCGCCCGCACCGGAGGCCGTCACGGAAAAGACCGCGGGGTTGCCGGTGGAAACGAGCTGGTTGCCGGGCTGGGTGGAAATTACGGGAGCCTGAGCCAAAGCCGAGCCGGCGAGGGCCAGCCAGACGCCTGCAATCAATAGACGGAAAGATATAAAGGGGCGCACAGTAAAAGCTGGATGGAGACTGCGGTATGAAGGCTGAATAAGTCCACGAACAGGGGAAGATAAAACAGCCTCGCTTGTGAGCGGATTCGGCGCGTCACCGACTTGCGTCACCGACTTAAATGAAACGTAACCTGCGCTGGTACTGGTACGCTGGTGATCGCGGCGCACGGTCGGCTGAAGCGGTAGCGGTATTGGGCTGGATTAAGAGAGAGGCCCTAGGTTGGATGAGCGCAGAAACGCGGACCCCCTCCCCTGATGAAACGACTTCTTTTTCTCTGCCTGATTATTTCCGGTTTTGGGCTGCGCGCGGCGGAGACTGCGGCGCCGTCCGGGGCTTCGGGGCTGCGCGTTTATACGGCGGGGCATAGCTTTCATGCGTGGGTCGCTCCGATGTTGAAAGACCTAGCGGAGCTGGGCGGGATCAAGGGGCATGTGGTTTCCGGGGTCGCGTCGGTCGGGGGGTCGACGGTGCAGCGGGTTTGGGATGCGCCGCCGGGCTTGAAGGCGCGGGAGGCGCTGGAGACGGGCGCGGTCGATGTGCTGACGCTTTCGCCGATCTGGCTGCCGGATGAGGGGATCGAGAAATTTGTGCAGCTGGGGCTGGCGCGGAATCCCAACCTCCGGGTGACGGTGCAGGAATACTGGCTGCCCAACGATGAGTACAATCCGGTGGTCCCCCTCGATACGAAAAAGGTCGTGAATCACAATGCGACCGATCTCGCCGCCTTGCGCGACAGCAACGCGCGGTACGAGCGCGATATCGAGGCGCTGGTGCGCGATCTCAACGGCAGGCTCGGCAAGGAGGCGGTGGTGGTGGTGCCGGTGGGGGCCGCGAGCGTGGCGCTGCGCGAGAGGATCGTCGCGGGCAAGGCGCCGGGACTGAAGGTGCAGTGGCGGCTGTTCACGGACTCCTGGGGGCATCCTACGACGCCGTTGAAGGTGCTCGCGGCGTACTGCCACTATGCGGTGATTTACCGGAAGAGCCCCGTGGGGCTGGGGATGCCGGCGGAGTTCACCCGCAATCAGGAGTACGCCAACCCGCAGCTCAATTTGCTGCTGCAGCAGCTCGCTTGGGACGCGGTGACGAAGAATGCGATGACGGGGGTGGCGCCGCGGGATTGAGGTGTATTTTCTAAATGGGGCGAAATACGACCTCTGTCATTGTGCGCACAGCGAAGCGTCCACGCGTGCGTGATGAAGGATATTCGGACGGCGCTCCGCGGGAGTCAGATGGATTGCCACGTCGCCTGCGGCTCCTCGCAATGACAGGATTAAGACAGGGTGAGAACGTGGCGATCGTGCCAGATTGCTGAACCATTGGATCGCGAACGGCCCAGAAGGCCGTTTATTTTACGGTTGCCAAGGCCCGGCGGTAGAAGGCCCAGTTGGCTTCGCCCATTTTTTCGTAGAGAGGGAGAAAGGCGTGGGCGACGCCGGGGATCACGCGGTATTCGTGCTCGAGGTCGAGGCGATCGAGCAGCTGGTGAAACTTGCCGGTGAAGGCCTGGCGCCAGTCGAGATCGGCGCCGCCGATCCACACGCGGATGAAGGTGCGGTGCCGGAGGGCGTCGGCGTTTTGCTCGACGAGGGTCCAGGGGCTGTTGCGGATAAAATACTCCCGGCTCCCGCCGTAGACCGACTCAAAGGTCTTGGGATACTTTTCGACGATGCTGTGCTCATCGTGGATGCCGGGCATGACGCCGGAGACGACGCCGAAGACTTCGGGGTATTTGAAACCCAGATACAGCGCGCCGAGGCCGCCCATGGAGGCGCCTTCCACGATGCGCGCCTCGCGCCGGGCGAGCGTGCGGTGGGCGCGGTCGACCTCGGCCACGAGGTCTTTTACGATGACCGTTTCGACCGGAAACTTCCCATCGGGGGAATCGCAATAGAAGCGGTCGTTCATGCCATTGACGAGAATCACGATCATGGCGGGGGCGAGGCCGGCTTTGATCGCCACGTCGAGTTTTGCGGTGAAGCCGGCACCGCGGCGCTGGTCGCCATTCAGGCCATGCAGCCAGTAGATGACGGGATAGCGCCGGGCCGAGTCCGTGGCGTAGCCGGGCGGGAAGTAGGCCAGGTAGCTCACGCGCTGTTGCAGGGTCGGGCTGAGGAAAGACTGATAGCGTGTCCCGGCTGGCTCCTCGCGGACCGGATCCTCCCAGCTCACAGCGGGCCGCGCGGCTTTGCCGGAGGCTTTGCGCTTTTTGGCCGCGCTGTCATCCGCCGCCGCCAGCCGGCGCGGGGGAGCGGAGTCCGGGGGCGGCGTGTGGGCGGTCACGGTCCCCAAGGTGGTAAGTGCCGGGACAGGCTCCGCGACTGGCTGGCTACGCGCGACCGAGCCGAACAATGCCAGGGCGATGACACTTAGCGTAATGGAGATCAGGCGGGCGGAGTGCGCACTCATTTCGAAGTGGGGGGAGGCGACGCAACAGCAGGATTCACGGCTGGCTTTTTGACAAGCTCTCACGCCGCCGCGATGTCCGGCGCGGTTGTGTGCTTCGCAGGAGAACGGGTGGGCCTTGTGATAAGCGATACGCGCGTATACCTCGCGAGGTGTACACGTCAGGTCCCTCGAGCGGAGCGCACTCGCTTCGGTTTCGGCTTTGACGGTCGATAATATTCGGCGACACGCGCGGAAAAGATCGCCGCGCCTAAAGCGGGCGTGCTCCGGGACATGACGTACCTACTAGAAAAGCTTTTGGTCGAACACTCCGGCTTTGCTTGATCGCTCACCTTGCTAGTGCGAGGCTCGATACTCCGCAGTCATATTCACCCGCATGTCCGTTCTTCCTCCGGATACCTCGAGATTATCTCCCTGGTTAGTGCGGTGCACCAAGCCGTGGGTCGCAGCGCTCGTGCTGGCGCTTTTTTACCTTACCCTTCTCGCCAGTCTCCGCAGCAAGTCCGCCACGTTTGACGAACCAGGGCATATCACGGGAGGCTACGTCTACTGGAAATATAACGACTACCGCATCGATCCCGAGAATGGGAACCTTTCGAAGCGCTGGATGGCGCTGCCGCTTCTATGGCGGAACGACGCGTTTCCCGCTCCCCGTACTTCGAGTTGGAGCGGCTCCAGCTCCTGGATTCTCTCGGACGCTTGGTTTAACCGGCTGAATAACGATACCACCTCGATGCTGGCCAGCGGTCGCGCGATGGCCGGACTCGTGGCCGTGGCGCTGGGTGCCCTCGTCTGGTATTGGTCTCGGCACCTTTTTGGCGCAGCCGGCGGCATGGCCTCGCTGCTCCTGTTCGTCTCCAATCCCGCAATCCTTGCCAATGGAGGACTAACTACGTCTGACACGGCGGCAACTCTCGGATTTCTCGCCGCCGTCGGCAGTGTCTGGGCTGTGCTCCAACGCATCACCGTTTGGCGCATTGTCGCGGGTATCTTCGCGATCGGGGGCCTGTTTCTCGCCAAAATGTCGGCCCCGCTCCTGATCGTCATGGCAGGGGTGCTGGCCGTTGCCCGCATCGCGGATGGCCGTCCCCTGCCCGTCGGCCACAGCCGACTCCTCGTGCGGCGCGGCTCCCAGACGCTGGCCCTGCTCGGCGTCGCACTCGTTCAGACCGTTTGTATCATCGCCCTCGTGTGGGCGGCCTATGGTTTCCGATACTCGGCCTTTTCCGAAAAAATCCCCGGCTCCAGGCAATTTAAAACCCCATGGGAATGGGTCCTCGCCTACCCCACCCCAGCGGAGGTTTTCTCCGCCCTCGATCTGTCGCCGAGCCAAAAAACGGAGATCATCACCATAGCGGCGTCCTGGCCGGCCCAGACCTTCGCATGGTCCCTCGTGGCGATAGACGACTTGGAGCCAGTCCGCGCCCGGCTCACCCCCGCGCAGAATGCCAGATTCACCGCGCTCATGCGCCCCGCCGGCAGCCTGGTTCCCCGTTTCATTGGGTTTGCCCGCGATCACCACCTGCTGCCGGAGGCCTTCCTCGCCGGGTACGCTCACGTGTGGCGAACCTCGGATTCGCTCAAGGCCTTCATGAACGGCGAGATCAAGGAAAAGGGCCGGGTCGCGTTTTTCCCCTTCGTTTTTGCCGTCAAGACCCCGCTTTCCTTCCTGGCGTTGCTCCTCATCGCCCTCGGCCTGGGTGTCGTCGGCTTGCGTCGGCGCTGCCTCGCCTCCGGTGGACCGTGGCTGGCCGGGCTATATCGGGGCATATATCCCTTCCTGCCCTTTATCGTCCTGCTAGCCACCTACTGGATCGTCGCACTCTTATCTCATCTCAATATCGGGCACCGCCACATCCTTCCAACCTATCCCCCTTTGTTTATCCTGTGCGGCGGCGCGATCGGGTGCCTGGTCTCGCGTCGCGTATCCTCCGCGATACCTGGCGCGGTTAAACGGCAGCGCCTCGCCATTGCCGCCGCCTCCCTGTGCCTGCTGCAGGTCGCCGAGACGGCGTATCGCTTTCCCAACTACATCGCTTATTTCAACGGCCTGATTTCACCCGATCAGGCGTACCGGCACCTTGTCGATAGCTCGCTCGACTGGGGACAGGAGCTTCCCGCCATCGGCAGCTACCTCCAGCGTCATCCCAACGAGAAAAGCTACCTCGCCTATTTCGGCGTCGGCAAACCCTCCCACTACGGCATCGCTTCCCAATATATCGGCGGAGAAATAGCTCTGGAGGAGAAAGTCCTGGCGCCGCCCATCACGACGCATAAATTCGGCAATCGCCAGGAACTTCAGGGGTTCCTGTCGGCTCATCCGCAGTTCGACCCCGAGCTTGTTTTCGACCTGAGCGACGGCCAGTCCGTCGCCTTGCTGCAACGCAGTTCCGCCCATCGCATCGGCCAAGGGATTTACGTCATCAGCGCGACCATGCTGCAACCGCTCTTCCATGGAAAATTTCAGGATTTCTCCGCCGCCAAAAACGAGGAGTACTACCGCAACCTTCAGCAGGTCCTGCTCCCTTTCTTTTCCGACGATCGCGCCGCGAAGGTCTCCGCCATCTCTGCCTACCCTATCGACGTATGGAAGTCCGCCTTTCAGGATTACTACGATTACCGCCTGGCGAGACTGACCGCCTTCCTCCGCAGCCGCGAGCCCGACGATTTTATCAACCACTCAGTCCTCGTATATCGGCTGTCCGACGACGACGTAAGACGCGCCCTGGGCGCCCCGCTCCCCTGATCCGACAGAGCGCTCGAGGGAAGGGAGCTCCTGGAGGGCTTTGGCATTGTGATTTCCAGCGCTTGAGTGGGCCGACGCCAGCCTTCCGACAGATCACGACGACATTCTTTCTGGCGCAGTAGACTTTCCAAATTGAACCGGGCGTGATGAATACTTCACTAAGCGCTCTACGGTACCATTAGCTGCCAACTCGCATATCTGGGCGTACCAAGCCCGTATGCCTAAACGAAACGCAAGATGGTTCCGTGCAAAGGGATTTCCGACACGAGCTATTTTTAAATACCACTGCGCCGCTTTGGTCGCGACGCAATACCTCGGCACTGGGCTATGGCCAGATGCGATATTTTTTTGGAATGGACGGAATAGACGGAATGGACGGGTTTCCAAGGCGAGGCGGATGTGGGATGATGAGGCATTATGACTACCGAACGAAAGGTGCGCGGGGATGCGAAATTGGAGTGATTGAAGGCGGAGCAGAAGAAGCGGTTGCTGGGGTGGCTGGAGGAGGAGAATCGGACTTATGCGGAGGTGGTGGGGCTCTTGAAGGCGGAGTTTGGGGTGAGCGTGGGGAAGAGCGCGGTGGGGGGCTTCTGGCGGCGGCATGTCTTGCCGCGGCGTTATCGGGACGAGGCCGAGGGGGCGGAGGGGATCGCGGAGCTGGAGCTGCCGGAGGGGAAGTTTGCGGACGCGACGGTGAAGCTGGCGCGGATGCATGCGCTGGCGGCGCTGAGCCAGCCCGAGCCGGAGGTGCGGAAGGCGGAGAGGCTCCTGGCGATCGTCTGGAAGGCGGAGCGGATGGCGCTCGAGCGGGATAAGCTGGCGTTGGCGCAACAGCGGGTGGCGATCCGGGAGCAGGCGGCGGCGGCGCGCGCGGAGAAGGCGGAGCGGAGAGCGAGGATAGGGGATCCGAGTTCGAAGGGCGGAGAGCGGGGCTCGGAGGGCAGCGCCCCCAAGCCGTGGATGACCGAGGAGCAACTGAGGGAATATCTGAAGATAGACTTCTCGAAGTGGGATCCGCCGGCGGCAAATCCTCCTCTATTTCCGGGATCAGTTGGGGTTGGGTGCGATCAGGCGGCGATGACGGCGGAAGGAGAAGAAACGACGGAGAATGGGAACCACGAAACACACGAAATACACGAAAAGCAGAACACGGTGCAGGCGGAGGTGCGGGCCGAGGCGGTGGTGGTGAAAGATCGGGGGTTTCTTTTTTGACCGCGGATTGCGCGGATTAAACGGATACGCTGGCGCGACGGATTGGGTGCGGATGGGTGGGTGGCGTTAGCTGTGGGCGCATGGTTTGACCCATCGGATTGGCCACAAAAAGGCGCAGAAGGCGCAAAAGAAATGCCCTTTTTTCGCAGCTACATTCTTTTGTTTAAACTGCCGGGTGATCGGCACTGGGTGGAAAGCTGGGCGTGGCTTGAGAAAGGGATCGGTGGGCTGAGGGCGGCGAAGAGGCCGGGGGTTCGGGTGCCTCAGGGAGTTCGTGCGCGTGGATTCTTCGCTGGGCGCAGAAGGACGAAGG
>JAZKEV010000070.1:1349-5093 GCA_040386765.1 Verrucomicrobiota bacterium | reverse complement strand
GGGGAGGAGACAAGAGCGGCATCGTTCCATGCGCATGAACAGGGTAGGGCAGATGAAGAAGGGCGGGGTATCCGCAGGAGCGAAACGCAGGACACATCATTCTTGTCGCGGAAAAATGACCAGCCCGCTGTGAGGACTCCTGTGGAGTCTGCGGATCGGCGCGCGCACCGCAAGCCGTGTTGCTACCGTCGCGTAACAATTGCCGCCAGAACGTATTCAATCCGTTGAACGCCCGAGGTTGATTTTAGTCAGCCGAATGTGTGTTGCATGTCCTTCCCATCTCCATGACCGAAGCTCATCCTTCCTCTCCCCGCCGTTCTCACCTAGGGACGGCGATCAAACCCCCTTAAAACCCATGTCGGACCTCAAACTCCGTTCCTGTATCGCGTTTTCACTCGTTACAGCATTCGCGTCGGCCCAGACCGTGCCCGCGCCGGCCACGACTACCACCACCACCACCGGCGAGACGATTGAGTTGTCGCCTTTCGTCATTTCGGGCGATTCGGAAAGGGGTTATGTCGCGACGAGTTCGCTCGCCGGCAGCCGCCTCAAGACCGACCTCAAGGACATCGCGGCGCAGATCGACGTGATGACGCCCGAATTCCTCAACGACATTGCGGCCACCACCCTGGACGAGGCGGTGCAGTTCAGCACGAACAACGGCACCAACGCCGAGCAGAACACGGGCGCCAATGACGGCACGCAATCGACCCGTGCGGGCGGCCGCGCCCGCGGCTTCGATGCGATCACGCAGTCGTCCGACTTCTTCGAGACGTCGCTGCCCAGCGATCTCTACAACGTCGACCGTCTCACGATCGCGAACGGCCCGCAGTCGATCCTCTTCGGCCTCGGCAATGCCGGCGGCGCCATCGACGTAACCACCAAGCGCGCGCTGATGCGCAATCGCTACGAGGTCGGCTTCCGGGTCGATAGCGAGAATTCGCTGCGCACGACCTTCGACGCCAACCAGCAGATCATCCCCAAGAAGCTCGCGGTCCGCGTCATCGGCCTGAAGAGCAATATCAACAGCCCGACCGAGGGCGCCTACAACGACCAGGAGCGCCTCTTCGGTACCTTCACGTGGAAGGTCGCGCGCAACACCACCGTGCGCCTCAGCGCCGAGCGCGTGCTGCAGACGGCCTCCAACCCGACCAACTACCTCGCGCAGGACTTCCTCACGCCGTGGGTCGCCGCCGGCCGGCCGCTCTTCGACAACTCGACGGGCAATGGCGCGATCCCCGCCGCGGGAGGTGCCAACCTCGGCCGCAATAGCAACGCCCTCCGCGTCATCGCGTACGATAGCAACGGCATCTCCTCGGTGCAGGTCTGGAACGGCTCCGCGCTCACACTCGGGCCCCAGCAGCTCGCGGTGCGTCCCGATACGCGCATCAATTCGCTGACCGACAACTCGATCTTCCCGATCGACACCGATCCGCGCGTAACGGGCCGCCAGAATCGCCTCAACGGCAAGCAGCTCCGCGGCGCGGTCGAGCAGCGCATCACCGAGAACTTCTTCGTGGAGCTCGGCTTCAACGCCGAGACCGTGCACGAGCTGCGCGGCGGCCCGTTCTTCGAGGCCGAGTCGATCAATATCTTCGCCGACCCCAACCGCTATCTGCCCGGCGGCACCGCCGCCCGCCCGCAGACGGCGCTCAATCCCAATGCCGGCCGCCTCTACATCGAGACCTTCCAGAACGGCATCGAGCAGGTGAACGAGACCAAGGAAGCCCGCCTCACGACGTCGTACGAATTCGACTTTATGAAGCGCTTCCAGAGCAGCAGCGCCCTCCGCTGGTTCGGCAAGCACCGCCTCGCGGGCCTCGTCTCCCGCCGTTCCGACGAGGATCGCTCGCAGACCGCCCGCGCCAGCATCCACGGCGAGACGGGCTTCACCACCGGTGACCTGTCGAACAACAGCCGCCTGATGCGCACGCGCTACTATCTCAACCCCGGCGAGTCAGCCACCACCTACCCCGGCGGCAGCTACTTCGGGCCGTGGACCTTCACCGACACGGCGACGGGCCAGGCCTTCACGACCTCCATGTTCGAAAATCCGGCCGGCCGCACTGCTGCCGTCGGTGGCTCCAAGAAGGAGATCGATACCTACATGCTGGCGCTCCAGAGCTTCTTCTGGAACAACCGCCTCAACCTCTTCGGCGGCCGGCGCATCGACGACTTCAAGAGCTACCTGATCGATCCCTCCGCCTTGGTCCGCCAGGATTATCTCGCGGCTAACGACCGCCGCGGCCTCTTCCGCCCGCTCGCGAATACCGGTTTCGATTCCAATGCGGCGATCGACGAGCGCGGCAAGACCTTTGCCTATGGTGCGGTGGTGCACCCGCTGCGCTGGTTCTCGCTCTTCGCCAGCAAGGCCAAGAACACCGCGCTGCCCCCGGGCTTCCTCGATCCCGACAACCGGCAGATCCCGGGCATTTACAGCGATGGCCACGATTTCGGTTTCCGCGTGTCGCTCAAGGATGACGCGATTTCGATGCGCGTGAACTTCTACAAGGAGCACCAGTATGCGCTCATCGGCGACGGCCAGGCCGTACGCAACGCAGCCGCGGTGATCGAAAACCGTCTGCGCGGCCCCGATCGTCCCGCCGAGATCGCCAATGTCGAGGCCGACGGCTACGATCCGGTCAATCGCGGCGATGTCTATCGCTCGGTCGAGGACAAGATCGCCCACGGCATGGATGTCACGCTTACTGCGCGCATCACGAGCAATTGGGATGCCCGCCTCGCCGTCGGCAAGCAGCAGACTCACGTCTTCAACAAGTCCAAGGAGTTCAATGCCTGGGTCGCGCGCCGTCTGCCGGTCTGGCAGCAGTTTGGCGGCCTCGGCTGGCAGAACGTCGCCATCTCGCAGACCAACGCGCAGACCGTGCAGCAGTATTACGATGCCGAGGTCCTCCGCGAAGTCCTCCGCAGCGAGCTGCGCAACGACCTCCCGCGCTTCCGTCAGCGTGAGTGGCGCGCGAATGCCTTCACCAACTACCGTTTCTCCGAAGGTGCGCTCAAGGGCCTGAATCTCGGTGGCGGTATCCGCTGGTTCGGCCCGGCCATGGTCGGCTACCTGCAGAAGCCTTTCCCGACCGCCGCCGACCCGAACGGCACGGTCGACGATGTCACCAATGCCCTCTGGGGCCCGGAGACGATGTTTGTGGACTTCCTCGCCGGCTACGGCGGCCGCACGAAGATTTTTGGCGGCAAGACCATCGGCTGGCGCGTGCAGCTCAATGTGCGCAATGCCTTCGAGCCCGACGACAAGGAGCCGATGCGCACGCGCAACGACGGCGTCTACCTCCAGTACTCCCGCGTCGAGCCGCGTACGTTTGTCCTGAATACCACGTTTACGTTCTAATCGATCCCCATGCCTACCACCTCTCCTCGTATGAAAAAATCACGTTTGGCCGCGGCGCTGTTGAGCATGTCCGTCGCTCTGCTGCTGCCCTCGGTCGGAAGTGCGGCTTCAGCGGGGAGTGGGTTTCAGTTTAAGAATCCGGTGCGGGCGGGCGATTTTCCCGACCCGTCCGTCATCCGGGTGGGCGACGACTACTGGGCGACGGCGACGTCATCCGAGTGGGCGCCGCATTTCCCGATCCTGCACTCACGCGATCTCGTGAACTGGGAGGTGAAAGGCTACGTCTTCGCCCAGATGCCCAAGTGGGCCAAGGCCAACTTCTGGGCCCCCGAGATCGCTGAGAACAAGGGCAAGTACTACATCTATTATACCGCGCGCGA
>JAZKEV010000070.1:0-1339 GCA_040386765.1 Verrucomicrobiota bacterium | reverse complement strand
GTCGCCGTCGCGACGGCCGATAATCCGGCGGGTCCGTGGACCGATCACGGCCCGCTCGTCACGCATGAGGCCGGCGCGATCGACGGGGTGCCCTTCACCGATGCCAAGGGCGTGCGCTGGCTGGTGTGGAAGGAAGACGGCAACAGCAAGAAACGCCCGACGCCGCTCTGGCTCCAGCGTCTCAATGACGACGGCACGAAACTGGTCGGCGAGCGGAAGGAAATCCTGCGCAATGACGTGAAGTGGGAGGGCGCGGTCGTCGAAGGCCCCTTCATCGTGCGCCGCGGCGAGTACTATTATCTCTTTTATGCCGGCGGCGCCTGCTGTGGCCGCAATTGCGATTACGCGGTCGGTGTGGCGCGCGCGAAGGACATGGAAGGCCCGTGGGAAAAGGCGCCGACCAATCCCATCATGGCCAACAATGCCACGTGGAAGTGCCCGGGTCATGGCAGCATCGTTTCGGATAAGGACGGGCGTTACTGGTTCCTCTATCATTCCTATGCGCAGAAGGGCTTCGTCTCGACGGGCCGCCAGATGCTGCTCGATGAAGTGCTCTTCGGTGCCGACGGCTGGCCGACGATCAACAGTGGCAAGGGCCCCAGCACGGGCGCGGCGGCTCCCAAGGCAGCGCGCAATCAGAAGGATGTGACGTCGTTCCGCGACGAGTTTGGCGGCAGTGGCGAACTCTCACCCGGCTGGCAGTTTATCTTCGGCCGCACGGCGCTCTCCAAGCTCTCGGGTGGCCGGCTCACGCTGACCGCTGGAGAAGAGGGCGCGAGCGCGGTGCAGTCGATCATGGTGCCGTCATTCGTGGCGGAGACCGCCGTCGATACCAAGACACTCGCGAGCGGCGCTTTTGCCGGCGTGGTCGTCTACGGTGATCGCGTGAACCACCTCTCGCTGGTGACCGACGGAAAAACGATCCAGGTCTGGAGCCAGCGAAAAGGGGAGCGCACGAAGGTCGCTGAAACGGTGGCGCAAGCGGGCGCGACGGTGAAGCTGCGCGTCGCTTCGGTGGATGGCGGCCGTTTCCGCTTCGCGGTGCAGGGCGCGGGCGGCAAGTGGACGGAGCTCGCGAGCGAGACCGACGGCAGCTTCCTGCCGCCGTGGGATCGAGGCGTGCGCACCGGCCTGTATCTTTCCGGCGCAAGCGGCGCCGCGGGCAGCTTCGATTATTTCTCGCTCACTCCGGACGACGGTAAGCTCTTCGCGCCGTGACGGGATTTTTCAAGGTAGGGCGGGTTATCCCTAACCCGCCGGTTCGGGCGCGTGCGAGTATCCTGAGTGGCTCGATGTGTGTGGCTCGTATTCTCGCGCTCGCGTTGCTCGCCATCGGCGC
>JAZKEV010000069.1:7810-9708 GCA_040386765.1 Verrucomicrobiota bacterium | reverse complement strand
GTTGGAAGGGGCGGATCGCCGCAGGCAAGGAGTCCGGGTTGGCGGGAGATTTTGCGGATATGTTTCCGACCTTTGCCGAGCTCGCTGCAGCCAAAGTGCCGGCTGGCCTCGATGGCGTCTCGATCGTGCCGACGCTGCTGGGGCAGCCGGCCGCGAAGCAGAGGGCGCGCGAGTATCTCTACTGGGAGGCGGCGCCGCAACAGGCGGTGCGGGTGGGTGATTGGAAGGTCTTTCGCGCGACGCCGGAGAAGCCGGTGGAACTCTACAATCTCGCGACCGATCTCGGCGAGACGAAGAACGTCGCGGCGGCGGAACCGGCGATCGCGGCGCGGCTGGAGAAGCTGCTGACCACGGCGCGGTTCGACTCGGAGGATTTTCCGCTCGGCAAACGCGAGCGGGGTAAAAAAGGCGGCAAGGAGAAATGAGCTATCATATGACCTTGAATCTGAATCGCATCTTTCGTTACCTCGTCCTCGGTTGCGCGCTGGCGGTATCGAGTGCGCTGGCGCGGCAGCCCAACATCATCTACATCCTCGCCGACGACCTCGGCTGGACGGATCTGGCGTGCCAGGGCTCGAAATACTACGAGACGCCGAACATTGACCGGATGGCGGCGCAGGGCATGCGGCTGATGCGGTACTACAACTCGCAGAACTGCGCGCCGACGCGCGCGGTGCTGATGAGCGGCCAATATGCGCCGCGCACGGGCATCTACTCGGTGAATACGCTGGAGCGCGGCACGGCATCCGAGCGCGGAATGCACGTCCCGGCGATCGAGAACAAGCTGGCGCTGGATAAATTCATCCTCCCGCAAGTAATCAAGGCGGCAGGCTACGCGACCGGGATGTTTGGCAAATGGCACCTCGGGAACGACGGCGCCCATCACCCCGGCAAGCGTGGCTTCGACGAGGCGCTCGTGTCAGATGGGAAGCACTTCGACTTCACGACCAATCCCCCGACGACGTATCCGAAATGGCAATACCTGGCGGATTTCCTGACGGACCGCGCGGTGGACTTCATCACGCGGCACAAGGACAAGCCGTTCTTCCTCTATCTGCCGCACTTCGCGGTGCACATGCCCATTCACGCGAAGGCGGAGTACATCGCGGCGTGGGAGAAAAAGCCGGTGAAAGGCACGCACTGGAATCCGACGTACGCGGCGATGATCCAGAGCGTCGATGACAGCGTGGGCCGCGTGCTCGCGACGCTCGATGCGCTCAAGCTGGCGAATGACACGATTTTGATTTTCACCGCGGACAATGGCGGCGTGGGCGGCTACCAGACCACGGAAGCGCCTTCGGAAAAGAAAGGCGTCACCGACAATGCCCCGCTGCGCGGCGGCAAGGGGACGCTCTATGAGGGCGGCATCCGCGTGCCTTTCATCGTGCGCTGGCCGGGCGTGGTGGCCGCGGGCAGCACGAGTGACGTGCCGCTGGCGCACGTAGACGTCTACCCGACCTTGACGGAAATCGCCGGCGGAAAGCCAAAAGCCGGCACGGTGCTGGACGGGGTGAGCTTCACCGCGGTGCTGAAGAATCCGCAGGCGAAGGTAAATCGCGAGGCGATCTACTGGCATTTCCCCGGCTATCTGGAGTCGTACGTGCACCCAACGGGTTGGCGGACGGGGCCGGTGGGCGCGATCCACGCGGGGGATTTCAAGCTGCTCGAGTATTTCGAGACCAATAAAATCGAGCTCTACAATGTGCGCGCGGACATCAGCGAGAAGCGCGATCTCGTGGCCGAGATGCCGGAGAAGGCGAAGGAATTGCAGGCCAAGCTCGCGGCGTGGCGGACATCGATCGGCGCGGAGATGCCCCGGATGAAGACGCCAGCCGAGCGGGCAGCGGATACTGCGAGCGACAAGGAAGGCGGAAAGAAGGGGAAGAAAAAGGGCAAGA
>JAZKEV010000069.1:2378-7800 GCA_040386765.1 Verrucomicrobiota bacterium | reverse complement strand
AATTGATCTTTGAGAGTGAGGCGCATTGCATCGGCGAACCCCACGATGACTACCCCTCATGACAGCGGCGGAGCTTTTACGCGTCGGTATTGGCTGAAGACGGCTGCGCTGGCGACAGCGGCAGCCGGCACGGGAGTTCTTTCCCGCGCGGCGAGCGATGCGTCGAAGACCAAAGAATTATCAGACGCGCAACGCGCAGCGCTGCGCGGGGTGCTTGAGGAGACGGTGGCAAAGAAAGCGGCCCCGGGCGCTTCGCTGGCGGTGCTGGCGGGTGGACGGGTCGTTTTTCGCGAGGCGGTGGGACGAATGGACTTTGAGGGCGAGCGGCCGTTTACGGTCGATGCGCCTTGCTCGATCGCCTCGGTCTCGAAACCGATCTCGGCGACATTCATGGTCATGCTCGACGAGCGCGGGATCGTGAAGCTGGACGACCCGGTGGAGAAGTACCTGCCGGAATTTCGCGGCGTGCGCGTGCAGAAGCAAGGCGAGGCGAAGACGACGATGCGCGTCTGGCACCTGCTGTCGCATCGCTCGGGATTGCCGGGCAATGCCGACATGGGTGATGCCCGTCCGCATCGCGCGGCTCGGGAGGTGAATGGGAAGACGGAGGAACTCGATACGACACTCGCGCAGGTGACGAACCGCTGGATCAAAGAGGGACTGCTGGCGGAGCCGGGAGAACGCTTCGCGTATGGCAGCGCTGGATACATGGTCGCGGCGCGGATTGCGGAAGTCGTGATGGGGAAGCGCTACGAGGTGTTGCTGAATGAGAATCTGCTCGGGCCGCTGGGGATGAAGCACACGACCTTTCACCCGGATGCGGCGACGATCGCGGCGATGCCAGCGCGCTATCAACCGACGCCGAAGGGCCCGCAGCACGATACGCGGACGATGCCGCTGCCGGTGGCGGATGGGCTGATCAATCCCGCGGGCGGGCTGATCTCGCGGCTCGATGACATCGGGGCGTTTCTCGCGCTCCATGCGAATCGCGGCATGGCGGGTGGCAAGCGGCTCGTGAAAGCGGAGTCGCTCGAGCGGATGTACCGGCCGCACCCGCCCAAGGCGACGGAGGCCGCGGATGGCGGCGGCGCCGGCTACGGGCTCGGCTGGAACGTGATGGCGCCGGGCGGAGCGGCCCGGCATCTCGGCGCGAGCGGAACGATGGTGTGGATCGACCTGCGGAAGGGTCATGCCGGGGTGCTGCTCACTCAAGTGAAGTGGGGCGCGGCGAAGCCGATCATCCCGCGCCTGATGCGCGAGGTGCAGACGGTGTTTGGCGCCTGATTCGTGCCTGATATTTTATGATGACGATCAGAACACTGTTCACAGTGGCGTTGGGCGTACTCGTATCGACGATGGCGATACGACCGGTGTCAGCGGCGCAGCCGGCGCGGCCCAATTTCATCCTGATCATGGCCGACGACATGGGGTTCTCGGATATCGGCTGCTATGGCAGCGAAATCCAGACGCCCAACATCGACCGGCTGGCGCGAGAGGGGATGCGCTTCACACAGTTCTACAACAACGCGAAGTGCACCACGACGCGCGCCTCGCTGCTCTCGGGCATGTATCCGCGCGCCAACGGCAACAACATCCCGCGCGAGATCCCGACGGTGGGCGAGACGATGCGGCTGGCGGGTTATCAGACGGCACTCAGCGGCAAGTGGCACCTCGGCTCGAAGGCGCCGCAGCGGCCCTATGATCGCGGCTTCGACGAGTACTACGGCGTGATGGATGGCGCGGTGAACTTCTTCAACCCTGCGCAACCCGATCCGGAGTATAAAGGCGGCAAGGTTCGGACCTTTGGGCACAACGACCAGCTCGTGACGGAGTTTCCCTCGGGCTTCTATACCACCGATGCGTTTGCCGAGCACGCGATCACGACGATCAAGCGCTTCGCGAAGGAAGCGAAGCCGTTCTTTGTCCATCTGGCTTTTACTGCGCCGCACTATCCGCTGCACGCGTTTCCCGAGGATATCGCGAAGTACCGCGGCAAGTACCGCAAGGGTTGGGACGCGTTGCGTGAGGAGCGTTATGCGCGGCAGGTGAAGATGGGGCTCGTCGATCCGAAGTGGACGCCGCCGCCGGCGGATGCGAAGTCCTACGCTTGGGCGACGGCGAATCAGGATTGGGAAGATCTGCGGATGGCGACCTATGCCGCGATGGTTGACCGGATGGACCAGAATATCGGGCGCGTGCTGGCGGCCTTGAAGGAGGTGGGAATCGAGGAGAATACGGTGGTGATGTTTCTCTCCGACAATGGCGGATGCACCGAGGAGCCGGGCGGACGCGACGATACGCAGCAGCCGGGTATCGTGAGCACGTATACGACCGTGGGGCCGGCGTGGGGCTCGGCGCAATGCACGCCCTTCCGTCGCTACAAGAGCTGGGCCAACGAAGGCGGCATCAGCACGCCGTTCATCGTGCGCTGGCCGGGCAAGATCAAGGCGGGCTCGATGACGGGGCAGATCGGCCACATCATCGACGTGGTGCCAACCTGCGTGGAACTCGCTGGTGGCGGTGGCGCGACTGCGAAAGCTTTTGATGGGACCAGCCTCGCCGCGGTCCTGCGCGGTGAGCAGCGAAAGGCGCCCGAGCAACTTTTTTGGGAGTGGTCGGGCAACTGCGCGGTGCGGCAGGGGAAATGGAAGCTCGTGTGGGACTCGCTGAATGCCGGAAAGAACTGGCAGCTCTTCGATATGGAGACGGACCGCACGGAGATGAAAGACCTCGCGGCGAAGCAGCCGAAGCTCGTGAAGCAGATGAGCGCGGATTATGCGGCGTGGGCGAAGAAGCTGGGGAGAAAGATGCCCGGGCAGAAGAGTAAGGGTGATGTGGATTGAGGCGGGGTTGGTGGGAATTGGGGGAGGAGAAGAATGAGGACGGGGATGTGCCCGCGAATCACGCGAATGGACGCGAATGATTGCGGGCGGGGGGTGGCAACCCGCGCGGTAAGGGCACGGCGCCTCAACATTCCAACTTTGTCATGCTGAGCGCAGCGAAGAATCCACGGGAACGGATACCTTGTGGCCTTCGCACGCGTGGATTCTTCGCTGCGCTCAGAATGACAAACCATATCGAGAGCATATGCCAGGGCACGGTGTAACGCCGATCGCGCAGCGACGTGGAGCGCGTGCGAGAGATTGAGGATCTTTGCTCCCGCAAAGCGTGACGGCTTAGCGGGGACGCTTCGCCCTACCTTTCGGAGAGGTGCCTCGCCTTACGTGAAGACTTTTTTGATCACGTTGCCGGCGACGTCGGTGAGGCGTTCGTTGCGGCCGTTGTTGCGGTAGGTGAGGCGCGTGTGGTCGAGGCCGAGGAGGTGCAGGATCGTGGCGTGCAGGTCGTGGACGTGTGTCTTTTCCTGCTCGGCGCGGAGGCCCACGGCGTCGGTGGCGCCGATGACGCGGCCGCCTTTCCCGCCGCCGCCGGCCATCCACATGGAGAAACCGTGAGGGTTGTGGTCGCGGCCGTTGGAGCCCTCGCTCATGGGCATGCGGCCGAACTCGCCGCCCCAAATCACGAGCGTCGAATCGAGGAGGCCGCGGGAGCGGAGGTCGTTAATGAGACCGGCGACGGGGAGATCGCTCTGTGCGCAGAGTTTGGAGTGATTGCCCTCCATGTCGGAGTGGCCATCCCAGCCCAGCGTGTCGCCGCAGTAGAGCTGCACGAAGCGCACGCCGCGCTCGACCATGCGACGGGCGAGCAGGCAGCGGAGGCCGAACTCCGAGGTCATCGGCTGATCGATGCCGTAGAGTTTCTTGGTGGCGGCGGTCTCCTGGGAAATATCCACGACCTCCGGTGCGTGCTGCTGCATGCGGAAGGCGAGTTCGTAGGCGGAGATGCGTGCGGCGAGTTCGGAGCTTTCGTCGCCCGGTGCGAGGTTCTCGCGGTTGAGCTGGTTGATGAAGTCGACGGTGGCGTGCTGCTGTTCGCCGCTGACGCCCTTGGGCGTCTTGAGATTGAGGATCGGGGTCTCGCCGCCGCGGAGGAGCGTGCCTTGGTAGGCGGCGGGCATGTAGCCATTGCCCCACGCGGGCGCGCCGCCCTTCACCCAACCGGCGGGGTCGGGCATCACGACGAAGGCGGGCATGTTCTGATTCTCGGTGCCGAGGCCGTAGGTGACCCACGTGCCGAGGCTCGGCCGGCCCATGAGGATCGAGCCGGTGTTCATCTGATAGACCGACTCGGGATGCGTCACGCTGTCGGAGTAGCAGCCGCGGAGGAGGCACATATCGTCAGCGAGGCCGGCGATATTGGGGAGAAAATCTGAGATCTCGATGCCGGACTGGCCGCGCGGCTTGAACTCACGGAGCGGGGCGAGGAGCTTGTTCTTCGCGACGGCGCGGCGCGTTTTGAAATGGCCGAACGATTCGGGAATCGGCTGGCCGGCGAGGCGGACGAGGTCGGGCTTGGGGTCGTAGAGGTCGACGTGGCTCGGGCCGCCCGACATGAAGAGGAAAATGACCCGCTCGGCCTTGGCGGCGAAGTGCGGCGCCTTGGGCGCGAAGGGATTGGCGAGCGCGGATGCGGCGGAGCGGGCGGAGGCGGCGAGAAGATTGTCGCGGGCGAGGAGGGCATTCAGCGCGACCAGGCCGAAGCCCGCTCCGGCCTGGCGGAGGACTTGCCGGCGAGAGCTGGGGTAGGGATTGAAGGCGCCGGGGCCGGGGCAGGAGTGGGAGTCGGGCATGGGACGTGGGCGGCGTTTTTCTTTGCGATGGGGTTCCGCCGCTCACGCGGCGGGCTACCACGGAGCGAGGTCAGTCGAGGTAGATGAAGGCGTTAAGATTGAAGAGCGCGCGGCAGAGTTCGCGCAGCGGGGAGCGCTCGAGAAACGTAACGGAGAGGTCGCGTTCGGTCGCAGAGGG
The DNA here is from genome assembly GCA_040386765.1 of Verrucomicrobiota bacterium. Taxonomy (GTDB): domain Bacteria; phylum Verrucomicrobiota; class Verrucomicrobiia; order Opitutales; family Opitutaceae; genus ER46. The sequence goes on along the minus strand of JAZKEV010000069.1, from coordinate 2,932 downwards.
AGCGCGGCCCAGGATCGTGCGGTAGGCAGCGGCGATGCGGGTGGCGGTGTCGGTATTCTCTTTTTCGATACGGACGGCGGCCTGCTCGGAGGCGCGGAGGACTTCGTCGGCGTTGAGGAGCGTGAGCGATTGCGGGGCGGTGGTGCTGCGCTCACGGCCGGAGCAGCTGAGGTTGTTGTCGGGGGCGTCGAAGACCTCGAGGAAGGGGAAGCGGAGATTGCGCCGGGCGAAGATGTAGAGGCTGCGGCGGTCGTGCTCGCGGGCATCGGCGCTGACGACCCAGCCCTTGGCGCCCTCGAAGAGTTCCTTGGGGATGGGCGGAAAGACGCCGGGGCCGCCGGCCTTGGGATTGAGCTGGCCGCCGATGACGAGGAGGCTGTCGCGGATCGCTTCGCCTTCGAGGCGGAGGCGATTCATGCGACCGTAGAGACGATTTTCAGGATCGGCGGCGGCGCGGTCGGCTTCGATGGCGCTCGACTGGCGATAGGTGGCCGAGAGGAGCAGGGTCCGGTGGAGTTGCTTGAGGCTCCAGCCGCGGGCGACGAATTCGGAGG
>JAZKEV010000069.1:262-2368 GCA_040386765.1 Verrucomicrobiota bacterium | reverse complement strand
GAGTGCCGAAGTCGCTGGCGGAAGCGACGAGCCCACGGCCGAAGTGCTGGCGCCAGATCCGATTTACCATGACGCGGGCGGTGAGGGGATTGGTAGGCGACGAGAGCCACTCCGCGAGCGCGGTGCGGCGCGCGAGGCCGGGCGCGGGCTGGCCGAGCACTTCGGGAAACGCGGGCGAGACCTCCGTGGTAGGCTGGTTGTAGTCGCCGCGGTGGAGGACGTGGGTCTTGACCGGTGCGCCCGTTTGGAGCGCGAGCGAGGCCGGGAGCGGCTTTGGCTTGGGGTACGGCTTCATTGCCTCGATGAGCTCCGCCTGACGATCGCGGTCGGGCTTTTTCATCGCGGCGGTGAGCTCCTTGGGCGTGATCTTGAGCGCGTCGACGGTCTCTTGAATTTGATTCTCCTGCTCGACGGTGCGCTGGTCCTTCGGCGTGCGGTGGGCGGACTGCGCCTCGGCGGAGAGCTTGGCGAGTTTCTTCTCGTAGATGCTCTTGCGATACGGGTCTTCGAGGGCGGCGAGGGCGGCCTGCTCGGTGTGAGTCTGCTCGTTGTAGCGCTGGGTCGCGGCGGCAAACGTCTCCCGCTCGGCCTTGCTCGGAACGGGGAGGTCGGGGATGAACTTGGAGGAAGCGAAGAAGGCCTGGAGCGCGTAGTAATCGCGCTGGGAAATGGGCTCGAATTTGTGGTCGTGACAGCGGGCGCAGCCCAGCGTGAGACCGAGGAAGGCGAGCGCCGTCGTATCGGTCATGTCGTTGAGCGTATTCCGGCGGCGCTGAATCTGATCGGCGGAATCGACCATGTCGGGGCCGAGAAGATTGAAGGCGGTGGCGGTGAGGGCGTCGGGGGACCCCGGATACAGCTCATCGCCCGCGATCTGCTCGCGGATGAAGCGGTCGTAGGGCTTGTCGGCGTTGAAGGCGCGGACGACGTAATCGCGGTAGCGCCACGCGTGCGGGCGAACGGCGTCGTGCTCGAAGCCATCGCTCTCGGCAAAGCGCGCGAGGTCGAGCCAGTGGCGACCCCAGCGCTCGCCGTAGTAGGGCGAGGCGAGGAGGCGGTCGACGAGTTGAGCGGTAGCGGCTTCGGAATCGGCTTTCGAGGCGGCGACGAAGGCGTTAATCTCAGCCGGCGTGGGCGGAAGGCCGATGAGATCGAAGGTGATCCGGCGGATCAAAACCTCGGGCGTGGCTGCAGAGGTGGGGCTGAGACTCTTTGCTTCGAGGCCGGCCAGGATGAAGCGATCAACGGAGTTTTTCGGCCACGTGGAGTTGCGGACGGCGGGCAGCTCGGGGCGTTTGACTGGTTTAAAGGCCCAATGCGCGCGGTCGGCTGGGGTGACGGCAAACTCTCGCGAGCCTTTGGCGGGCGGGGTCGTGGAGAGCGGGCGGGTATACGGGACGCCGTCCTTGATCCATTGCGCAAAAGCGGCGACGTCGGCGTCGGGGAGCTTGTCCTCTTTGTGCGGCATGCCGGGGTCGGCGATGTGTGCGACCATCTGGTAGAGGAGGCTCTTGTCCGGCTGGCCGAGGACGATGGCGGGGCCGCTCTCGCCGCCGACGAGGAGCTTTTCGCGGGTGGTGAGGTCGAGGCCGGCCTTGGTCTTTTCGCCGCCATGGCAGGCCACGCAGTGCTGCTCAAGGAGAGCAGGAATATCACTGCCAGCAGCCAGAGCCGGCCTGCCGCAAGCAAGCGTGACGAGCGCTAGCAAAGCGGCGGTAAAACGAAGCGGGGGCGCAGGGTGTACGGGTGGGGGCATCCGTGAGGGGCGGGGAACGCCTTCAAACTTCAACAATTCGGCGACGGATTGCAACGCGCGCGAATTTTTGTGGAGCAAAGTCCAGATGGTCGCACACTCACGCTGTCTATGCCAAAATCCCCGCTCGCCGGATTGAACGTGCTCGTCCTCGACGACGACCTGCTGCTGCGCAAGCGGTTGACGGGATTCTTCGAGAAGGAAGGCGCCGAAGTGACGGCGGTGAATTCGGTGAGCGCGGCCCGCGTGGCGCTGGATGGCCTGAGCTTCGAGGCGGCGCTGATCGACGTGAACCTGCCGGACGGGCGCGGCACGGACCTCCTCCGCGACAAGCTCTTCCCGCCGACCACGAC
>JAZKEV010000069.1:0-252 GCA_040386765.1 Verrucomicrobiota bacterium | reverse complement strand
ATTGTGATGACGGCCGAGGGCGGGGTGGCCGGCGCGGTGGAAGCGGTGCGGGCGGGCGCGGCGGACTACATTGTAAAACCCTTCGACCTCGACGAGCTGCCCCTGCGATTTGCGCAGGCGAGGAAATCGCGGCAATCGAAGCGCGCGGACGAATTTAAACGCGGCCAGGAAACCGAGCTGGTTTTCGGCGACAGCCTGCAGGGCGTGCGCGATCAGCTCGCGAAGATCACCGCCGCGGATCGCCGGCTCAGC
>JAZKEV010000068.1:8405-15303 GCA_040386765.1 Verrucomicrobiota bacterium | reverse complement strand
GGGCAGTGTCACCACCACACCCGCCACCGGCTTGTCGTCCACCGCCGCGCGCTGGAACGGCTGCACGCTCCATATCGCAGCGCACACCGCCAGCATCGTCGCGCCGCCCAGCACCAGCCGCCGGGTCCTGCGACGCCGGGCGATCCAGCCATTCATCGCACCGAGCACATCGTCGACCGCATGCGCTTCCCTCGCCCACCGCATGGGTTCCATGCGGTCGGCATCGCCCGGGAGGCGCTTGGCGGGTTTAGGTTTCATGCCGGCAAAAACTCTCCACGCCCTGCGCCCGCAGGTCCTTCGCGAGCAGTTGCGTGCCCCGCGTGATCTGGCTCTCCACCGTGCGCTCGGCGACGCCAAGCCGGAGGGCGATATCGCGAACCGAGACCTGGTGAAACTTCCGCAGGATCATGACCTCACGGCAGCGCACCGGCAGCCGACCGAGCGCATGCCCCAACAACTCCACCTTCTCGGCATAGGTGAGCACTTCGACCGCGCCCGGGGCCTCATCGAAGACCGGCAGCTCGGACAAATCCGCCCAGCTATCCGTGCGCGCGTGCTGCGCGCGTCGTACGCGATCGACCACCAGGTGCCGCGCGACCTGAAACAGGAACGTCTTGGCAAAGGCGATCGGCCGCTCCATCCGCGTCTTCCATATCCGGAGGTAGGCGCTCTGCACGACATCGTCGACATCGCGCACCGCCGGATAGGCCCCGCGCAGGTACGATTTAAGCGACGGCTCGTGGGCATACACTTCGTTGAGGAACCAGCGGGTATCTTCAGATTTTTCGTGGGGTGGCATCTGATTGCGCAGCATCCGGGAAAGGCTCCGAGGGAAACGCAATCTCGTTTTCCTGCCCAGCCGCATGAGCAAGCTCGCGGCCTCCGGTCAGGTGGCCGAAAACGTATCCAACGCGGGCTGACAACTCGCGTTGCTAAGCCATTGACGCACGCCCCAACCGCTCGCCTACTTGTCTCCGACGTCACCTTCGGCGTCGCCTCCCTCCAGCCAGCTCGAATTGCCAGTCGCGCTCCGCTTCAGCCCCGTGCGCTGTTCGCGTGTCGCGCCTTACAATTCGCGCCCGGTCAAGCTCCCTCGCTCCTTTGTTTCTACCCTCCGCGCTACACGTCCCACGGGTCATCCGGTGGGCTGGCGTACTCGCAGTCTTCTTCCTCGTCGTGATGACGCTGGTGCGAATCGCCACGCTCGTCACCTTTGCGCGCGGCAGCGTTTCGTTAACTGAAGCCGCGCCAGCGCTCTGGCTTGGGCTTCGGTTCGATGCCCGCATCGTCGCCGCTCTCCTGCTTCCCCTGCTCGTGCTCGGCAGCGTGCCCATGCTCAATCCCTTCCGCTCCGGCACAACGCAGCGTGCCTGGTGCACCCTCTTCGTCGTGGCCAGCGGGGCCCTGATATTTTTCTACACGGCCGACTTTCTTCATTACCGCTACCTGGGGCAGCGCTTAAACGCGTCCGCCCTCAGTTTTCTCGCGGATCTGAAGGCGTCCGTCGTGATGGTCTGGCAAAGTTACCCCGTGGTGTGGATCGCCGCCGCGATGGTGATCTCCCTGCTCGCATGCCTCGCCGCCATCGTGGCGCTCCATCGGCGGACCGGCCGCTCCGCCGAACCCACGCGCCGCTCGGCCCGCATCGGCTGGCTGGTCGCCTCGCTGCTCGCGTGCCTCGTCGCGATCTTCGGACGCTTGGGGCAATACCCGCTCCGCTGGAGCGATGCCTTCGCGCTTCGCGGGGCCGCCAGCGCGCAGCTCGCGCTCAACCCCGTGGAATCCTTCGTGAGTTCGCTCAAGTTCCGAGCCACGAGCTACGACGAGAAGAAGGTTCGCGCCCACTACGCCCGCCTGAGCGCTTACCTCGGCGTCGCCTCACCGACTGCGGAATCGTTGTCCTTCGACCGCATCGTACCCGCGCAACCTACCGCCAACGGAACAGCCTCCGCGAAGCGCCCCAATATCGTCTTGGTCGTGTGCGAATCCTTCAGTGGTTACAAAAGCTCGATGTGGGGCAACCCGCTCGATACCACGCCGTTCTTCGCCTCGCTCACCCGGCAGGGTGTGTTCTTCGACAATTGCCACACCCCCCACTTCGGCACGGCGCGCGGCGTGTGGGCCACCATCACCGGCACTCCGGATGTCTCACCCGTGGAGACGGCGAGCCGGAATCCCGCGATGGTCGACCAGCACACGATCATCGCCGATTTCGAGGGCTATGAAAAACTCTACTTCCTCGGCGGCAGCTCGAGCTGGGCCAATATCCGCGGGCTCCTCACGAACAACATTCCCGGCCTGAAGCTCTACGAGGAAAACAGTTACAAATCCCCCCGCATCGACGTCTGGGGCATCAGCGACAAGAATCTGTTTCTCGAGGCGGAGCAGATTTTGCGTACGCAGACGAAGCCGTTTTTCGCCGTCATCCAGACCGCCGATAACCACCGCCCGTACACCATCCCCAAGGAGGACTTAGGGGAGTTCACCAAGGTCGATCTGCCCGAGGCTACCGTGCGACAGCACGGCTTCGAGTCGCTCGCCGAGCTCAACGCATTTCGCTACACCGATTATTGTTTCCGCAAGTTCTTCGAAGCCGCGCGCCAGGCACCCTACTTCGACGATACGATCTTTGTCTTCATCGGCGACCACGGCATCGGCGGCGACGCCGGCACGCTGTTTCCCGCCGCGTGGACCTCCCATCATCTCACGCGCTACCACGTGCCGCTGCTGTTCTACTCGCCTAAGCTCCTGCCGGCGCAGCGTATCCACTCCGTCGCGTCGATGGTGGACGTCCTCCCCACGATCGCGGGTCTGGCGAATGTCCCGTATCGGAATCGCACCTACGGCCGCGACCTGCTCCGACAGCAGCAACTCGATGGCGGCGCGAGCAATGTGGCCTTCATCGTCGACCACAACGACAAGACCGTCGGCGTGCTGAAACAGCAGTACTACGGCGTGCAACGGGGTGACGGCCACCACGAGGTGGTATGGGCGGACTTTGCCTCGCCGCCGCCAGCTGCAAGCCTGAGCGACGCCGAGCGCGCCGAATACCAGGTGCTCGCCGAGGCGTTTCATGAAACCGCGCGGTATCTCCTTTTGCACAACCAAAAGACCGCTCCGTTCGTCTCTTCAAACGCCGCTGCCCGCTGATGTCCGCGTCACCCCCTCTCTTGCTCCGCTTCACCCCAGAACATTCGTAATGCCGTCCCCGTCCCGCGACGCTAGGTTTACCCCCTCCGTCTCGACTCACCTCCACCCGCGTCTCCGCATCGCGTTCATCGCCCTCACGCTCGTCACGGCGCTCGCCACCGTGCGCTACGCGCGGCTGGCGGATGGGGCGGCGCCGCTCGATCTTGCCCGCTCGCCACAGCCCGAACTCTCGCTCGATGTCACCGACTCCGTGCCGTTTTTCACCGAGTCCTGGGTGACACCACCCGGACACACGGCCTCGGCGCACAGCAGCGCCATCTGCGCGCTGCCCAGCGGCGATCTACTGACAGTTTGGTATGGCGGCACCCGCGAAGGCGCGACCGATGTCGCCCTCTTCACGTCGCGGCTGGGCGCCGGGAGTGCGCAATGGTCGACGCCCGTAAACACGGTCAACCGCGCCCTCGCCCAGGTTGAGCTCGACCGGATCGTCAAGAAGGTCGGCAACGCCGTGATCTTCCCCGATGGCGCGGGCAGCTTGTGGCTGGTCTACGTCAGCGTGTCGCTCGGCGGCTGGTCCGGCAGCGGCCTGAACGTGAAAACCTCCCGCGACGAAGGTCGCACCTGGAGCGAAAGCCGCCGGCTCACCCTTAATCCATTTTTCAACCTCAGCTCGCTCGTGCGCAACAAGCCGATCTACGCCAGCGACGGCCGCATCGGCCTCCCCGTGTATCACGAGATGGCGATGAAGTTTCCCCAGATGCTCTGGCTCACGCCGGGCATCGATGGCAGCGTCCAGGATTACCGGATACGAAATCTCTCGGCGCAAACCGGCCTCATTCAGCCCACGCTCGTGCCGCTGCAGGGTGACCGCGTATTGATGCTGCTGCGCGACCACGGGGTGGAGCGCAGCGTCCACACCGCGTACTCGGAAGATAATGGCTGGACCTGGTCGGAAGCCGCACCCAGCACGCTGCCAAATCCCGACGCGGCGCTCGATGCGCTGCGGTTGCGCGACGGACGCATCCTCCTCGTCTATAACCATGCCGCGAGCGGCCGGGACAATCTTCGCCTGGCGCTCTCCGCCGACGATGGCCGCACGTGGCGTGCCGGAGCCACACTGGAGAACACTGCTCATAAGGAATTCTCGTATCCCAATCTCGCCGAGGATAGCCGCGGCAGGATCCACCTCACCTACACGTGGCAGCGCGAGCGGATCAAGCACGTGACCTTTAACCTCGCCTGGCTCACGCCCAGCACCCTGGCGCAAACCCCGGTCCGGCCATGAATCTGCCGCTTTCGACTGCGTTGTATGCGCTCGTCTCGATCGCCAGCCTTTGGCTCGCGCTCCTGTGGCTGTGGTCGCGCCGCGGTAAATCCTCTCGAGTCGGAAAGAGGGCCAAGATCCTCGCGGGCGTAGCGACGGTATCGCTGCTCTTCGTGCCGATCGACGGCATGCCGCTGTGGAACCGTGCGTTCAGTTTTTATACGAACCCGAGCCTGCCCATGCTTGGCATCGTCTGCGCCGCGCTCTGGCAGCGGCTCTTCGGTCTGGTTGTTTTCCAACGCCGTGACTGGTGGGCGATCTGGATCTTCGGCGCGGTCGCCGGCAGCGTGCTGTATTTGCACCCGATGGTATTCGGCGCGCTCGATCTTTACTACTGGGGGTGGGACCGTGCCGTCGCGGCATGGATGGTCGGCGGGTTGGCGGTAGTCCTTTTCGCCTCCGGCAGCCGCCTCGGCGTGCTGCTCCTGGCTGCGCTGATCGGCTTTGCCGTCAGCGCGCTGGAATCGCGGAATTGCTGGGACTACGTGATGGATCCCATCTACTGGCTGGCGAGCCTCGGCGTGCTGACGGTGCGCATGGTCGCTTCGATCCTGCGTCGGATCGATTGGTTCACGCAACGTCGTCGCGCCGCGCTCGCCGTCAGGCCCTGACAAAGCCTTCCCCTGCGCCCATCCCCGGCGGCGGATGCTCGGCGACCTACCAGGCGCGCGCGTACTGCGGCGGAGGCGTCGGCAGCGGCTTTACGTGCAGCGCCTTTGCCGCGCGCAAGGGCCAGTGCGGATCACGCAGCAATTCACGAGCGAGGAAAACGAGGTCGGCCTGCCCGTTGCGCACGATCTGGTCCGCCTGCATCGGCTCGGTGATCATGCCTACGGCTGCGGTTGCGATGCCGGCTTCCCGGCGAATGCGCTCCGCGAACGGCACCTGATAGCCGGCGCCGACAGGGATCTTCGCCTCGTTGGCCGAGCCGCCGGAACTGGCATCGATCACATCGACGCCCTCGACACGAAGGCGCTTCGCCAACTCGACGCTTTCTTCAATGGTCCAGCCGCCTTCCATCCAATCGGTGCACGAAAGTCGCACGGTAAGCGGAAGATTTTCCGGCCACACCGCGCGGACGGCCCGCGTCGTCTCCACGAGGAAACGGATGCGATTCTCAAAACTGCCGCCGTAGCGATCGTCGCGTCGATTCGAGAGCGGCGAGAGAAATTCGTGCGCGAGGTAACCGTGCGCGCCATGAATCTCGAGCCACTCGTAACCGGCGGAGAGCGCCCGCCCGGCGGCAGCGGCGAAGGCGCGTTGCAGGCCCGCGATCTCGTCGAGCGCCAGCTCGTGCGGCACCCTGTTGAGCGAACCGCCAAAGGCCAGCGCGCTCGGCCCCACCGGCGTCCAGCCGCCGGCCTCGTCGCCGATATGCCCGCCGCCTTCCCATGGCCGCGCCGCGCTCGCCTTGCGGCCCGCGTGCGCAATCTGGATGCCGGGCACGGCGCCCTGCGCTTTGACGAAACGGTTGATACGCGCAAGCGGCTCGACGTGCTTCTCCGCCCAGATGCCCGCATCTCCCGGTGTGATGCGGCCCTCGGGTGTAACCGCGGTGGCTTCGGCAACCACGAGACCTGCACCGCCGCGCGCGAGTCCACCGAGATGCACAAGGTGCCAGTCGTTCGCCACGCCGTCTTCGGACGAATACATGCACATCGGCGAGACGCCGATGCGATTGCGCAACGTGATGGACTTTATGCTGAAGGGAGTGAAGAGATGCGGCACGGCGATGAGTTGTAGGAGGGAATTCCGGTGCGGCCAGTGCGCAAACGAGAATCGCCTTTTACCACGTCACGAACAGCGGGGGGGCGTGACGCGCTGCGGCACCTCGCAAAGGACTTTCGCTCAGGCCCGGCTGAGCACAAAGTCCACCGCGCAGGCAAACGCCTCCTGCGGCGAACTCCGGGGACCGACCCAGCGGGCGGACTTTCTCGCCGCGGTCGTGCCATGCGGCATCGCGACCGATTCACCCGCCCACTCGAACATCGGAAGATCGTTGTCGGCATCGCCAAAAACCACGGTTTGCTCCGCGCGCACGCCCAAGTGCTGCGCCAGCGTTTGCAGCCCGGAAGCCTTCGTCACGCCGATGGGCAGAAGTTCGAACAGACGATCATGCGAACGCACAAACGGCAGTTCGAGCCGCGCCACGCGTATATCAGCGGACAGCCCTTCCAACGCCTGCGGCGAGCCAACCCACACGATCTTGTGAATCTGCGCCTGCCGCAGAGTGGCCTCGTCGACAGTTTTCGGCGTAAGGCCGGTCAATCGGGTATAAAACTCAAGATCCTGAACCGACGCGGTCGAAGTCCAAATTCCCTCCGGCGTATAGTACATCGCCCCGAGCGCGAGCTGACGGCCAAGCTGCCCGATGGGCTCGAGACTCAATGCGGGTAAAAAGTCACGCCGGAGTACCACGGAGCG
>JAZKEV010000068.1:0-8395 GCA_040386765.1 Verrucomicrobiota bacterium | reverse complement strand
GGGCCGAGACGATCCATTTCACGCCGCGTAGCTGAGCAGCCAGGGGAAGAATCGACGAGTAATGTCTCCCCGAAGCGATGACCACCTCGATGCCCGCGGCCTGAAGCTGCTCGATCGCCCGGTGATTACTCGCGCTGATCGAGAGGTCAGGCGCAAGCAGCGTGCCATCGAGATCGATGGCCGCCAGACGCAAGCCGCGAGACGCCACGAGGCGTTTCGGAGCCAGGGCCGCGCAGACGTCAGATGTTGTTTTTGAATCGATGCCCAAGGATGGCCCCGTCCGGGCGGGGAGCAATGTATACGTGTTATCCATGGCACAGGGTACCGCATCGCGTGCGATGAATCTAATCGTAAGATTTCATCGATGTGATAACCTTTGGTTATGGATATCTACCAGCTACGGTCGTTTGTGGTGCTGGCCGAACACCTCCACTTCGGGCGCGCAGCCAAGGCCCTGCACCTGAGCCAGCCCGCGCTGACCAAGCAGATTCGCCGGCTGGAAGAAGATCTCGGCTCCTCGCTCTTCGAGCGGGCGCACGGCGCGACGAGACTCTCCTCCGTCGGCGAGACGTGGCTGCCGCAGGTCCGCGAACTGCTCGCCCGTTTTGACCAGACCGCGACTCTCGGTAAGAAAACCGCCTCCGGTGCGACCGGCCGCTTGAGGATAGGTTTTGGCTTTCACACGCTCCAACTCGTCCCCGCCATCGTCGTCGAGCTGCGTCGCACCGCCCCCGACTCGTTGATCACCCTGCGCGATATGTCGACCGCCGAACAGGCTGCGGCCCTCGGCGCCGGGCTGCTCGATGTCGGCTTCATGCGAACCCCGCTCGCGGAGCCCGCGAAATACCAAACGATGCCGGCTATCAAGGATCGCCTGACTCTTGTCGCACCCAAAACAGCAGGTCGGCCCACAAAGCGACGCCTCGCTGATTTTCGCAACGAGCCCTTCGTCTCGATCTCCCGCGAGCGGTCGCCGGGATTTTCCCAGCACATGCTCAACCTCTGCTCGGCCCATGGCTTTCACCCCCGAATCGTGCAGGAGGTTCACGAGTTTCCGACCGCCATCGCGCTGGTCCGCGCAGGCATGGGCATCACGATGATTCCAGAGTCGCTCTCGACGGCGGATGTGGACGGAGTCCAACGGCATCGCCTCGAAGACCGCCGCGCGGTCTGGACGGTCGATGCAGTCTGGCGCCGGGGTGACACCAATCCGCTGCTGGCCGAATTCGTCCGGCTCCTGCAATTACGACGTCCCCGCTAGCGTAACGAAGGCGAAAACGACCCTCGTACCCGGCTCACGGATACAGCAGGTACTTCTCCCGCTTGCGCTTGAAATCGCTCAGCCCCGGCTCCCACGAAGCACGGATTTCCGCCTCGGTCCTGCCGGCGATAATCTGCTCCCGAAACGCCGCGACGCCCGCGAGGCCATCGATGTTGCCGATCTCCTTGCTCTGGGTGCGGTCGAAGAAGCGGGCCTTGTCAGGATAGGCTTTATAGAGGTCGATCATCCACTGGAGATTGATCCGGCGTTCGCGACGGAGGATCGCGGTATCGTAGCCACGAAGATCGAGTCCGTAGCAGACTTGATTCATGTGCAGCGGCGTCTCGCTCATGCCCTTGATGCTCACCGGCGTGTAGCTGAACTCGTACTTGCCCCGCAGGGCCGGCGCGCCCAGCACGGTGAAGGGATACTGCGTTCCACGCCCGTGATTGAGAGAGGTGCCCTCGAAGAGGCAGGTGGAGGGATAGAGCAGCACGGCTTGCTGCGTGTTGAGATTGGGCGAAGGCTTTACCGGCAGGGTGTACGGCAGGTCGTGCGTGTAGTTGGCCACCTGCACGATCCGCAGCCGGCACTTGAGACCGCCGAGCAGCCACCCTTCCCCGTTTATCATCTGCGCAAATTCGGCGATCGTCATGCCGTGCGCGATCGGGATGGGAAACATGCCGATGCCCGACTTGTGCTTCATATCGAGCACCGGGCCATCGATAAGGTAACCATTGGGATTGGGCCGGTCGAGGATGAGGAGCTCTTTGCCGTTCTCGGCGCAGGCCTCCATCACGTGCGCGAGCACGTTGATGTTGGTGTAGAACCGGCAGCCAACATCCTGGACATCGTAGATCATGAGATCCACGTCGGCGAGGTCGGCGCGCGTGGGCTTCTTCTTCGCGCCGTAGAGCGAGAGGATCGGGATGCCCGTGGCGGGGTCTTTCTCGTCCTTGATCTTCACGCCCGCGCTGGCGTTGCCGCGGAAGCCATGCTCCGGCCCAAAGACCTTTACGACCGCGATACCGCGAGCCACCAGCGCATCGACGAGGTGCTTGTCACCCATGATCGTGGTCGGATTGGCGAGGATCGCGACCCGCTTACCTTGGAGAGAAGCCAGGTAATTGTCCGTCTGATCGGCCCCGGTGACGATCGGTTTGACCACCACAGGCTTCGCGACAGGCGCTGCCTGCTCGATGCGATGCGAGCAACTCGCACCCAGCACTACGCCCATCGCGAGAAGGAGAATCCTGGACAGTTTCACAGCGTACACGGTCTTCGTACCTGGCCGCGAAGTCGATGGGGATCTCTCCACACCTCAGCGCGCCTTGCCACGTGCGTTCAGCTCAGCGTCCCGGTCGGCGGTGCATCCAGCAATTCGCGCACTTTGCGAGCGAGCGTGGCGATGGAATACGGTTTCGCGAGAAACGCTATGGAGGGATCGAGCACACCGTGGTGGGCGATGGCATCATCCGTGTAGCCGGAAGTGAACAGGACCTTGAGTTCAGGATTTCTCGTTTTCAAGGAGTCCGCCATCACCTGGCCGCCCATAAGTGGCATGATGACGTCGCTGACGACCAGCCGGATCGGCGGCTCTTTGTTTTCGGAAACCGTGCGCAATCCCTCTTCCCCGTTGGCGGCCGTCAGGACCGTATAGCCCTGGCGGCGTAAAACTCCAGCCACCAGTTGGCGCAGCTCCGGATCATCCTCCACGATCAGGAGCGTTTCCGTCCCGTGCGCCAGCGGCCCCGGCGGGAAGGGCCGCATCGTGCCAACGGTCGGTTTAGCAACGCGGGGGAAATAGATTTTGAACGTGGTGCCTGCGCCCAGCTCGCTCTCGAGCGCGATGTGCCCACCGCATTTTTGCACGATGGTTTGACAGGTTGCCAGGCCGAGACCCGTCCCCTGCCCGTGGGGCTTCGTGGTGAAAAACGGCTCAAATATACGCGTTTTGACCTCGTCCGATATTCCGGTTCCGGTATCGCTGACGCTGAGCATCACGTAGTCGCCGGCGACCACGCCGGGATGCTCGGTCGCGTAGCTTTCGTCCAAGGTGGCATCGCTGGTGGCGATGCAAAGTTTGCCGCCGCCCGGCATGGCATCGCGAGCGTTGACGAGCAGATTCATCACCACCTGCCCGACATAACCCAGGTCCGCCCTGACCCGGCCAATCTCCACTCCCGGCCTGACGGTAAGCTCAATATTATCGTCGATGAGCTGGCGCAGCATGTCGGCCATGTCCTCCAATACTTCGTTGAGATCGAGGACCGCGAATTGCACGATCTCTTTGCGGCTGAAAATCAGCAGTTGTCGGGTCAATCCCCCGCCCCGCTCAGCCGCGTGCCGGACTGCGAGCACCGCCTTGTACAGGGCATGGTTCGGGCCAAGCTCTGCCAGCATCAATTCACTATAGCCCAGGACGACGGCCAGAATATTATTAAAATCATGGGCCACGCCGCTGGTGAGCTGGCCAATCACCTCCATTTTTTGTGCTTCGATCAGCTGCGCCTCGAGCCTTCTGACTTTGCTGAACTCATGGCTGATTTTCGAGACGCCCACGATCTTACCCTCGCGGGTTTCGATGGGTGAGATGCCCATGGAGAGATTAATGAGCGTGCCGTCCTTCCGCCGTCGGACGGCATCGTACGACGGCACGACCTCGCCGTTTCGCACCCGTTTCATCACCGCCAGGTAGTCATCGCACTGTTCGGGCGGAATCAAAACCAGGATGGAATGCCCGATCACCTCCTGGGCGGTGTAGCCATATTTCCGCTGGGCCCCATGATTCCACGCGATGATGATCCCCTCCATGGTGATGCTCACGATGGCGTCTTCCGTATGTTCGATGATCGCAGCCAGGCGCGAGCGCTCCTGCTCGGCCCACTTTCGCGTGCTTATGTCCTCCGCAATGCCGGCATAGCGCTTGATCTCTCCCTGCTCGTCGCGCACCGGATAGGTCCGGGCCCAAATCCAGCGCGTGCTGCCATCGGGCCGCAGAATGCGATACTCTTCCTCGTAGCCCTCGGTCTCATGTTTTCGGGCCATCGCGGCGGCCACGCGCTCCCGGTCATCCGGATGAATGGCATCCAGAAAGGTGTGGGAATTGTCATAGAGGCTGGAACGGGGGCGGCCCCAGATTTTTTCATAGGCCGGACTGACGTAGAGGACCGCGGTGTCCGCCGCATTTTTCATCCAGAAGACCTGCTGAAGATGGGCCATCAGTTCTCGAAATTGCGCCTCGCTTTCGCGCCGTTCCGATTCCGGCGACAGCGCAGTCGACGCTCGCAGCAGCGGAACCGGTTCGTGGCGGGATGCCGCGCCCAGGATGATATTTTTCGTATTTCCTGAATCGCCCGGTATCAGGGTTGGGAACGGTTCCATCCTAGCAGCGTACTGTGCCGTCGTGAAATTGCACGGCGACAAACTACCGGAATCCCGGTAGTTCAGGGTCGGACAGCAAACGCCTGTCGCTAACAGGCGCAGGCAGCGGAGCTATCGCGCCACTCCGATCACAGACGTAGCCCATTTTGCGGACAAAATCCACAGCGGTGCATGGTGGAGAACGCACTCTACTTTTGAATCGGAGCTGCCGATTAGGCGCGCCTTCAAACAGGGCGAGATCACTGCGGACTCGGCCCACGTGCGAGCGGCAGCGGCGTCACGGGACTTCGACGGCCCAGTGGGCGAGAATGGCATTGCGGGCAGACTGGCGCGCGACGCCTCGCCCTTTTATACCTGTCTCACGGATCGACCGGCGCAGGTTGCGCGGTTGGCATCGATCCGGCACACCCGTTCCACAATGATTCACAAATTGGAGCGGTGGGCCTGGTGGGGTGGCGCCCTGTTGGCGACGATTGCCGGGATCGTGAACGCCGTGGGCCTGCAGAGCTACGCCCACCAGGCGGTGACACACGTAACCGGGACGACCTCGCTGTTCGCGCAAGCGGTGGCGCACCTTGATGGCGGCATGGTGGTGAGTTTCGGCCTGGTCGTCGGCTCATTCGTAGCCGGTGCGATTCTCAGCGGCTTCATCATTCAGAACAGCACGCTGCGGCTCGGGCGGCGCTATGGCATCGCCCTCTTCGCGGAAAGTATTCTCCTGATCACCGCATCCGCCCTCATGAGTTCGCATTTGCTGGTGGGAAGCTACTTCGCCTCCGCCGCCTGCGGCCTGCAGAATGCCATGGCCAGCACCTACAGCGGCGCCGTCCTGCGCACCACGCACCTTTCCGGGATGTTCACCGACCTGGGTGCGGCGATTGGACATTTCCTGCGCGGCGGTGCGGTCGACTGGATCCGGGTGCGGCTCTATGTCGTCCTGATCGGATCGTTTTTCAGCGGAGGCGTGATCGGGAGCCTGTTGTTCGAGCGCTACGGCCCGGCGACGCTGTACATCCCAGCCGGCCTCACCGGCACCGTGGCCCTGTGCTACACCGCCTACGCCCAGCGCCAGCGGGGATCCCGCGCACCTACGGCTTGAGTCCCCTCAAGGCGAATCCGCTGCGAAACGGTTTTCCGTGCCCTCCACCGTGGGCGTGCATGCAAGCCATGGGTTGCAGCGTGAGGGTGATCGATAAATAGCGACCGTATCTTACGGATAAAATGTGCCTTCATAAGCCGCGGGACCATACGCATTATGCGCTTTCACACGGGATAATAAACAGCTTGGCGAAGGCTCCACTTATATAAAGCGCTCTGCCGCAGGGCTCGAAGGATCGGGGATTCCCTGATACTAACTTCACCCCATTGCTCCTATCGTGGGCAACGGATATTTTCAGTGAGTTGCTCCACGTCGTATCACGTATTCCGCAGTCGCATCGTTTGATCATCACTGCGGGTGACCGTCCTGTCGGAGCCTTTGGTTTCTCGAGGGCGTAAACCAACCCCGACGCCATCCCCGTTGCCCGTTCCTCCTGGGGCGCCGGCACTGCCGTCCATCCTCCCTCTCTACCCTTTTAGGAAATCGTATGAAACTTCGCACGTTAGCACTCTTCGCCCTTACGGCCCTCACCGGCCTCTCCGGCGTCCAACTTCGGGCCGATAACATGGCCTCGATCGCCATCGCACCCGCAACTGGCACCGTCACCCTCACGCCCCGCTGGGGCATCGGAGGTGGCCTGGCTGGCTTCCATTTCATGGCGCAGGATCTGTCGCTGGGCGGCGGCCCCACGCAGTTTTATTCGATCAAGGGCACGGCCATTCCCGCCGGTGGCGATATCGCTGCATTCACTATATATAATGCAGCCTCCGGTGCGGCGACCAACCACGCCGACATCGGCAGCAAGCTTCAGCCGCTATCATATTCTGCCCTGACTTCGGCTGATCCCAATCTCGGCTTCGGTTCGGTCCAGCTTTATTTCATCCATCACAAACTGGATGGGGATTATTTCTCCCACATCGTTCCCGGCTCCGGCACCGCGTCCGCGGTCACCGATTTGAAGCCCATGTCCCAGCCAGGCGGGCCGGCCACGGGTGGTGCGAAGGGCTATTTCGGTCTCACGTTCGCCGCCAACGATCTGAGCTACGGCGCCAATATTTTCTACTACCTCCGCAACGACACCGTGACCAACACCACGTGGTTCGGCACGCTCGTCCCGGCCCTCGCAGGCGCCTCGTCCGACAAGTTTAATCTGGGCATCGCCGGCCACAACGCGCTCGCCTATACCGATAGCAACGTCGGTTACGGCGGGTCCAAGATGTATTATCTGCGTCTGGATCCCATTACCGGTTTCACGATCATGGGCACGCTGGATCCCGGCACCGGCCGGTCCGCGGATATCGCCAATCTCGGCAGCGTCTTCTCGACGCTCACCTTCCTCCCCGGCGACGTCACGTTCGGCTCGAGCAACTTTTACACCACGGGCTCGGTTAACGCCCAATGGCAGTCGGTTAGCTTCGCCGCCCTCAACGACCGCGCGATCAGCGCGGGCTCCTTCACCGTCGCCCCTTCCGCCAGCTCCGGCTTGCCGATTGCGCTCACGGTCGTCCCCGGTTCGATCGGTGCCGCTTCGATCACCGGCCCGGTCGCCGGCGTCTTCACCGTCACACCGACCGCTCCCGGACTCATCACGCTGCAGGCGACGCAGGCCGGTCAGCTTGGCTCGTTTGAGTTCAACATGCTCCGGCAGAGCTTCACCGCCACGGGCCTCGCGACGCTCGTCATCACCTCGCAGCCCACCTCGCAAAGCGCGGTCGCGGGCGCGACGGCGAATTTCTCGGTGACGGCCTCGGGCACCTCCGCCGTGAGCTATCAATGGCGCAAAGCCGGAGTCAATATTCCGGGCAACCCCTCCGCCACCACGTCCGCGCTCGCGCTGACGAATGTCCAGGCCGCCTCCGCTGGCACCTACGATGTCGTGGTCACCAACACTTCGGGCTCGATCCTCAGCAACGCCGTCACCCTCACCGTGACTGCCGCCGCTCCGACGATTACGAATCCCTCGCTGAGCGAGGCCGCCACCGTCGGTACGCCTTTCAGTTACACCATCACGGCCTCGGGTTCGCCCACCAGCTACTCCGCCAGCCCGCTTCCTGCGGGCCTCACGATCAACACCGCAACCGGTGTGATCTCCGGCACGCCCACGACGCCCGGCACGACCAATGTGCTGCTCGGCGCCACCAATGGCAGCGGCACCAGCAACGCCACCCTGACCATCACGGTCGCCGCCGCTGGCGTCGCTCCGATCATCACCAACAGTCCGCTGACCGCAGGCGGCACGGTTGGCACCCCCTTTAGCTTCACGATCACTGCCTCCGGCACGCCCACGAGCTATTCCGCCAGTCCGCTCCCGGCCGGCCTCTCGATTAATACCTCGACCGGTGCCATCACCGGCACACCGACGACCGTTGGCACCACGAGCGTGCTGCTCGGCGCCACCAATGCCACCGGCACCGGCAACGCGACCCTGACCATCACCGTCGCCGCCGCGGGCGTCGCTCCGACCATTACCAACGCTCCGCTCTCGGCGGGCGGCACGGTCGGCACGGCCTTTGGTTTCACGATCACCGCCTCCGGCACACCCACGAGCTATTCCGCCAGCCCCCTTCCGGCCGGCCTCGCGATTAACACCGCAACGGGTGCCATCACCGGCACACCGACGACCGTTGGCACCACGAGCGTGCTGCTCGGCG
>JAZKEV010000067.1:639-8546 GCA_040386765.1 Verrucomicrobiota bacterium | reverse complement strand
TCTTCTGCGACCTGAAGCGCGAGCACAACCTTGATGCCGTGATCGCGTGGATCGAAAAACAGGTGCTCTTCGCGCAGACGGCGAAGAGCTGACCGCTCACCCCATGCAGGGCCGCGAAGAAGCGCAAAAGGCGCAAGAAACAAGCGCACGCGGGGTAGAGGCGCGGTGCCCTCACCGCGCGAGTTATCGCGCCCGCACCGCTCCCACCTCGCGGGGACTATTTGGGACAAAGGAAAGAAGCACTCGTCGCACCGAAAGCCCGAAGGTAGGGCGAACCGTCCTCGGTGAGCCGTCGCGCCGCACACCTTCGAACATCGCTTTCTCTTTCGCACCCGCAAAGCGCGACGGCTCGGCGGGGACGCCTCGCCCTACCTCGATCCATGGCTGAGTTCTCCGGCCATCTCTCGCTCCGCGCTGCAACACGTGCGCATGGCCGCACGGTCCTCGCCGCACAGTCGTTCCGCGCGCCGTTCCATCTCAGCAAACCCTACTGGGATGCCGATGCCGGCACGCTCATTGTCCAAGTCGTCAATCCCACCGCCGGCATTCTCTCCGGGGATCGGTTGGAATCGGCAATCCACGTCGAGCCGCAGGCCTCGCTCCTCGTCACCACGCCCAGTGCCAGCCGTATCTTCAAAATGCGCGAAGGCACCGCGGAATGCCGGCAGCACTTCGCCGTGCAGTCGGGCGGCTGGCTCGAGGTCACGCCCGAGCCACTCGTGCCGCATGCGGGCTCGCACTACCGGCAGGTCACCACCGTCGAAGTCGAGACCGGCGGTGCGCTCTATTTCGTCGATCAGCTCATGCCCGGCCGCGTCGGCCACGGCGAAGCCTGGCAGTGGCAGCAGTTGCGCCTCGAACTCTCCGTGCGCGCCGCAGGCGAGCTCGTACTCCGCGAGCGTTTCGACCAAAGCGGCGACGACCTCCATGAGCTCGCGAGGCTCGCCGGTTCGGGCGACGCAGCCTGTTTCGCCAACGCCATCTTGATTGCACCAGACGCGGCAACGGCATCGCCAACCGCGCCCGCGACACCGTGGCTGGCAGAACTCTCCGCCCTGCACGGCAATGGCCTCTGGCTCGGCGTCAGCGCGCTCCGCCGCGGCGGATGGAGCCTCAAGCTGGTCGCGCCCGGCTCGATCGCGCTGCGGCAGGCGCTGCGCGACGTACGGCGGATCCTCGCCCCTTACTTCCCCCGGTTGCGCTCGGATACCCGCAAGCTCTGAGTGCGGCCCGAAGAGCGGCGGTTAAAGGCCTGCCATAGCAGCGCGGCGGCAGCCCCGACAATCATGGCGCAGCTGATGGTAGCCACCGGATGCTCCGCGAGATGACTAAAGTCCCAAGTGAGCTCGTGACCATCGTGCCCGGGATGAGCCCGAGCCACTCCCGCCGCACTCAGAAACACCGTTGCTGCGAGTGGGAGGCGAGCCGACAAAGTTTTCATCGGCCTTTTTGCTAGCAGGCCACGTTCCAATCCGCCACCCGGAAAAACGAAAACGCCGCCCGCGGTGAGCGGACGGCGTTTTTGTAAACAGGGTTTTGTTCGCGTGAACAGACGAAGCTTAGCGCTTCGAGAACTGGAAGCGCTTGCGGGCGCCCGGCTGACCGGCCTTCTTACGTTCCTTCTCGCGCGGGTCGCGCTTGATGTGGCCCGCCTTCTTGAGCGCCGGACGGAGTTCGGCGTTCATCTTCTGGAGCGCACGGGCGATGCCGTGAGCCACCGCGCCAGCTTGGCCGGCGACGCCGCCGCCCGAGACATTGGCCGTGACGTCGATCTTGTCCTTCATCTCGACGACGAGGAGAGGAGCATAGGCCTGCTTCGAGAAATTCTCGTGGGAGAAGTAGCTGTCGAAGGTGCGACCGTTGACGGTCAGCTTGCCGGAACCTTCGGTCACGCGCACGCGTGCGGTCGAGGTCTTGCGGCGGCCGGTGCCGAGGAAAATATTGGCGGGAGTGGCAGTAGCAGTGGCGGCGCTCATGTTCTAGCGATGGGTCAGGCGGAAATCTTTTGCGGGGCGTTAGCCTCGTGGGTGTGCGTGGGGCCGGCGAAGACGCGGAGCTTGGTCAGCATATGGGCGGCGATCTTGTTCTTCGGCAGCATGCCCTTGACGGCGTGCTCGATGATGAACTCGGGATGGCGCTCGCGCATCAGGGACACCTTGCGGTAGCTCTCGCCGCCGACGAAGCCGGAGAAGAACATGTACTCGTTCTGGTCTTCCTTCTTGCCGGTAAGCGCGACCTTTTCCGCATTAATGACCACCACGTAATCGCCGGTATCGACGCTGGGAGTGTAGGAAGCTTTATGGCGGCCGCGGATGATATTGGCGGCCTTGACAGCGAGACGACCGAGCGGAACACCCGTAGCATCGATCAGATGCCACTTGGGTTGCACTGTCTCCTTCTTGGCGAGGAACGTTTTCATGCGAAAAGAGGCCAAGAGCTAAGGTTCCCGGAGAGCCTGTCAACGACCTTTTACGCGCCGGGCACGAATGTGCATAACTTCTTGGGGTGCGGAAGACGAAATATGAAGCGGAGGCGGCTAAAGTTGACCACTACCCTCGCAGCGCCAGAGCAAATCTAAGGGACCTTGGTAGCCGTCCTCCTACCCTCCGCTTGCTACGCCCGGCACTTGCCCGCCTCAGGTTGGACCTGTCAAAGTCGTTTTCCATGAGCACCCGCACCCCCGCGACCTTCGCCCTCGCCGCCGCCGGCATCCTCGGCCTCACCGGAGTCGCGTTAGGGGCTTTTGGGGCGCATGCACTTAAGGCCACCCTGCTTGAGCGCGGCATGACGGTCGCGTGGGAAACCGGTTCGCGCTACCATCTGCTCCACGCCGTGGCACTTCTCGGGCTGGCGGGCTGGCTGCGCGCCACTCCCGCAGGCAGCGGAAATGCCGGCGGACTGCTTTGGGCCGCGCGGCTGTGGTGCTTGGGCACGGTGATGTTTTCCGGTTCGCTCTACTGGCTGGCGGTGGGCGGGCCGCGCTGGCTCGGCCCCATCACCCCCTTCGGCGGCGTAGCGCTGATGGGAGGCTGGTTGCTTGTCCTCGTCGCAGCCTTTGCGAAACCCCGCGGCTAAGGAAGGAAAGGCGCAGAGGAGCACAGAGAAACGATTTGGTGGCAGACACATCGCACGCCCCGCAGTCCGTTATCCGTGATATCTGTGCAACCTGTACTCACCTCCTGGACCGAAATCTCTCCCGTGCCCTCCCCGATCCAACTTCCTGACGACCTCCGCGCGATGCTCGACGCGGTGCGGCGCATTGGCCGGCCTCGGCTGGTGGGCGGCGGAGTGCGCGACTGGTTGCTCGGCATCGCACCAAAGGATTTCGATATCGAGGTGGGCGGCGCTGATTTCGAGGCGCTGCACCGCGCGCTCGCGCCCTTCGGCTCGACCGACGTTGTCGGCCGCAGCTTCGGCGTGATCAAGGTCCGCAGCCGGGCGACCGGCGAGGAGTACGACTTCTCGCTGCCTCGGCGCGAATCCAAGACGGGCGCCGGCCACCGCGGCTTCGCCGTCGAACCCGATCCCACGTTGAGCGATGCCGAGGCGGCGGCGCGGCGGGATTTCACCGTCAATGCCATCGCCTTCGATCCCTTTACCGGTGAGGTGCTCGATCCCCACGGCGGCCAGCGCGACCTGGCGGCGCGCGTACTCCGTCACACCAGCAGCGCGTTTGTGGAGGACCCGCTCCGCGTGCTGCGCGCGTTTCAGCTGGCGGCCCGCTTCGATTTCACCGTCGCGCCGGAAACGGCGGCGCTGTGCCGCAGCATTTCGGATACGTTTGCCGAGCTGCCCTCGGAGCGCGTCTGGGGCGAGTGGGAGAAGTGGGCCGCCAAATCCCTCAAGCCCTCGCGCGGCCTCGCCGTGCTCGAGGAGACGGGCTGGCTGCGACACTTCCCCGAGGTGGCCGCGCTCCGCGGCACGCCGCAGGATCCCGGCTGGCACCCCGAGGGCGATGTCTTCACGCACACGCAGCACTGCCTCGATGCGCTCGTCGCGCTCGCCGACTGGCAGCAGAGCCCTCCGCTGCGGCGGCGCATTCTGATGCTGGGCGTGCTCGCGCACGACTTCGGCAAACCCTCCACGACCTCATACGCCGAGAAACGCGGCGCGATGCACTGGATCAGCCCCGGCCACGAAGCCGCTGGCGGCCCGCTCGCACAGAGTTTTCTCCGCCGGCTCGGCGCGCCACTCGAGTACGATGCGTCCGTGGTCGCAGTCGTGGTGCATCATCTCGCGCATCACCACGGCTCCGAGGAATTCACCGACTCCGCCGTGCGCCGCCTCGCCCGCAAGCTCGCGCCCGCCACCATCGACGATCTCGCGCTCGTGATGCGCGCCGATGTAAACGGCCGCCCGCCACTCTATTCGCCCGAAGTCCACGTGCGCATCGACGAGCTCGTCGCCAAGGCCCATGCGCTCCAGCTCGCGGATGCGGCGCCGAAGCCGATCGTGCAGGGTCGCCATCTCATTGCCCGCGGGCTGAAGCCGGGCCCGACCTTCAAGCCGATCATCGACGCAGCGTTCGAAGCGCAGCTCGACGGGGCGTTTGCGGATGAGGTCGGTGGCGTGGCGTGGGTGGAGCAGTATCTCGCCAAGTAGCGAGAGATAAGGCCGCAGCGGGCAAACTGGTAGCCTGCTTGGCGAGCGCGGCCGCTGCAGTTGCGCGCAGTACGTCTGGCCTCTATCGCAGCGCCAGCAGGTCTCCCGCGTACAACTCCGCGGGGCCGCAATGCAGGGCTCCGTCAGTGAGGATTTTGGCGCGCAGGCCGCCGCGACCGCGCAGCCACACTTCGGCGCCCGGGGCGACGACAGCGTTCATCCACGCACAGGGCTTGGCCTCGCTCATGCCTTCGAACTCCACGCCGCCGAGCGTGAAGCGGGAGCCGATCAGCGAATTCAGGTGCGCGCCCTCCACCAGCACATTGCGGCGAAAGGCGTCGGGCTTGAGCGCCGGCACCGCAAATTCGCGTCGCGCCGCCTCGTAGACCTCCCACGCGAAAAACGTCACCTGGCCGTTGTAGTCGGTGCGATACCCGCAGAAACGGTCGCCTTCAAGTCCCTGTCCCGCGAGGCAATGTACCATCGGGATATCCGTCGTGCGGTGCTCGCCCGCGGGCTGTCCGTAGCGGCCGAAGAAATTATGACCGGGCGAGATGAAGATGTGGCGGATGGCGACGGCGGATTTCACGACGACGGGAGATTGAATCACAACGGGCTATCCCACGCAAACCGCATGCCGACGCAGGGCATAAAAAAAACGCGCCCTCCGGAGAGGGCGCGTCGAAAAACGACTTAAGGTTCTGCTAGACCGGGGAGCTTACCACTCCTTCGACCAACGCACGTACCAGAAGGCCGGCTCGATGAGATTTACGTTCTCGTTGGCGAGCTTCGAGTCCGACAGATCGCGCGGCGGGTTCTTGTCGAGCACGTTGCGGACACCGATGGTGATCGTGCTGTTGAAGAAGCCCTTGTAGGCGATCTGGGGATTCACGACGTACTGGTCGCTGATCTCGGCGATGCCGAAGTTGTCGAGGTAGCTGCCGATGTGCGTCACGAAGATCGACGCGGCCCAGTCCTTGCGCTTCCACGCGAGGGTGGCGGTGCTGCGCATCTGGGGGAAGCTGTAGTTCCCATCGTAATCGACCAGCACGCCGGTGGCGGTGGTGAACTCGACATTCTTGGCGTACGTCGCGGACAGTTCGCCGCGGAACTCACCCCACTCGTTGCGGGGAAGGATCCAGCGGATGTTGAAGTCGAAGCCTTCGTACTCGCCTTCGCTCAGGTTCTGGAACGAGGTGCGGACGGCGCTGATGACGCCAACCGTCTCGCCCGCTGCCGGAGGATTGCGGTCGATGAGGCCACCGAACGCCGTGAGGTTGCCGAGGATCTGGGCGGCCGTGAGGCTGCTGATCAGGCTCTCCTGCTGGTAGCGGAAGTAATCCACCCCGAACGACAGCTCGCGGAACATGCTGCCGGTCTTGCGCGCCCAAGGCTGTACGACGATGCCGCCGTAGTGCACTTCGGTCTCTTCCGGCTGGAGGTTGCGATTGCCACCACCGTTCTGGCGGATCTGCACGCGCGGATCGTTCGGACGGAGGGGATCGGCCAGGGTGCCGGAAGTGAAGCTCACGCTCTGCGTGGTGTAGAGGTACGCCAGATCAGGCGCGCGGAAGGCCTCGCTGTAGGAGCCGCGGATCAGGAACTCCGGGATCGGCTTGTAGAGCAACGCGATCTTCGGCTTGGTCGTCTCGCCGAAGTCGCTGTACGACTCATGGCGAACGGCCAGCTGCGCGGTGAGCGACTTCAGAACCGGAACTTCGAGCTCGGCGTAGTACGAGTAGAGGCGGCGGTCGCCACGGGTATCGCTGCCGGTGCTGCCACCGACGATCTGCCCGTCACGATTGAGCTGCGTGCCGACGTTCTCGAAGAGTTCCGTACGCACTTCCGTGCCGAAGGCCGCGCCGACCGCGCCAGCGGGAAGCTGGAACAAGGGGCCGGAGACATGCACGTCCGCAGAACGAATCTGGAAGAGGTCGTTGCCAGGATTGGTGATGCGGAGGTAATCCATCAACGGCTTCGGATTCGGGCCGAAGGGATTCAGGAAGTAGCGCTGACCCTCGATCGTGACGCCGTTGAGGGCGTTCTGCACCAGACGATCGGAGGTGGTGTTGCGCGAGAGCTGGATGACCGTGCTCTTGGAGTGGAGGATGGCGGCATCCCACGACCAGTCGGAATTACCGATGCGGCCTTCGAGGCCCGCGACGAGGCGGACGGTGTCGGCCGTGGAGTCCTGGATGCGGCGGCCCATATCCGTGAAGCGATACCGGAGGTCCAGTACGTTTTCACCGAAGGGATTGAAGGGATTGGTCGCCGGGAAGACGCCGGTGCCGTTGGCGCTGTCGCCGTTTTCGCTCAGCGTGTTGTACGGCGAAGCGGCGGCATCGATTTCCACCTTCGAGCGGCGGAACGAGGCCTCAATGAAGCCCGAGACGAGCGGGTTGAAGTCGTAAACACCACGGGTGTACACGCCCATCGACTCGATGTCAGGGAAGAGACCGGCCTCCTGCTGGAAGTTATACAGCGGGATGCCAGCCTGCGCGGTCGCGAGCGTGGGATTCGAGGTCGGCGCAGAGAAGAACGCCGTGCCCGCCGGGAAGCGCGTGCGATCGGTCAAACCACGGACGGCGCCGATCGGGCCGGTCGTGGAGCGCTGATCGACACCACCGAAGGGCGTGCCATCGGACTGGTTGGTGTAGTCGAGATCGATACCGTAGATCGACTTGCGGGTCTTGTAATCCGCCGTCGTCACGAGCGAGATCTTGCCGGCCTGCGCACCCATGATGATGAAGGCGCTCTTTTCCAGCGAGTCGGTGCCGAAGGTGTTACCTACGGACAGCTCGGTGGAGAGACCGGTGTAGTTCTTCTTCAGGTTGACGTTCAACACACCGGCCACGGCATCGGAGCCGTAGATGGCGGAGGCGCCGTCCTTCAGGAGCTCAAGCGAATCGATCGCCGCCGTCGGGATCGAGTTGAGGTCAAACACGGTCTGGAAGCCGTTGAAGCCCGCGGAGGGGAAGGGAGCGGCGCGACGACCGTTGATGAGGACGAGGGTGTTGTTGGCACCGAGGCCGCGGAGGTTGAACGAGCTCACACCGGGCGTGAAGCTCGTGCCACCGTCGATCGAGACCAGCGACTGGCCCGAGATGGCCGGCATCGCACGGATAGCATCACCGAGGGTCGAGAAGCCCGTGGCTTGGAAGTCTTCCTGGGTGAGGCGGACGACGGGTTGTGGTGTTTCCGCGTCGATTCGCTTGATGCGGGAACCCGTAACCTCGAAGCGTTCGAGCTTCGCCGGTTCCGTGGTTGTAGATCCCGAGGCGGGGGTTGTAGCGGGAGCAGTCTGG
>JAZKEV010000067.1:0-629 GCA_040386765.1 Verrucomicrobiota bacterium | reverse complement strand
CGCCAAGATACCGTAACGCGCAGCCGCACTCGCGGCTGACAGCAGCGGTTTGTTCATAGTTGTGTTGGTTGTGTTGAGGTGTCCCGTACGCCGACTTACATCAGCGTCCGTTTGTGTGACACGGTTATGACACAAACTTTACCTAGCACTTGGCAATGCTGAATTCCGATGCCACTGGGGGTGAGAATGTCGACTTGCAGCAGCTATTAGACTACGCCCGCGCTTGCTTTTCCCCTAGCGGACGACGCTTTTGACCCAGCGATGAAAGACCTCCAAGCCATCGTCGCGGCCCTGCTGGCGCCTGAGGCCAAGCCCGCCGTACTGGCCACGCTCGTGAGCGTGGAGGGCTCGTCGTATCGTCGGCCGGGAGCGCGGGTGTTGGTGATGGCAGGCGGCAAACGCATCGGCTCGATCAGCGGCGGCTGCCTGGAGGAAGACGTGATGGCGCGCGCGGAGAACGTGCGCACCACCGGTCAGCCCGATGCGGTGGTCTACGATACCACGTCCGAGAACGACTTGGTCTGGGGCGTGGGCCTCGGCTGCCATGGTATCGTGCGCGTGCTCATCGAAACCGTCCCCGCCCGCCCGGCTTGGGCCGCGGCGCTCGCCGCCAACTTCGCCGCCCGCCG
>JAZKEV010000066.1:6334-12544 GCA_040386765.1 Verrucomicrobiota bacterium | reverse complement strand
CCGGCGTCTGAATCGACGTCATCTGCCGCACCGCATCCGGACTCAGGATACGCTGGCCCTCGAAAAGACCGAAACCCACGAGCATGCGATAGAACTTCAGCAAATCCTGCGCCGTTGAAAAAAGCCCGCCGCCGGGAAACGCCGTGCGATCGCGCCCGTCGAGCGGATACTTCAACTGCTCGATTGGCCGCTCCTTCAGCATGCCGCCCGCCGGCTCGTAGGCCTTCGCCAGCCGCTCGAGCTGCGGACCGCTCGGCCAGAAGGTCGTGTCCTTCATCCCGAGCGGACGAAAGAGCCGCTCCTCGAGAAATTTTCCGTAGGGCATCCCGCTCACCACTTCCACGATCCGGCCCACGGTATTGATGCCCGCATTGGAATACACATACTTCGTGCCCGGTTCGGAATTCAGCGGCATCATCGCGTAACTCCGCACGCGCGTCGCAAGCGGCAGGATGTCGTTGGTCGGCTCCTCGATCGCCGACTTCGGCGAAAATCCGCTCGTGTGCGTCAACAGGTCGCGCACCAGCACCGGCCGGCGCGGCCGCTTCCAGAGCTGGTGATCGCCATCGGCCTCGGCCTTCAACCATTGGTCGGCCAGTTCCGGCAGGTATTTCGCCACGGGGTCATCGACGTTCACCTTCTTCTCGTCGACGAGCATCATCAGCGCCGCCGCCGTGATCGGCTTCGACTGCGAGGCGATCCAGAAAACCGCGTCCGCGCGCATCGGCTTCTTCGCCGCAAGATCGCTATAGCCCACGGTGTCTACCGAAAGCACTTTATCCGGCGTGGCCACGAGCGCGACCGCTCCCGCCATCAGCCCCGAATCAACAAAGGGCTGCAACGTCGGCGCCAGCTTGCCCGTCTCAGCGGCCGACAATCCTTCCGCAAGCGTGAGCGCGAAAAGGAGAAACGTAGCGCGGAGCTTTAGCCCGCGCTTCGGTGCGTCCAGACGCGGGACGAAGCTCCGCGCTACGGTAGAGATCAAGCAAGCATGCATGACTTAAGAGGTTTACTCCGTGGCCGCAGCCATCCCCGGAATCCGATTAAGCGTGTAATACCCTATCGGGTTCGCCACCGCCGCGCCCTTGCTCGAGCGGATGCCATTCACGCTCAGCTCATGCACGAAGCCCTTGCGCAGGCCGGTGCACACCAGCCGCACGGATTTGCCATCCGCCATCAGCTCCGCCTTGGTCACGACCACCGGCTGCGGATCGATCTCCGGACTGCCGTATTTCTGCTGGTAGGTATAGGTGTAGCTCGAGCCTTCGTAGCTCTTCGGATCGGTCGCGGCCCTGGCGTCGATCGGCTGGGTGAATTCCAGAATAAACCCGTCCGGCTGCGCCCGCATCGTGCGAATCTCGAAAGGCACCGTGCCATTCCAGCGAATGCGCTCGAGCCCGAAAGACCGCGTGCCCGACGAATTCCAGCCGCGATTCGTCTCGCCGGAAAGCAGCGAGCCATCCGGCAAAAACTCGAGTCGGATCGGCCCGCTCTGCAGCCCCTCGAGAAACCGAAATGCCGCTCCTTGATATTCGCCGCCGACCTTCTCGAGAAAGACGCGCGTGACCCGCGAGAGCGTGAACTCGCCCACGAACATTTGCTTCTCAAAGGGCCCGAATTTCCCGCCGGTCATGTCGCACGCGAGACCGGTCGGGCTTTGCCCGAGCTTCGAGTACGGCAGCCACACTGCCGGCAGCGAATAATTGGGATTTCGCTCCGCCGTCTCCGCCACCGTGATGCCCTCGGGCAGCTCGCCGGGATCCTTCATCGGCGACTCGGGCCGCTTCATGTCGGCGATTGCCGCCTTGTGCCCAAAGAATGCGCCCTTGCGCAGATGCAGCACGGGATTGGTCCCCCAGTAGTTGCCCTGCTGGTCCGTCGCGAAGACCTCGCCGTCAGCATTCGTGCCCAAGCCCGAGGGCGAGCGGAAGCCCGCACTCATCGGTTCGACGACACCCGCCGATGTCAGCCGCATCGCCCACCCGCGCCACGGCGCTTCGAGCGGACGGTGACCGGGCATCTTCACGCCGCCACCGAGCGTCGTGTTGAGCGTGAACCACAGGTTGCCGCCGCCATCGACCACGGGGCCGTACGCGTACTCGTGGTAGTTGCCGGAGACGCTCCAGATATTCGCCGCCGTCTCGTAGTCGTCGATGATGCCGTCGCCATCGCGGTCACGCAGCCGCGTGAGTTCGGCGCGCTGCATCGTGTAGAGCGCGCCGTCGTGCCAGGCCAGCCCGAGCGCCTCGTGCAGTCCGGAAGCAATCCGCCGGTAACCGACCGCCTTCGGGTCGCTGGGGTCCGCGTCGGGCCGCTCCATCACCCAGATCTCGCCCTTGCGCAGCGTGAGCGCGATACGCCCATCGGGCAGCCGCGCGATGCCCGTCACTTCGAGCTTCACGCCCTCGGGCGGTTGATACGGCGTGATCGTATAGGTCGACGCCTCCGCGGCGCGCGTACCGGCCGCGCCCAGCACGCCGAGCGTCAGCCCCAGCAACATCGCACGGAGCGAGCGCCCGCGCTTCGACCATCCCGCCGCCTGTGCGCGCGGGCCAAGGCCCCGCGCTGCGGCTGATTCCTGCTGTGAGTCTCGCAAGCGCATGCTCATAACGAAAGGGTCTCCTCGATCACCGCCGTGCCGTCTTTCCACACCACCGGTTGCGGGGAGACACCGACGCCGGCACCGCGGAAGTACCACGTGCCGTCACCGCCGTTGCCGCCGCTCACCTTCACGGTGCGCTTAAACGTGCCATCCGCCGCGGGTCGCAAGGTGTCCTCCACCTCCAGCGTGCCGATCGCGTAGCGGAAGGTCGGCGTACCGTCGGGCGCGAGCCGGTAACCTTTGAACGTGTACCCGGCGTAGCGGCCAAACTTCGCCGGCCACGCCGCCGACGCGTCGGCCAGTTGCGCAAAGGGCACGTGATTCGGCAGCATCCGTTTCGCCTCGCCGAGCGGCTTGATCGGCTTCATCGGCCGCTCCTCCCAATTCGTCAGCGCATCGAGGTAGCGCCCCTTCCACACGAGCGCCCAGTGGACCTCGTAGGCATCGAAAGCCGCGTGAATCCCCGCCGGAAAACCCACCGCGATCGCCTGCGTGCCCGCGCCTTCCAGGAAGGTGCGGAATACGATCGGGCGTTTTTCCTCCCCCGGCTTCAGCTCAAACGAGCCGCCGCCGCTCAACCCCTCCGGCACCACCTCGCTCTGGTCGAGCTCCTTGAAATACGTCCACATCGACTCGACGACTTTCTCCCCATCCTTCCGCCCCGCCAGCAGCGGCGGCATGATCGTGCCGGGCTGTGTGCCCTGCGGGTCGAGCAGGAGCGCCATGAAGTACTCCGGATTCACGCGCTTCGCCGTGTGCGTGAGATTGATCGCACGCACGCCCGAGGGCTCGTTCTTCTTGAAGCCGTGACACGCCACGCATCCGAGACCGCCCGTATTCGTGCCGAGCAGCGTGCGCCCGGTGTAAAAACGCTGGTGACCTTTGCCACCGCTCGTATCGATCTCTCTCGGCTTTTCGGGCCGGCACGCCTCCGCGAGCAAGGGAATCAGGTCGCCCACTGCCGCCTCGCCGAAGCGCGGCATCCGTGTGTGCATGTAAGGCCGCACGCCACCGCCCGAGCCCCAGAATAGTTTTTCGAGCCACGCGGTCGTGAGCTTCCGCCCCGCGGTATCGAGCTTCGGCGGCAGGTAGCCGATCTCACCAAGCGAATCGACCGCGCTCGCCTCGGCCGTGAAGAGCTTGGCGCGCTCGCCCGCCCCTCCCTTCCCTCGCCACTCGTGGCACGCATAGCAGTTGAGCTGTTCGAATTTCACCGCCACCCGCTGCTCCGCGCTCAGGCTCGCAGGTGCGCCGGCCTGCACGGTCTTCAACGCCGCCGCGAACGCGCGCCGCTGTGCGTCGCTCAGAAAAAAGTTCGGCACGCCCGCCGTCGGACTCGCCGCGAGACAGCCTTCGCCCGCGCGCACCTGCGCCAGCGGCTTCGCCGTCTTTGCTGTCGCCGCTGCCGCTTTGTCGCCCGTGTCGTGACACGCCGCGCAATTGCGCGCGGTAAACTGGGCCTTGCCCGCCGCGACGTCGCCACGCCGCGCGCCCGCCGCCGCAGGCGGAGTCGGATTCAGAAATGCCGCCAAATCGGCCGCCTCCCCATCCTTCAATTCCGTCGAGGGCATCCGCCCGCCTGGCCGCGTGTGCAGCGGATTCTGGATGAATTCCGCCAGCGCGCCCTGGTCGTAGTGCTTCGCGAGCCCAAGCGGCACCGAAGCGTGACCCGCCGGCTGCTCACCGGTCGGCGCATGGCACGCCACGCAGCCCACCGTATTGAATAGCTTCTGGCCGCGCTGCGCATTGCCCGAGGGAAACGTCTTCTTCGCCTTCGCGCCAGCATCGCCGCTGCCGGCGAGCGAGGCGAGATAAGCGATCAGCGCATCATTGCTCGCCGCGTCCCCGCCGATCTGCGGCATGAGCGTGCCCGGCTTCAACTGATGCGGGGTCGCGACAAACGTCCCCAAGCCCTCACCGCGCCAGCGCGTGCCCACGGCGGCGAGCGAGATCTTCCCGCGACCGGGCAGCCGCCCGGCCCACGTATCCGGCGCAGCATGACACGCCACGCAGTTGAGCTCGTTCAGCAACAGCAGCCCGCCCTCGGCGGCCCTGGCCTCGGATGTCTCCGTCGCATAAAAGCGCTCGAAGCCCGCGACGATCGGGTGCGCCGAAACCGCGAGGCTGCTCGCCAGGAGAAAGAGGAGATGTCGGGGGAGTCGATTCATCGCAAAGGCCAGTCGTCTGTCCGGAAGGGGGACGCGGGAAGATCCGCGCCGTTGTAGAGTGTCGCCGTCGGGCTGTTCGTAAAGGCATACCGCACCGCCACCGGCGCCGCGATCTCCGCGTGGCTCACCACGATCGTCTCGCCCGCGATCCGCGCCTGCGCCGGCTTCCATTTCCGGTCCGCGCCCGCGATCTGGAAGCTATGAAGCTCGCCGCCCTTCGCCACCAGGCCGCCCTCGGCGTGCGTGAAGCGCAGCGTCAGCTCGCGCCCGCGCACCGTGTGGCCCGCGAAGACGGGCCCGGAGGTCGCCGGAACTTTCTTCCCGTAAACATCGCCCAGCGCCCAGAGGCCGAGCCGGCGACCAACCTCCTGCTTGTTTTTCGGGTGATTGTCGTTCGGGTCGCCGATGTCGATCGTCACCGCCTGCCCGGTGTTCTTCACCTTGAGCGACTGCGACATCGCCTCGCGTACGAGCGGACGGAAATCCTCCTTGCCGAAATTCGGCAGTTGCACCCACGCAAACGGGAAATCGCTGCCCCAGCGCGCGCGCCAATCTGCGATCAACAAGGGAAGCTGCCGGTAATACAGCCGCGCGGCTTCCTCGCGCCCGCAGTTGTGCTCGCCCTGATACCAGATGGCCCCGCGCAGGCCGTAGGGAATCAACGGCGCGATCATGCCATTGTAGAGATTGGCCGGGCGGTTGGGATTGTCGCGCGGTGCGAAGGGCACGCGCGGCTTGGCGGGCGCCGCCTTTCCCGCGGCTTTCGCCGTGGCCGCCGCCTTCTCCCAATCGCCTACCTGCTGCTTGTAGCGTGCCGCGACCGTCGCCGCATCGTACGAAGCATCGTCGCGCGCCCAGCGTTCGAGGGCGGCCTTCAAGTCCGCATCCTTCAGCTGCGCCTCCGCACTCGTCCACGCCGCGATATCCGTGCCCCCCACCGACGAGTGCACGATGCCGACCGGCACCGCGAGTTTGTCGAGCAGCTCGCGGCCAAAGAAGTAACCAACCGCGGAAAACTTCCCGACCGTCGCCGGCGAGCACACCTGCCACGTCCCGACGCAGTCCGCCTGCGGCGTCACCGTTGCCGCGCTCTTCACGATAAACATCCGCAACCGCGGATGCGTCGCCTTCGCGATCTCCTCCTGCGGATTGAGCGCCGCCGCGACCACGCGATTCATGTTCGACTGACCCGACGCCAGCCACACCTCGCCGACCAGCACGTCTTTCACGACAAGCGTGTTCGTCCCGGCCACCGTCAACGTCTGCGGCTGGTCGCTCGGCTTCAGCGCGGCGAAGCGCACCGACCACCGTCCGTCCGCCCCCGCTGCCACCGTCTCCGTGCGGCCCGCAACCGTCACCGAAACCGTCTCGCCCGGTTCGGCCCAGCCCCAGACCGGCGCAATGGTGCCGGCCTGCAGCACCATGTGATCCGAGATGATG